>JAKSAW010000907.1 GCA_022361455.1 Pseudomonadales bacterium | reverse complement strand
GTGCTGTTTTATTATAAACCCGAAGGTTTTTTTCGTCAATAATCAGATGCAGGAAACTCATGTCATCACTCCTTCTAACAGATCTACCCGAAACCCGGAATAAAAAAGGGTAAAAAAGGGGACAGGCCGGATTTTATATTTCTACGATGCTTAACTTAATGAAATTTTTCAGTCTGGAAACGAAGCTGAGGGTGCTGTAACGAAACGTTTGGTTGTGCGAGCAAGCTGTTATTTTTTTCACCTGATAATCATATAGTAGTATTTAATGTTCTTTGACTAACCAGTTGATCATCTTGTGCAGATATCTTGCGTGAAGGTTCTGTGGTATATGCTTATTGTTTTATTAGTCTTTCCAATTGACCTTTTATCCTAATAGGAGTTAAAATCAAAAGAATAATGACTCTGAAAGAAAACAGTGGGTATGGTGGATGCTTATTGGGCTTATTGGTGGTCTTGAAATAATATTTCGGAACCCTCAATCTGTCAATACCAACATTTGACAGATTGCTGAACCCGAAATCAATACCAGTTAAGCCCCAATGAAGCCAAGTAAATTTGAGATCAAATTTATTTGTTCCTGTAATCAGTTGGAACTATTGATCGGTAAAAGTTTTCATTTGCTTTTCAGGTGAATTCACCCACAGATTTTTTTTAAGAGGCAGAAAATTTGGAGGAATCAAATGAAACATTATGCAGGGTTGGATCTTCATTCCAACAACACAGTGATAGTAATAATCAATGAAGAAGAGGAACGTGTATTGAAGCGTAAGGTAAGCAACGACCTGTCTTTAATTGTGGAGCTGTTGAGTCCCTTCAAGGAAAGCCTGGAAGGTGTAGTTGTTGAATCCACCTACAATTGGTATTGGCTTGTAGATGGCCTGATGGAATCGGGTTTTAAAGTGCATCTTGCCCATCCGGGGCATATTGAAGGTCCTCGTGGCAAGAAGCACACCAATGACTATGATGATTCATTTCATCTGGCCCACTTGCTTCGGATGAATAATCTTCCCCAAGGGTATATCTACCCTAAGGCCAGTCGTGGTCTTCGTGATTTATTGCGTAAACGGAGTATCCTGGTGCGAAAGCGGACCAGCTTTGTATTAAGCCTTGGCAGCTTATACAATCGGTACACCGGTGTTTATATGGAGGGTAAACAGCTTGAGAAACTAACGGTTGCGCAATTGCAGGAAATCTTTAAAGATGAGACCACCTACATCTCAGCTCGGTCCAGCTTACAGTGTATTAAATTCTTAAACACACAAATTTCCCAGGTTGAGAAGATAGTGCTGATGGTTCATCAGTCCGATCCCTACTACCAGCGTTTACAAACCGTTCATGGAATTGGTAAGATACTGGCATTAACCATATCCTTAGAAACAGGGGATATCCGCCGTTTTGCTCATCGGGGAGATTTTGTCTCATATTGCCGTGGAACCGGTAGCAGACAAACCTCCAACGGAAAAAAGAAGGGAGAAAAAAACCGCAAAAGCGGCAATGCTTACCTGGCATGGGCTTTTGTTGAAGCCGCCAATTTCTCAATTGGCAAATGTCCTTACGCAAAAGCATTTTATGAAAAAAAACGCAAGCAGAGTAAGCTCAATGTTGTGGCCACAAAAGCCCTGGCCAGTAAGCTTGCAAGAGCCTGCTATTATATCATGAAAAATGATGTCGATTATGATGTCAATCGCATATTTAACAATATAAAAATTAAGACAGACAAAGGCTGTGGCAGTAAGCCCAAAAAGGGGACTGGATCGAAAGCCAAGCGCCTGAATGGATAACTGCCACAGCTACTTTCTAAGATGGAGGTATTTTAACATAAACACAATAAAAAAAACAATTGGATAAAAGTGTTGAACATTCCATGAGCCAGAAGGGGAATGGCTCTATTAAGAAGCCGATAAGCCTGAAAATATAATCAGTTGGACATGGAATGGACCTGAAAGATTTCTGGGGCAATGCCAGGGATGATTACCAAGCGCAACATTGAAGATAATCATCTTGAACCGGATGAGTGTCTGGAGCAGCACCAATTAGCTCCAAGCAGCAGAGAAGTCTATAGTGCAAGCTCTTTTACCACATTGATTCTGAAAGGCTTTGTCGAAAAAAATAAAAAAAATTACTCTATACTATTGACTTTTTACTACTAATGAGTGAACATTCCATGAGCCAGAAGGGGAATGGCTCTATTAAGAAGCCGATAAGCCTGAAAATATAATCAGTTGGACATGGAATGGACCTGAAAGATTTCTGGGGCAAT
>JAKSAW010000906.1 GCA_022361455.1 Pseudomonadales bacterium | reverse complement strand
CTTATCTTTCTCTTTGAGATGACTTAGAACCCAGTCGATATCTCCGTTTTTTAATTGTTCACGAAAATCAGCACTGCCATTAAAATAACCCCTGGCAAGCAGGTCTACGTCTCGGGCAAGGGTGCGTCATTTTCATTTTCTTTTCCTGCTATGCCAATGAAGTATTTTTTTATTTTTGTAATCGTTTCTTTGTTTGTGTTGGGATAGTCGAAAAAGGTCATATTTTTCTTTTTGGTTTGTTGAGTCTGGGGTATTGTCTTGGGTGCTTTAAATGGATCATGAAATTAATCCAGAGATAATCAGTTAAAAGTAAGTATTTAATTTTCATGTCATCAAAGGCTGGTCTTACCAAATTCCCCACATTTCTAAAACGTCTTTTCTTCTTCTGCAAAAAGTAAAAGCCCTGTGTGCATCAGGGATGTATCGAAAGCCCATCATTCGTGCAATTGTCATGGCTAAATTCCTGATTGTGGCCATCACCCTGGGAGCATTGGCGGTGCGAATGCGGCAGCGATCTTCATCGTATGTGACATCTCTGACCCAATGAACTCTATTCTCTATTTCCCAGTGTCCCCGGTTCAACTCAAGTATACGTTGGGCGTCGGCCTGTTCTTCTTTGAGACTGGTAACTCCATAAGCAGTTTCTACAGAATTGGTCACATTGCCACGATGACGACGCTCTATCTGGCGCTCCACAATAAAAAATTGCTTCGTTTTGGGGAAATCACAACAATCATATGTTTCGGGTTCATTACTGACCCAAATACGGCGAATCTCTATACGTCCGTGCCCTTTATCAGTGGTTATGTGATCCGGTTTGGAGTTTTTTTTAATTCAAGGCTTTTAATATCTTCCAAAAGAGTGGGTTGATTATCTTTGACAGTAAAAAGGAAGTCTGCTTTTTTTTCATTAACCAGGTAATTGACAATATCTTTTTGGGTGTGCAACGCATCGGCAGTTACAACTGCTCCTTCTATGTTTACTTTCTCAAATAAAGGTTTCACATGCTTTATTTCATTGGTTTTCTCATCTACCTCTTCCTGGGCAAATATCACTCCTTCTTTATGTATTACGGCACTTAAAAGATGAACGCCTTTTCCACCACCTTTATGACTACCACGAACCGTTTTACCGTCTATGGCAATACCACAGCCCTTCAGACCATCTGGAGATTCAATCAGTCTTTGTTCCAAAAGCCAATTACCGATTTCTTTATCGAATTTATCCCCATCTATCCGTTGAATCAACCGCCGGATTGCCGGTTCACTTGGCCCCCTGTCACGAGTACTGCCAAAACGGATTAATTCTTCCTTACAAAGGCTTTGAGACCAACTGCCAATGGCACGGTAGCTCTTGCAGCCACATAAAACTGCACAAACCACTATGGACAATACTGTTTCTAAAGTATGCCGTTTCCCATGTGAACTTCGGGGGTCTGTAATCTCTTGGATTCGACATAATAACTTCTCGATAGGGAATTTAATCATCGTTGATAATCTCCTCTTCTCCTTTATTAACAACACATCATAAGGAATTAAATCACCCGACAATATCTCACACCCCCTTTTAGAAAGACTATAAAGATAAACCGCTTTGACACCGCCATGATAAAAATAGCGGCTGTTGCTTCTTGAGTAACCTTTGGTATAACCCACATGAACCCAATTGGACGCTTTATAACAAGTCCCCTTATAACGAGATTCGTCTACAAACGTCTCGGCTACATACACGGGATGACCATATACTCTTTGATAGTCAGACGAAAGCCTTTTCAAATTCAGAGAAAGAATCTTGCTGGCAAGATTTTTTTGCCTGATCCACGGTAAGATAAGAAAGCGCATGTTATTCGCGATAAACAATAATCTCTTGTACTTTTTTTCACCGCTCCAACCAATATGAGCGTCACGAACACCACAGTTCTTCGAAGCTGAGCCCCAGCCTAATAAGGCTACCCAATCGCCATCTAAAAGGGCAATGTAGCGAAGCGATTGCCCTCCGATCCACCTTAAACCAAGGTAATGATACCCTTGCATATAAGAATTCCAACGGAACAATTCCTCTTGACGAACTGGCCTCACTACCAAATTAGAAAATACATTTGAACCACTCATGGGGAGAAGTATAACAGAAAAACGAAAAAAAAGCCATCCGCGGCGGCGGAGGGCCTTCTGGAATTACTTTAAAAAAATAACGACGCAGCCCTGGTGTCCCCACCCGCAATTCTCATTATGGAAGCATGGTTATGGATTGGGTAATTCGTTCCGGGGCAGTCTTCGCCCATGCCCGGCGATCAAACCGGCAGCATCGTAAGAACTTCATTTAAGCAAATTGGGAATTCCCGGAACTCTTCCCGGCAAAATTGACAAACATATTGGAATTTGATAACATACCGATAAGACCCTGAACTCAAAAGCGGCGGAAAAACAAACGCATTTATGGTGACTATAATTTTAAAGGCTGGATTGTAGGCATCCAGGAG
>JAKSAW010000905.1 GCA_022361455.1 Pseudomonadales bacterium | reverse complement strand
TGGCAATACTGCATAACTGCTTTGCGTGCGCTAAACAATCCTTTTGAATCACAATAGCCAGAGGCTTGAGGAAGGTTATGAATTACATCTTGGACGATTTCTTCGGGTGCATTTAAATCGAACGGCGCTGGATTGCCGATATTCAATTTAATAATGCGGTGACCTTCTTCTTCAAGGCGCTTTGCTTCATTCAGAACAGGGCCCCGAATGTCATAACACACACCTTCTAACTTTTCTGACTTTACTATCGGATCCATGACTAAACCTGCCTTAAACACTTCTGGCAAAAAAATTGACTTTATTTACAATCCCAATAGTCAGCATAGCACTTTTGGGGACCGGCCATTCTAGCTCAAACAGGGCTTAGCAATACAGCGTAAATTGCTGTGTAGATTGGTATTAACGCAAAAAATGAGGTGTTCAGCATGAGCGATCAACAAAACCCTTCCGAAGGGGCAAATAAAGTTTCAAAAACAGATGCGCAATGGCAAGAGCAACTAACCGAAGAACAATACGCAGTTTCTCGATGCTCTGGCACTGAACGGGCATTTACAGGCAAATACTGGAACCACAAAGAAGTTGGGATTTACACATGTGTTTGCTGTGGTCAGCCGCTATTTTCATCTACAAGCAAATATGATTCTGGATCTGGCTGGCCCAGTTACTGGGAGCCCGTTGCGAAAGAGGCTGTTATTGAGCATCAAGATCATTCTCATGGGATGGTTCGAACTGAAGTGGTCTGTGGTCGCTGCGATGCCCATTTGGGGCACGTATTTCCCGATGGGCCACCTCCAACCGGGCTTCGCTACTGTATCAACTCAGCCTCTTTAGCATTTACTAAAGATGATTAACTAAACTGTCATAAAGTTATTAACATGCCACCTTTAAGCATGTGATGTTATATAACCAAAAGCGATGAGTGAGGATGATTGTCAATACCGTTAGACAGCTTTGTATGCAAATTGCGCAGTTGCCCAAAGGTTTTCGCTTTTATTTTGTGCACAGTTAGTAACTGCTACCCGTGAAACACCCATAAAACCTGTATGACATATAACGTGACCTTTAGGGTGCTCTAAATGGCTGATTCTTAACAAGAAAGCGTGCGATCAAAAATTGACCGCTTTGCTGGAAGCCACCGTTCAAGTCGGATTTACAAACCTTTACATACATTACCCACAAAGTTATCCACAGCTTCTGTGAATAAACTAGCAATTATTAAATTATATATTTTGCGAAATTATATTGTGCACAATATATAATTTGGTATGATGTGTCTGAATTCGTTACCGGTGTGATTCATATAGTTGCTTATGTGTTTTTATGAGTGTTTTTTACGGTTTGTTTATTTCGAGAGTTGATCGAATTTAATTGAATGGGAGTTTCAGGATGACCGATATTTATGAGTTTTCAGGAAAAAATATTAAAGGTGAAGATGTTCCTTTGAGTGATTACAAAGGCAAGGTGCTGTTAATAGTTAATACCGCCAGCAAGTGTGGCTTCACCCCCCAGTACAAGGGCTTGGAATCCCTTTACAAGAATTATCAGGACAAGGGCTTAGAAATCCTTGGCTTTCCCTGTAACCAGTTTGGCAAGCAAGAACCAGGTAATTCTGATGATATTAGCGAGTTCTGTGAGTTGAATTTCGGCGTTACTTTTCCTTTGTTTGAGAAGGTTGAAGTAAACGGACCTAATACACATCCTCTATATGATTACCTAAAGAAAGAAGCGCCAGGACTTCTTGGTAGTGGCGCAATTAAGTGGAACTTTACTAAGTTCTTGGTGGACGGAGATGGCAATGTGGTAAAGCGTTTTTCACCAACCGATACCCCTGAAAAAATTGAAAAGCATGTGAAGTCACTTTTAGCCTAGCTTTTTAATTCATTGTTTAAATGGTTGTTATTCTAGTAGCGCAATAGAGGTAATAAGTTTGTTCAATCTGGTGAATTTCGACGAAACTCTAAAGCTGGATAATCAATTCTGCTTTGTTTTGTATGCCTTGTCCCGCAAGATCACCAGCCTTTATCGGCCGCTATTAAAACCTCTCGGGCTAACCTATCCGCAATATTTAGTCATGTTGCTATTATGGGAAGCCCAGAGGGCTGACAGCAGTGAAAGCAAAGAGCAAAAAGGCGTGAGCATAAAGTACTTGGGTGAGCGACTGTATTTGGATACGGGCACCCTGACGCCTTTATTAAAACGCATGGAAAGCCAAGGGCTGCTTACTCGAGTTCGTTCTCAGTTGGATGAGAGGGAAGTTTTGGTAACACTAACGGACGCAGGTATTGATTTAAAGGAGCGCGCCAAACAAATTCCTATGGATTTGCTTTGTCAGAGCAATATGCCCTTGGACAAAATTGGTCCTTTGCAAAGCGAACTAAAAGCCTTGTTGGCGCTCACCTCAGAAAACTAATGTCTAAGCTAACCTAAATACTTCTTTACGAAGCCGTGTTCAGCCTCTGACAGTTTAGCGAACGTTGGTCTAGCTAATATACCATCGACATATTTAGCTGATTTTGGCCAGCGAGACGCATCAATTGTCTCACCACCCAAACTCATATTCACAAAATGAGTTGCTATCGCAATATCGGCAACAGTGAACTGGCCGCCAACAATAAACTCATTATCGCCGATTTGCGCTTCAAGATAATCAAGCAAAGGTGGCAGCTTTGAATCTAGTACTTCATTGACCTTGTCTTCATCGCAGTTGTTACCCATTAAGCGCATGACGACGCGGTTACGAAACACGCCAAAAGTTGCTAGTGGTGCTAGCTCATAATCACCAAATTTCTCAAACCAAAGGCATTGAGCTTTCTCATAAGGATCTGTTGGGTAAAGAGCGGGTTCTGGGTATTTTCCTTCGAGATAAGTGCAGATAACGCCGGAATCAGCCATCTTGTGCTCTCCATCTTGAAAGGCTGGGATACGTCCGAAGGGGCTAAGCTCGTCATAGTCGTCTGGTCTTTTTTTGAAAGGATCTACATGTACATGCTCATAGTCCAAATTTTTCTCTTTTACCGCAACGCGAACTTTGCGAACGAACGGAGAAAGCGCGGCACCGAAAACTTTAATACCCATGGTTCTACCTTTGTAGTCTTTATTTTGTGAGGATGGGTTTTGAGTTTACAAAGGTGACCACTCATA
>JAKSAW010000510.1 GCA_022361455.1 Pseudomonadales bacterium | reverse complement strand
CCAATCTCGATAGAGATTCGCTTCATAACTTAAAAGATTCTGGGTAGCTGGCGCTTTGCCTCGCAAAGAATCATACACTGCTGTCGTGGGCAGCTGGATGGAGCCAAGGGGTTTAATCAGCTGATTAACTGCAGTAACGAAATCTCGTTTGCCCTTAATCAGTGCTTCACGACGCTGTCGAATCAGTGTAGGTGACTTGATCAGTTGTTTTTCTAACTGAGTCGCTTCTGAAGCAAAAACTTGGTTAAGGTGATGAATCTTAGCCCCCCAATCAAGCAGCGAGTTACCCGGTTCGGGTAGTAACCAAGGAATGCCATCAACTAAGGGATAATGTTCACTGCCATCTGCGCTGATTAATTCTTTGCTGCTAGCTGCCAACGGCTGGCCGCTTTTCGGACTTCGTAGTAATGAAATGAGATCCTCATTAAGTTCCATAACTGCTTTAATGTCCTCTCGAGTTTATATGAGCGCTTTGATGGCTATATCGATAAACAGCAAGCTTATATGATTCTCTTGGATCATGGTAGGTCCATCCCTGGAACCCGCTAGACCAGCCAAAACAGCTCACACCTCAAGGCCTCGGCTACACAGTCACATGGCAAGTTTCGCATTGAGAATTCAAATTATGAACCTTCATTTAGGCATAGCCCGCTTTCTATAATGAGATCATAGAGAATAACAATAACGAGGCCCAATCATGCGTTCCTTTCTACAAAGCATTTGCCCCCAACACGAGCACTTAGATTTATATCTCGGCGTCATCGAGACCGCCGAAAGCATTATCAAACAATTCCCGGAAGATGCCTGGCGACAAAAAATCAAAGGGGATCGAACACTCAACGATGAAGTCAACGACGCCATTAATAGCTCTGGATTGATGGGTTTAGGCGTGGATGAACAATACGGCGGCATGGGCGGCGGCCTGATGGGGCAAGTTCTCGCAACGGACGTATTCTCTCAGGCAGGCCTGACATCGTTTGCATCCGTGTTGACGAGTTTTTGTCGTGCGCCATTATTGAAGTACGGTACCGATGAACAGAAAGCTAAATATGCGTTGCCGACTATTTCTGGTGAAAAGGCCTTCTGTATCCTGGCAACGGAACCCGATGCCGGCACCAATACTTTCAATATAAAAACCAGGGCTACCAAGCAAGGTGACAAATGGATTTTAAATGGGCAAAAAACCTATATTACGGAAGCCCATAATTCCGACTATGGTTTTTTAATCGCTAAAACTGATCTTGAATCGCCTGGCGCTTTATCCATCTTTGTTGTGGATATGAAGAGTCCTGGGGTCACTATGCATCCAATGAATATCGATATTGCGGCCGGTGAAAAACAGTTCAATGTATTTTTCGACAATGTGGAAATGCCTGCGGATGCCTTAGTGGGTGAAGAAGGCAAAGGTGGCAAGTACATGTTCGAGGGCCTGAATGCCGAGCGTTTAATGATTTCCGCATGGGCTATCGGTTATTCTGATCTGGCACTTAAAGCGACCACCGCCTACACCAATGAACGGAAGCTGTTTGGCGAAAATGCAATTGCCTCTTACCAAGCCGTGCAGCATCCACTTGCGAAAGCAAAAGCTGAAACCGATGCAGCTAGATTAATGATTTATCACGGGGTTCAGTTATTCGATAGCGGTATGGAAGCGGGGCCAGCCTCAAACATGGCCAAATATTTAACCTCTACTGCTGTTAACAATATGTGCGACGCTGCGATTCAATTTCATGGTGGCTCGGGCATGGATGAAGACACCGGCATGTTAGCCCTTTGGCGTATTAGTCGTGTCATTCGCATTGCCCCTATCAACAATGAAATGATACTTAACTATATTGCTGAACACGTCATTGGTTTGCCTAAGTCTTACTAGGTTTTTAAACCAAACTAGCTTCTAAAGAAAACGAGCCTTGATATCAGGGCTCGGCAACATGCATTGTGCTTTTTTGCCGAACCATTTGTATCTGTTTTTAGCAATCGTCTTATAGACTGTATTACGTATTGGGGAAGGAACTATTTTTGCGTGATGGAGGAACCGCACCGGCCCCTTCAAATCCTTTGAGATTTCTAAACCAGCATCGCTATGAGTAAAAACCTCACCCTCTTTTATCAGGATAACCGTTTCGTCTCTTATGGCATCAATACCCAGCCGTTCCTGAAGCTGTTTACCAATTGCTGATTGCGCCGATACAAACTTAAATTTGGCTTGTGGATCCCTAGCAATAATAAAGGCAACAGAGTCTTCGCAAAGATTACAGACACCATCAAAAACAACCACGGGGCCACGGAGCATCTCATCAAGATCATTATCTGTTGTATGTGACTCAAATGATGACATGCCCCGCCCCTCTTTAATCGTGTATCTGGAATGCTGCGCTTTAAATACTGTATAAATATTTACACGCAGCTGCAATCAATTGTGATGATTAGTCACTTAAAATAGCATGGATGACTACTCAACTGCTGAGTATTTAGCAATATCACAAGATTCCGTCACGATAGGTACGATACCGCAAAAGCCGAATTCTCCGCATAATCGCTCCCAAGCGACCAACCGATTCAATAAAATCATCATCAGCACCATCAAATAACTTAACTCGCCAATCATAGTCAGAACCAACACCACCGCACCCGACAATAGAAGTCGCTATCAACGTAGCAGAAAAAAATCAACGCACACCCTTAGATTCCATTTTTATTTTCCTTAAATGAATAGTTATTAATTAGAGTGGCAGATTGAATATATTTGATATGAATCCCAACGGATTCATAGAACGATTGAATAATAAATATTGCTGCCAGCTATCAGCCAAACTCCTTCTAATACTGGCCTTTGCTGGGATTTATTTAGCAACAAAACTAGCTGAGGAACAAGATAAATTTTCCGACGCTATTCACATAACGCCCAAATAGCAGAAAGCGCGTCGACTGCGCCCATCGATAATTTATAATCGACAAACGCACTCACTTCAGTATCACCCGGGTTAATCTCTACCGATTTAGCACCCCAAAATTTCGCGTCAAATATGGGTTGAGCGATATAGGGAAATACACTTGTGGTGCCAATGCTAAGCACTAAATCAAAGCCTTGGCTCAACTGGGCTTGAAGAATATTAATCGCTGACACCGGCAGCATTTCACCGAACAATACCACGTCGGGACGCACTAAACCGCCACAGTGATCGCAGCTGGGAGGAAGCTGCAAGTGCGAATAATCTTCCACAGTTTCTTGATGATTGCATTGAGTGCAATAAAGTTTACTCACGGTTCCGTGGATTTCGACCACATTAGTGGAACCCGCTTTTTGATGAAAGCCATCGATATTTTGCGTCAACACCCACGTCTCGGGCTTCACAACTTCGAGCTTGGCAAGAATTTCATGAGCTCTATTGAAGCCAGCACCACGGCAAGCACTTTCCACTTGATGTAGGTATTGCCATGTAATATCAGGTCGGGAAGCCATCATCATGCCACTTAGGGCTTGCTCAATCGGTATATTGTGTTCGGTATGCTGCTCGTTGTACAAACCGCCAATACCGCGATAAGTCGGTAGGCCGGATTCAGCGGAAATGCCCGCCCCGGTGATCACTAAGATGCGTTCAGCATCCTTCACTAAGTTAGCGACAGCCTCAATTTGCTCATCCATGGTTGGTTCTATACCGCGACCCGCTGACTAACGATGGAATGAGGCTTCACTGGTTGGAGATCTTTAAAAGTTTCAATAATGGCATCTCGGGAGTCTTTCTCAGGCGACGGCTCAATGGTTAACACACCCAATTCCAGCTGCACATTTTCGTGGGGCAATCGCTCGTCTTGAAGGCAACTTAGATTTAACAAACTGTTGTGTAAGCGAGTCACCCGTCTGGTCAGCTCGCTGGCACTGCAATTACTGATCAAAATACAAAAGCTGGCCCCAGATATTCTTGCTGCTGCATCCCCTGCTTCGACCATGATTTGATTAACCTGTCTAGCAATGGCCCGCAGTAACGTATCTCCCGCTTCAGTACCTTTAATCTCATTGAATCGTTTTAGATTGGCAATATTAATAGCCACTAAATGAGATTTTCGCTGATTCTGAAAAGCTGTATTCCACTCATCCAAAAGCGCATGTTCAAAGGCTCTGCGATTCAATAAATGAGTGACCGGATCGGTTGATAGTTTTTCCTCAAGCTTTTGATGGCTACGCTTCAGCTCGTCGCGTTCCATAGAAATTAACATGGATTTTAAAAAGTGCTCGCGAGCATTTTTTTCTTGGCGGTAACACATCATTAGAGCCAACACAGTCCCCGCAACAATAATAAAATCCAGGAAGAACCATTCTCCGATCGGTGTTTTGTCGGCATACATACCAACATTTGCCATGATCACGATTAATACCGCGGAAAAGAAGGATTGATTAAATGGAATTCGGATATAGCCAAACATAAATACCTGCACAAACACCAAGGCAGCGTAAAAGATATGTTTGTATGGCGTGGGATATGACATGCATAACGCAATAATGGCCGCTGTGGAAATAATACCATTGATAAATACTAAGGTGTTTTGATGTGTCAGCACCTTGGCCCGGGAAACATAAAGGCAAGTAACCATTAACAACGCCATGGCGACAAAGCGCGCGGCTTCGGCATAGGGATTCACCCAAACGCCCGCAAACGATTGTATGACATGCCCTACACCTAATAGCACAGCAGCGATCAAAGCAGCCGCTTTGATGGTTTCGCGATACCACACACCGTGGGATTGCTGAAACTCCTGCTCCAAGGCAGGTTTAAAGGGCAAACCAAATGGCGGGGCAGACCGAAGTGCAGCCAGTTGATCCACTATTTGAAAATATTTTTTATTCTCTACCGCAGGCATAGCATGTGCTCGCATTCACCCCAAAAGCTACAAGGCTTATACCAAGTTCACCGCTAAATTACTATGAAGATCTACCATGATTAGCAACCAAGAACCAAAGCAAACTAGGCAACAACCATCTCATCATCAAAAAATAACACAGGCAGATCAGGGTTTAATCACTCATCTGGAGTATTTTCACCCGTTTCCACTTCGACTCGATTTCGGCCATTCTTCTTGGCAAGGTAGAGCGCGTCATCTGCCAGCTTAATCAGATCACCGCGCTCGTTATGCTGATTGGGTGTTTGCGCTGATACGCCCACGCTGACGGTGACCACACCAGCGATATCTGAATCCGGGTGATCAATGCCCAAGGCTCTAACTTGATCACATAAATACTGGGCCACCACTTCAGCTTCCTTAAGATCCAGCGCGGGCAAAATCACACTAAATTCTTCACCGCCATATCGTGCTACTAAATCCCCTGGTCGGCGAGCATGGCTGGAAAGACATTGCGCCACTTCGCGCAAGCATTCATCGCCTTTCACATGACCGACACTGTCGTTGTAAGCTTTAAAGAAGTCTATATCGACCATTAGCAATGCCAACGGATAGCGACGACGCTTAGCACGACGCCACTCATCATCAAGTACATGATCAAAGTGACGACGGTTTGAAATACCGGTCAACCCATCCTCATCAACCAAGGTTTTTAGGCGTTCATTCGCTTTCTTCAGCTGATGATTCTTGCGCTGAATTAATACTTTCTGAAGGAACTCATTGCGGCTCGCACGCTCGTAAGAAAAGGCAGAGACGACACAAAACAAGACGGCCCACATGCCCAGTAGAATATAAAATGCGGCAACCGGATCAATACCGTTAAGGTAGTACTGCACAAGGAAGGAGCTCACGATGTAGATGACGCCTGTGATACTCGCCCCAACGAATCCAATTCGCGTCAGCGATAACCCCCCCATGACCATGGCAAGAATACTAGACGTATATAGATGATAAGCAGCTCCAGATACCATGCACACCATCAGGTAGGTGGTGAGCACAATCAATGAAATCGCAGCCACCAGAAACCACTGATAATAATGATCTACCCAACGGGTTTTTAACACTGCATAGCACACTAACAAGGCTGGCAGACCCAGCAGATAACGAACCGCCCAAACAGCTAGCACATCATCGCCCAACACATAGTAATCACATGCGCCAAACAGTACGTAAAGAATGATAAGAATCGTTAGAAGTAATTTGGTGTAACGCTTCTGCTTTCTAGCGGAGACTCGATGATAGCGAGCTTCAATATCAGGTACGAACCGTACTCGATATTTATCGCGATAAAACTGCTGTGAGGTTGGCTCAGTATCTACCAAGCGGACACTCCCTAACTTCTAATGCAGCGACGAAAAGCCAAAACTCTATAATACCTATTGCTCTAATACAAACACACCGGATGAATGTATAGAGTGATCTGCATCAACATGATTTTTAAATGCACCAATTACACCTTCGGGGCCCGAACCACCTGAACCAGTTCCAACCATTGCACCATTAATACTGCCACTGGCGGCCTGGACGCTGTTATAAAAACCGGTTCCAGAGCCACTAAAAGTAGCCCCTGAAACTGCGCCATTATAATTCATACTCCAAGTGTCGACCGAAGCCGAAACATTAAGTTGGGATGTGAAGCTTTGCGAAGCAAAGTCAATTTGCACTGTAATGTCACCATCAATAGGTGTATTAAATGGCATACCGTTTGAGGACCCCACTAGCGCATTAGCCGCAGCGAATTTGTTATAAAGAGTAACACCAGTGGTAGGTATATCTGCGGGATCGCTGACATTAGCGACAACCCATGATACCGGGTCCGTTAAGGAGGCAGAACTGCTGGTATCAATAGGGTTATCCTGCACGGTAACCGAACCCGACAGGTCGTCCCAATAGCCCCAATCCACATTCGTGGTTCCCACCATTACGCTATAAAACTCAGGGGATGGATCGGATGGTTTAATGGCAATGCTATTGTTAGGATCTTGATCTCGAAACACGAAAATACCACTAGAAGGTTGGCTAGCAATACCACCAAAAGTTACCGTATTACCCGTGTTAGTTTCACCAATACTCATAAAACCGGCAAGATTCATGGTGGCGATTTCGGTATCACTAAGACGGTCTTCTCTACCAAAACCAAACACACCACTTGCAAAAAGATTCGAGTCAATCGCGTCATTAATCTTAAAGGCGCCAGCAAATCCTTCCGCTAAGGTTGAGCCAACATACTCACCTTTAAAATCTAACAGAACAGAACTGCCATTATAAAAGGCACTGGAGGATTGCAGTGTAATACCATCACCTTTTGCGGTGCCACTAAATTGTAAGTCGAATCGGGCGTCGCCGAAAAGTACCATTTCACCACTGAAGCTATCATCCGTCGTAGGATCGCCATCCAAGAAAACATTCACATAGCCATAACCAAAGCTCAAAGGAATTTCGCCACCCCCACCGCTATCATTTTGCCAACCATAAAACGCATTGGGGACACTAAAGCTATAGGTTCCAGAGGTATTATCCATCACATTAGCAGGTACCGATTCGAAAGTGATCCAAGTATAGGTATTAGAATCAACGGCAGCGGCTTGATCAAACCTTGTCGCCACACTACTAGAATCCCAAGATCCCCACTCCACATCGAAACCATTAATGTTAGTTGCACCAGTGGAGCCAATCACATTGCCATCTAAACGAATAACAGCACCATAGTTCGATTCAAGCTCATCAACCATTAAGAAGTTACCCGATGTAGGCTGCTCGGATACGCCGCTTAGAATAGGCGAAGTTGTTAAACCACCTGCATTGGATGGATGACGAGAAAAAACACCGTAGAAGTTAGAAGATAAGTTTTGTGATTCTGATATGCTGTATCGGGTTTCTTCGCCTACTGCGAAAACGCCAGTGACCCATTCAGAAGTATTACCTTGCTGCCAAAAAGAAAAAGTACCTGAGATCGTTGAATTGCCCCGCATAAGAAACGCTAGAATTTCACCTTCGGCACTTATAGAAGAACTGCAATCGCCAGTGCAATACTCACCAACCGGAGGCTCTGAGAATTCAAGTACTGCACTGGACTGACCTTGTTCACTAACTAAAGAACCACTCAAAGAATGGAATTTCCAAAATGACTGTTGAGCGGTATCACCACTGATACCATTCTTTATTTTAAACTCACCATCACTAAAACGAAGATCAACCCAGCTCAAAGTAAATCCAATACTGACCGATGCTAAGTCATCATCCAAAATCGGACCATTAGAGCCGACGCCCGCTAATAAAAAGGTATTGTCGAAACGCACTTCACCACTCGACAAATAGGACGTAGGGTCAGCAGCCAGACCCGTCAACCAAAAAACCGAATCGGAAACAGGTGTGAAAGTAATGCCATCGTCTGCATCGGTAAATAATCTAGCGTTACCACCGGACCAATGGCCCCATGCCAAATGCTCAGTGGTGGTATCGATACTGCTATCGTACCTAGCAACGTTGGTTGCATCGTCGGAATGAGTACCGATTTTTAAAACATTGGTAATCGCCAGATCAGAATAGCCAATGTAAGAAGGCGGCTCACCGCGATCAACAAAGAAAGGTACAATGCCACTAATACTGGCATCTGGTGCTTGGCCACCCACATGAACTCCCGTGGGCCCCTCTGGATCAGAAGAATCTGGCTCCATCGCCACTGTCGCTATGCCCCACGTTTCACCCAGCAGCGAGCGTTCGGTATCAGACAAACGAGCGTCGGTATCAATTGTATCGCCACTACCTGTGCCGCCACCGTTACCAGTGTTATCCCCGCCTGCTGCTCCACCATTATTTCCACCTCCAGCAGCACCACCAACATTATCACCATCCACTGTAATATCTGCGTCAGCAACGACGTCTTGCAAAACATCTCGCATATCATCAAGGGTAACCGAGTCATCATCTTCCAGACGATCAGTGGCTTCATCTAAGCTAAACAAAGAGACATCCGCATCGCTGACATCGATAAATCCATCGCCATCTTCCACCACATCAATCATAACGTCTTCGATCTGTGACATTACAGCATCGACTTCACCAGATTCATTTAACGTTTCGTCTTCAGCGGAGCCATCCTGGTCATCCATCATTTCTTCCGTTTCTTCCA
Organism: Pseudomonadales bacterium; assembly: GCA_022361455.1. Taxonomy (GTDB): domain Bacteria; phylum Pseudomonadota; class Gammaproteobacteria; order Pseudomonadales; family Ketobacteraceae. The sequence continues at coordinate 597 of JAKSAW010000510.1, read as the reverse complement.
TGGCTAAACTCATATCAGCGCCATGCATATCTTGCCCCATTTCCATCGGTGCATTTTCCATCATATCCATCGCAACTTGATCATCGAATTCTTGAATCAAGGCATCACCCATGGCGTCATCCATTTCAACCATAGGTTGCTCGCTATCTAGCATGGCAAGACCTTGGTCTTCATCCACTGAACCTTCCATGCCTCCAATATCTCGACCCTCCGCTAATAAAGGGCCACCGCTGTCTTCTTTTATTTCTAAATCTGCTATTTCTCCATCCATGGGACTATCTTCATCAACAACCATATTGTCATCAGACATATCTTGATCAAATTGCTCACCATCAACTTCTCCGGTGATTTCCATGTCGTCTAATTCAGATTCCGTTTCTTGATCCGCAAACACAGGTTCTGTTGAATCTTGATCCTCTGTGACGCCAGCACCGACATCATCGCCTTCCTCACTGGTATCTGTTTCCTCAAAGCCGAGTTCCTCTTCCGTTTGCTCTGCTCTATCCTGAACATCGGAAACCACATCAACAGGATCCATTGAACCAGTCGGCATGCTATTGCGTGAACTCACCACAGCATTTCTAAAATCAAAACCAT
>JAKSAW010000903.1 GCA_022361455.1 Pseudomonadales bacterium | reverse complement strand
TCGTCAACAAGATCGACCGCGAAGGCCGCCACCCCTTCGAGCTGCTCGACGAGATCGAATCGAGCCTGGCGCTCGACACCGCGCCGCTTGTTTGGCCGGCGGGCATGGGCGCCGATTTCCACGGCGCTTATGATCTGAGCGCCAACGTGCTCCTGACCTCGGCGGAGGGGCGGAGCGGCGCGCATGATTTGCGCCTCGACTTCGACGGCGTCGGCGACGAGCGCCTGACAAAGCATGTCGGCGCGCAGGCCTTGCAGGAATTGCGCGACGAGACGGCGCTCGCCGGCGAAGGCTATGCGCATTTCGACGCGGAAGCGTTCCGCGCCGGCCATCTGACGCCGGTCATATTCGGCAGTGCGCTGCGCGACTATTCGGTGGACGAGGTGCTCGCGACCATCGCCCGCCATGCGCCGCCGCCGCGCCCGCAGCCGAGCGCATCCGGCCTGATCGCGCCGGAGGGACGAACCGTATGCGGCTTCGTCTTCAAGGTGCAGGCCAACATGGACCCCAACCACCGCGACCGCATCGCCTTCATGCGGCTCTGCTCGGGGCGCTTCCGCCGCGGCATGAAGCTGAAGCATGTGCGCACCGGCAAGGCGATCGCCGTGCAGAGCCCGGTCCTGTTCTTCGGGCAGGAGCGCGAGATCGCCGAGGACGCGCTGGCTGGCGACGTGATCGGCATCCCCAATCACGGCACGCTGCGCGTCGGCGACACGCTTGCCGAGGCTGGCGGCATCCGCTTCACCGGTCTGCCGGCCTTCGCGCCGGAGGTGTTGCGCCGGGTCCTGCATGGCGATTCCGCCAAGGTGAAACAGGTGCGCCAGGCACTGGAGGATCTCGCGGAGGAAGGCCTCATCCAGGTGCTGAAGCCGATCACCGGCGGCCATTGGATCGTCGGCGTCGTCGGCGTCCTGCAGCTCGACGTCCTGAAATCGCGTGTTGCCGGCGAGTACAAAGCCGAGATCGAGCTGGAGCCGGTGCCCTATCGGACAGCGCGCTGGGTGACGTCGGAGCGCCCTGAGGCGCTCGCCACCTTCCGGGCGGAGAACCGCGCCAGCCTGGCGGAGGATCGCGACGGCCGGCCGGTCTTTCTCGCCCGCAACGCGTGGGACCTCGACAACATCGCCAAGCGCTATCCCGATATCGCCTTCCGCGACACCTGC
>JAKSAW010000645.1 GCA_022361455.1 Pseudomonadales bacterium | reverse complement strand
CCTGCTGGATATACAGTCTTGGGAAGTAGCCGAGTACGCTGATAGTTGGTTAAGTACGTCTGCTGAGCAAAGAACGCTTCTAATAGTTGTGCTTCCAGCCACTCCACGTTTGAAAGTTTCCGTTCGTCTGCGGAGTGCGTTTCTTAATCTATCTTGAGTTGAGATTCCATTTTTTCGCCGCTCCCTGCAAGTCGTACCGGGGTTGCCGCTATCCATTAAAAGCCTTGTTTTTGCCTTTATCACCAGCACGCCTTTCCCTCTTCACCGGTTTCGCACCTGCACTCACACCAGCACACACTGACTTTTTGGGCAGTCCCTGCAGGTGTGGGGGCCGATAAAAAGGTTATAGGTGTGGATTTATCATTACCGTTTTCTTGATATATGGTGGTATTGGTCATGAGAGAATATTGACCAATACTGGCGCCGTACAAGTTTTCAATGGTGGCCTGAGAAGTGGTGAAATAACCTACACTACTAGAAGAGTTCGGTGATCCAAGGATTATATATGCGATTTGACAGAGGTAAATATTTGAATCTATTTTCCCAAAAAGTAAGTGGCTGTATTTTAGCTGAGAGTAATTTGCTAGACATCGAGTTACCTCTAAATGCAAAACTGTCTTTGGGACCGGAAGATATCCACCTTAAGGCGAATGATCAGGGATTGGTAAATTACCTGGATGATAGACTAGTTGAACCAGATCGACTCAAGTTGTTATCGGCTAAAGAGGCTGGAGAGCTGACGTTTCTAGATGGAAAAGTTCCTTCCTGGATCAATTTGGTGTTCGAAGGATATGATAAGGATTATTCCTATATTCGCTGTTTTTATTGTAGAGACTTAGCTTCATCTGATGAGCAGCTTAGACCTATGCCTGATGGAACAAAGCAATTCAGAATCCTATTGTCTAAAAAGGAAAGCTTAAAAAAACCTAAGTAAAGATAGTGGCTGCATTTATCTGCACCATTATAAAAAAACAGCAAGATGGGAAGCAGCTTTCTATCAACTCGCAGCATAAGTTCCTAACGGACGTGAAACTCTTTCTGCGAAGGCTATATCAGCGCAAGCTCATCAGTGACAGCAGCTTTGAATCGTTTGAGATGCCACGCTGCCAGAAAAGGCTGCCCAGAGCGGTATTGTCTCGTGCTGAGGTGGAATTGATTTTCAGGATGCCGATGCTCAGAGGTGATGATAGAGGCATTCGGGATCGTGCGATTCTCGAGCTCTATTATGCCTCGGCGATACGAAGGTCAGAGCTGGTACGACTAACACTTGATCATATTGATTTGATCTCTAGGGTGATCTCGGTGATAGAGGCGAAGGGAATGAAGGACAGGTGGATTCCCATATCCCAGCGAGCATGTAATTGGCTGGATCGCTATATCAAGGAGGTGAGATATAAACACCTAACGTTGGATTCAGAAGGCCGGTTGTTTATTAATGCTGAGGGCGAGCCTATGAAATCTGACTATGTCGGACAAATGGTGGGTAAGTATATTAGACGTTCAGGCGTGAACAAGCCTGGGGCCTGTCACTTGTTTCGCCATTCCGTGGCTACCTCAATGCTAGATAATGGCGCTGATCTTCGATACGTTCAGGAACTGCTCGGGCATGCAGATATATCGACGACTCAAATCTATACGCATGTGTCTATTGAAAAGCTCAAAAGCGTTTACCTGAGTTCGCATCCCTCTTCGCAGTGAGTGTTTGCCTAGATAGATACTGTAGAAAGCAGATGTCACGGCTGAATTCAAGACTTTGTCTTTCCCGTTGATTATTCTAAAATACCCTTGGAGGGCGGTATATAATTATGAACTCACATGCTACAGCCTTAGATAATCAGCAGCTTGCAGCTACTTCAAGGCTTTTTTCTTCAAAAGTAGTCAGAGAATTTGCCAAAAAAGGTAAATCTGCGACCTTCGCCCGCCTTGTGGGGGATTCGGCCTTATTGAAAGTTCTAGGTGAAGATCTGAAAAATGTGAGTGAGGTATTTGATTCTGCATTTAACCTCCTAAAGAGAAAGAATTATCGTCACGAATACATTTATAAGGCTGCGATAGCTCATAGAATCTTACTCGGTAAGCACTCATTAAATACAGCAGTCCTTTTAAACGAATTTCGTACTGGCAAAAACAAGGCTGACAGCGTTATCCTAAACGGAACGTCGTCAGTCTATGAAATAAAATCTGAACGTGACTCGCTGAAGCGTTTGGATGAGCAAATATCCTCTTACAGGAGAGTATTCGCGACTGTCAACGTGATTGTAGCCCAGAAGCATTTAGAGGATGTAGTTAGATCATTACCTAGCGATGTAGGTATCTTTACACTTTCAGATAGGTATCAGATTTCGGAGTTTAGAGAAGCTCAAAATTTGCCAGACAGGACTTGTGCTCTTCATATCTTTGATTCCATTCAGCTACAAGAGGCTCGAATCGTATTAGAAAGACTTGGTGTTGAGGTGCCAAAGGTTCCAAATACTAAAGCTTATCATACACTGAAAAGCCTATTCTCTAAGCTTAGCTCGATAGACGCTCACAATGGAATGGTTGAAGTGCTAAAGGAAACAAGAAGCAAAGCTACTAGTTCTGACTTAATTAATTCCCTTCCTATATCTATACAACCTGCAGTATTATCCGTAACTGTTAATTCAAAGGATCACTCAAAGCTGCTATCGGCGATGAGCACTCCGGTTTGCGAAGCACTAAAATGGAATTGATTGTAATATGTACTATCCATATTTCAGAGGGAAGCAGTATGAGCTCATTGCTATACGAGAGAGTGCTGCGAAGCTAAAGCAGTCAGGTTTTATCCCAATTATCGAGCCAGTAAAAGAGTCTCTTGGAGGGCTTTCTAAGGCACTGAAAGAGATCACAAAAAACGAAGGTGAAGCCATTGTGATTGTGAATCCTTTCCATGGCGATCATTCTAGCAACGCTGAAAACATTTCCGAGCTTCTAAAAGAAGAGTTTGAAGATTCTGAGCATATTCATGTAGGTCTGCTGCTAACTGAAGACCTGTCCATTAACGAAGTCATATCATTGTACAAGAAGTTTACCGGTCACCGAACAGCCTTTGTTCATGCAGGGTTTAGTGAAGCTAAATTTTTGGCTGAAGCTTTAGGGGAAGATTTAGCTCAAACAACTCATATTTTTCATGAGGATCACTGTGGCAAATTATATAGAAGGCACTTTAAGGCTAGCCCTAATAGAGTTCTTATACGTGATGGTTTTGTAAAAAGGAAAAACAGGGAGCATCCAGCCACCGAGTTCTTTTCGGATCTTCACATCACATATTCCGAAGAGGGTATGCAAGGCTTTAGTGACTTTCTTATTGTTGGAGACGAGTATTCTGAATCCGGTGGCCCAGCCTACGCTATCGCGATACACGTAACCTATATTGATAATGACAAAGATGGTGAGATGCATATTCATCACTTTCTTTCTGATAGGCAGGATGATCCCAAAGATCCTGCTGGTAAATTCGCTGAAGCGTTAGATAAGCTAGCTCATGAGGTCAACAGTAGAAATTCTAAAATTACAATGACAACAGCCATTGAGGAATTTCTAGCCCTTCACGACAGACAACATTTTCCAGGATTAGGCTACGTAAAAAAGCTTAGCATGCAGCACCATATAGAAACACTTGCTGATTTCTTCAAGGAAGAATAATGGAGGAAAACAAGGAGTGTTGCCCAAGTTGTTTTGACGACAGAGGGCTCAATACACAAGTGATCCCTACTTTCTCGAAGCATGTTGGTACTTGTAGTTATTGTGCATCCGAAGAAGTTGATTTAGTGGCACCCGATGCGTTGAGGGACCACTTCGAAACATTACTATCCATCTATGTTGAAGATGATAATGGTGCTACATTCGCCGAATGTCTAAAGAACGATTGGCATCTTTTTACACACCCTAGAATGGATGTTGCGAATGCAAGCATTCTTCTTGTGGACATTCTTGATGAACCTGAAATTATTAGAAGGAGATTCTCCCCTAAGAATCCATCGAGCCCTAATGGTCTAGATTTGTGGGCTTCTTTTAAAGAAGAGTTGATGAATGTTAATCGTTTTTTTCCTAAGAAAAAGATGGACGAAGCTCTCCTAGGAAAACTATTAAGCCATTTTGTGATAGATCCTTGTGAAGAGTCTGAAGAGTGGTATCGCGCGCGAATACAAGAAACATGTTCCCCCTATCCTCCAGAGCAAATGGGAGCACCTCCTAAAAATTTAGCTTCTCAAGGGCGAGCTAATCCGGCAGGCATTCCCTACTTGTACTTGGCTTCAGAGAAATCTACTGCGGTTTCAGAAATCAGGCCACATACTGGGCAATTAGCAAGTATCGCTTCTTTTCACCTAAGAGAAAAACTTCAGGTCGTAGATTTAAGAAACCCAAGAAAAACCGCTTCGCCTTTTTTGATAAGTAATCCAACAGAAATCGCTAAGCTTCGATCCGAGATTGGGTTCTTGACTAAATTGGGCGCTGAACTTTCAAAACCAGTGCAATCCCATAATGCTGCAATTGATTATCTACCAACACAATACTTATGTGAGTTCATAAAGACACAAACATACGAAGGAGTTCTCTATAATAGTTCAGTTGGAAACGGAGTAAATCTGGCGCTATTTGATACGCAGTCTGCTCAGCCAATAAATGTTTCAAGCCAAGCTGTATCTAAAGTCTCCGTAGAGCTGGGGGCAGTGGAAGACATAGCTTCCTGAAAACTAAGTAAATAAAGCTTCAATTATCGCTAAAACTTAATTTTTCTCCTCTGCGGTCATTAAATTGAAATCATTTCCCCTCCAAGCACGATCTTAAATTGCGTATCAGTCTTCCTAGTTGACCACAACTAGCATCAGTATTACCTAAGAGCGAGGTATTATGACCAGGGCATTGGGCGATTTACCTCAATGGATACTTGGAGTGGGGTAGATCAAAACCCTCATTCTCTAAATAAATACAATTACACTGAAAGTAATCCAGCTAATAGCATTGATCCTTCTGGGAATGCACCCACTAGTGCCTCAGGTGCCCTGAGCGCATCTTCTATTATGGCCAGCATTTCAAGTGGTTATGGCTTTACTAGTATTAGTTTAAGCAGGGTGTTTTCCGTTGCAGTGGGTACTGCAGAAGGCTACACAGCTAGAGAGTTGGGAGCACTTACTATTGCAACAATGGTAGGGATTGGTGCTAGAGTTCACAGCATTGCCACCTCAAGCATCAGAGAAAACGATGAAGAGACTATTGATTTGTACAGGGCTATAGGTGACACGGAATACCTTGCACTTGAAGGTACTGGGTTTCAAGCATTTACCCTAGGTAGAAATGCGTTTCCGAAACAATTCTTTCATAGTGAAGGAGAAGCTAAAAAGTTTGGTGTTAGAGATAGGGTTGCTGAGTGTATTAAAGAAAAGCAACGTTATTGCTTCTTTCATATTGTGAAGGCAACAATTTCTAAGCGTATGTATAATTCGTTGAATCATGAGGTAAATGAACCTGGGATAGGTCCAATTGTAACGGTGGAAACTTCACTCCTGCCTGCATTTAACGCTGAAGTTAGCGCGCATGGTGGTGTAAAGTATGTTGGTGAGCATGGTTTTAGATTGCGTTGACGGGTGGTGTGTTAAATGAGTATTGAAGATTCTTTTTGTATTATTACAGTTAAGGCAGAGTTTTTATTGTATGGTGAGGATAGAGGCGGGCGTTCTTTACCGGTGTCATCTGGCTATAATCCAAATCATAAGTTTGACGAAAGTAGTTACTATATGGGAAGGATTAGTTTTAGTGATTCCGATGACCATTATCCTGGGGAGATGAATATTGTTGAAATCGATTTCATTAGCTCTGCTGGGCTGGAGGAAAGATTGCAGCCCGGTTATTCGTGGAGCGTTACTGAAGGTGGTAATATTGTTGGTGAAGCTAAGTTAACTGAAATTTTGCAGAAAAAGTCTGTTGTAATAGATAATGAAAATCTTGTAAAGGTTGAATAAATTATCGCTATTAATCTTTAGAATTAATTATTAAAAAGCCCTGCTGATGATAACCAGTTGGGCTTTTTTGTTTATTGATTAGCAAAAGCCCGT
>JAKSAW010000902.1 GCA_022361455.1 Pseudomonadales bacterium | reverse complement strand
CCAAGCTCTAGAAGTGCCTGATGTGTCTGATTGGTTAGGTAATCTTGTGCTAAGTCAAAAAGCCTACGATGCGCTACAGGCGCATATCAATGATGCTGTTGAGTTCTTGCCCATAGATTGCCAGGGCGAATCTTGGTACATCGTAAATGTGATCCAAATAGAAAGTGCTGTTGATGAGGCTAAAAGCGAACGTAATATCATGAATGGCGAGCTTATGGGAATATCAAAGTTGGTAATGGATGAATCTAAGCTTTCTGGGCAACCGATCTTTCGCATTGACTATGATGAACGCACCAATAATTATGCAACCGATGCACTCAAAAAGCTGATGGGTCAAGCCAAGCTGAACGGCGTTGAGTTTAGAGAAGATCTGGCTTGTTTTTAATAGCTTATCGATAGATAGCCTCTTTGCCGTGGCGAACTTCAAGGCCCATTCGTTCTGCTTTCTTTAATCCCTTTACTACCAGGGCATAAGAATTATCGATCATGCGCTCGATTTCACCGTTAGGTAGCGAGCCATCGATAATTACCGTATTCCAGTGGGTTTTATTCATATGGTAGCCTGGAATCACAGCTTCAAATACGTCCCGTAGTTGGACCGCTTCCTGCGGATCACATTTCAAATTAACTCTGGGTGTTCCTTTTTCAAAGCCAATTAGCGCAAACATTTTCCCTTTAATCTTGAAAACTGCTACATCAGGTCCGAATGGGTAGTCTTCAATTGCCTCTGGTTTGCTTAGTAGGTATTTCTTAAGGGTGGCTTCATCCATTCTGAGTATCCTTGTCCAAGCCATGACTTTCTGGCATCAAAGAATTTATCGATAGTTTCTCTTGGGTTGAAAGAGCGTTCCATCGGCTAAGTAATGCACGCCAAGTTTTCGCTTGAAAGCTTTTGGCGACATGCTTGAAGGGTGTTCCATCGATTATACCCGAATAAATTGCCTTGTTTTGATCAAAGGCCTTCTCGTTAAAGTAACTTTGTCCCTGTGATTGATATTGGTTAAAGGCATTTAGGTTTTGTTGCATTAACGGCACGTAGGTTCGACATATCTCGGCTAATAGTAGTTTATGTCGTTCACTCAAGGTTAGATTTCCCTTGTTGCCTTTTGTGATGGATTGAAAATCGCCTTCATGAATATCTAGCAACCATTGGTAAGTCGTCGGGGCTAATGACTGAATCAAATTGGCAGCACTTGTGTCCTTTAAGTTCATGGCGAGCTGGCCATAAATGCTAGCATCAGCCAAGGTAAAGCGCTGGCCAAACAAATAGGGTTGTTGCTGTAGAATATTTTCACAAGCGGCTAATAATCGCTTGAAGCTATCTTCTAGCAAATCATGGGTTGGTGGAAAGTCATTGTGGCTAGGTGGTTGCAAGCTTTCTGGCAGGTTCTCGATCAAAAAACCTTTGGGCGCAACGCTAAATAGATAGGGCAGCCTAGATACTTGTCGTTCACTAAAGTTTTTGGCGATTCTGTCACGCATTGGCTGGGCAAGTGATCTAAGTTCATGGGCTAATCGCGCGCCTGCATTGTTGTCCGTAGCGGAAACTTTCCAGCGGTGATGATGTGCCATGTATAAGCCATAATCATCGGCATACTCGTCTACTAAACGAATAATAAAATCTAAAGCTAGATTTTCTGGGCAATAGAGTGAATCTTTGTCATTCCCTAATTGTTGCTGTTCGATCCATTGGGCTATCGCGCTGGAGTCGTAGAAATTCTCACCTTTGTTGTTAAAAACATAGGGCACCAATGGAAATTCGTCATCTTCATCCATGATGGGCCATGTAAGGGGTAGCAAACCTTTAACTAAAGCTTGCTTACGGAGTTCAATTTTAATGTTTTCCCAGCGGCTTCCTTCGGTAAACATAAATTGAAATGGAATTTCTCGCTGTTGAAAAATAGCAATAATTTTTAGCGTAAAGGGCGATAGCTCTGATCCATAGATTACCCAAGGTGTTTTCATAGCAAGTACTCTAAGTTTTAGTCTTTACTTTTGTGAGCAACTTTATGGGCGTTTTCCTCCCAATTTTGACCATCGAAGGGAATCACTTTCATTGAATTTGGTTTGGTATCTAGGCAGCGTACGTTTACATCAATACCGTCGGGATTCGATCGTGGTATATAAAAGGGCTTCATGCCGCAGGTTTTGCAAAAAGTGTGTTTAGCAACGCCAGTATTAAAGGTGTATGTAGTAAGGTTGTCTTCCCCACAAAGTAGCTTAAATTTGCTCTTTGGAACGATTAGGTGAAGAAAGCCTGATTTATTACAGATTGAGCAATTGCAATCATCCACTTCTAAATCTGCGGGAGCTTCCACTTCAAATTGAACAGCGCCACAATGGCAGCTTCCTTTGTAAAGCATGATGATGGCCTTTTGGTATGTCTTAATGATCTATCGGTAGTTCAGAAAACTATAGTAATTGTGCCTTGTCCCTGGTATCAACGCAAAAAGCTGCAATTAGTGAGTAGTTTAAAAACTCGCCACACGTTGTGAGATAGTCCTTACTGTAGAATTTCAAGTCAGCCATAAATGCCTCCTCGTCATCTATGTTTCCGCTAAATCTCAAATGGACCTGCTCTGCTGAATCTTCACTCTTGCTGTCGTTAGTCACAACCACTTTTAGAATATTGTTGCTTGGGTGCCATACTAATAGCAAATATCTAGATTCATCTTTTACGGAAGAAGGCAGCAGCTGTATCGCTTTTTCCATTGTTTGGTCAATCACGCTAGCCATGGATTCCTCGGAAGCATCTGAAAAGCTCGCAGAGTATTGCTGGTTCTCTTGAGTCCATTGAAGTGTCATAGGGTAAGTCTCTTTGAATTAGGAATTGGGTGTGCTGGAAGTAGTATGTTTGACCGCGCGAGCCTTACTGGACCACCAGCAAACAGCTACTAATAGACAATCGCTGACAAATCCTAATGCCAAAATAAGGATCATGGTATTGGGATCGCTTGCTATTGCCATGAGTGCTTTTATAAATAAGCTTGCAGTGTAGATTGATACGATGATCTTGCAGGCAGCGAATACCTTCACTATTCGGCTTTGTAAAGGTGCTACCAAAATAACTACAAACAGCAGTAGATAGAGTGTCAAGTTTAACGTGTTAATTACGTAATTGACTTGGCTATGAATCAATAGGTTAGTAATTGCAGTGGCAATTAACATGATCCAATAAGCTTTGAAAAAGACTAGTTGCTTTGGAGTCAGGTGTAGCTTTGCGAAGCTAAACACCAAGTAGTATTCAAACAGCTTGACGCCAATACCACTCAAGGCCAGCCAAGCATTTGGCCCAGAATAAGACAAAAAAAGCGTGGCTGCGTTGGTTGCTGTTGCTAACAACAGATAGCCCAAGGCGAAGTAGAAAAGGCCCATAACATATCCAAATAAATAACCGGGCGGCTATTTTATTATGATATGGGCCTTATGGGTAGCTGGAGTCCTGTATATGGAATCCCGAATAGGCGGCTAGGAAGCAGCGGCTAGTCCGCCCTTGTTATCGTTGGCAGCGTCGCTATGCGTTTCTTTGCTGGTGGTTTTGCTGATCTCCATATCCGCGTACTTAGAGGCTTTCCACGCGGCTATGAGATCTGAATTGTCGACTTCCCAGGGGTGAAAATCTTTCCGATAGAAGTTCAGATAAGGCTGGCGCATGTTGCTGATCATGCCTTTCTTGCCAAAGAAAAACTTCCATGCCCCTTTTAGGTCTGACCAGGATGGTAGTGATCGTGCCCATATGTGTGCCAGCACTTGGTAGTACAGCATGGTAATGGAAAAGTCGATGGTGACCAAGGCCATGTGGCGGCGCAGATGGTTACGATCGCCAACTAAGGTCTCATAGACATCGAAAGCAACTGATTTGTGCTCAATTTCCTCAACGGTGTGCCATAAGAACAGTGATTTTAATGATTCGGGAAGATCATCTAGAACTTCCTGATTCTCCAGGATGAATTCGGACATAATGGCAGTGATATGCTCAAAGCAAACTGTTCTTGCTAGGCGGCTTTCATCACTTAAAACACGATTCAGGTTGGCAATCTTATTGCGCAGCTTGCCCTCAATGCGCTCTGTATCCCAACCCTGCTCGGCGAAGGCTTCATTGATCTTGCGATGTTGATGGCTATGTTGGCCTTCTTGGCCGATAAATTCTTTAATTTCTTTCTTCAAATGTGGATCGTTGATGCGATCCTGAAATAAACGCACTGATTCAATAAACTCTTTTTCTCCCGGTGGGAAGGTGGCGGACATTGCGGCGAAGTAGGAAGACACAATGGCATTCCCGCCCCAGTAGTTGGCGTTTTTGATATCGCTGAAGTTGAACTTCATTTTGCGGGCGCGGATTTCGGGCTTATTGATGGTTGTTGTTGGCATGGCTTCGAACTCCTAAACTGTGCAACGTTTGTGGTAGCATCACTATTACATTTCTGACCGTGGGGTTTTAGGTGAGTTTGGATCGAGTTTTGGGTGAAAAAAGATCATGGTCGATGAGCCGGTAATACTGGGCGACGGCCAATATGGCATGCCAATGGAATATCTCCTTGTGCTTCAGGAAGTTGCGATGGAGTATGGTGTGCCTCCGCAGGTGATCATGAAAGGAACCGGAGTTCCTTTAGATGCATTGGTGCAACACGAAGCACGTATTGGTCACCGCTCCTTTAGCCAAGGTATCAAGAATCTTATTGAGACCATTGATGATCCTGCGTTACCAATTCTTTACGCAAAGCGTATGACCATGCAGCGCCATGGGGCATTGGGATTGGCTTTCCAAGCGGCTAAGAACTTAGCGGAGACTGCAGAGCTTCTTACGAAGTATATTGACACCCGATCAGGTGGCGGGCAGCGCTTTGAATTGGTGGAAAGCGACGAGACTGTAGCGATCGTATTCACCATTGAGCGCCAAGAGCTAGGAGAAAACGTAGAGCGATTCGAGTATTTAGCGTTGCTATTCAACATCGAGTATTTGGGCCGTTATTTAACAGGCACCATTCAAGAGCCGGTGGCGACGGAAATACATCTTACCAGTTCACCCTATAGTGATATTCCTAGTGATTTATTACTTCCCGGATTAGCCATCAAATACGAGCAGCCAATTAATCAAGTGGTCACACCGAAAGAGTATTTTTATCGTCCTTTGGTCACTACTGATCCTAGTATGTTCAAGGTGGCGATGGAGCAGGTTGAGAAAGAAATGATTCCCTATGAATCTATTGTGGATATTGCAGCTATCGTGCGTAATCGATTGCGAGAACACAACGGTAAGCTGCCGTCATTAACGCAAATGTCGGAAGATTTGCATCTTTCCTCAAGTAGTCTAAAACGAAAACTGAAACAAGTAGGGGCTACCTATCAACAACTGCGTGAATCAGTTTTGTTTCATAAAGCGAATGTTTTATTAGGAACTACAAAATACACGGTGGAGCAGATAGCCGACATGTTAGGTTATGCCGATCCAAGCAATTTCAATAAAGCATTCAAACAATGGAGCGGGTTAACGCCCAGCGAATACCGTAAACAACAAAAGCAAGCGAATTAATGGAAGCCTCTTTTTTTAGTCAGCTCACGATCATTCTGAGTGCCTCATTGGCTGTCGGCACTTTATTTCTGCGTTTAAAGCAGCCCTCTATTTTAGCTTACATACTGGTTGGTTGTTTGCTAGGCCCAACTGGTTTTGGTTTGGTTTCATCCCTTGATCAGTTTACTTTCATCTCTGAATTCGGCGTAGTGTTTTTACTATTCACATTGGGCCTAGAGTTTTCGCTAGATCGCTTGGTGTCATTGAAAAGAGCAGTTTTCGTGCTTGGAGGCATCCAAGTATTGGTTTGCACGGCAGTATTTATGAGTGCGCTATTTATTTGGGGGACCAGTATTGCTGCAGCTTTTGTATTGGCTGGTGCTTTGGCCTTTTCTTCAACGGCTATCGTCACCAAGCTTCTAGCTGATCGGAAGGAGTTAGGCTTTGATTATTCACAGTTAGCTATTGGTATCTTGTTGTTCCAAGATCTGGCCGCAGTGGTCTTTCTTATTATTACGCCTACGTTGGCAGGTGGTGATACCAATCTTGCAATGGAATTGGGGATGGCCTTAGGAAAAGGATTTATCCTTTTTGCAGTATTGATAGCCATTGGTAAATGGTGCTTACCCTATGTTTATCACGAGGTTGCTCGATCAAAATCTGATGAAATTTTCGTGCTCTCTACTTTG
>JAKSAW010000895.1 GCA_022361455.1 Pseudomonadales bacterium | reverse complement strand
GTTGGGAAAAAGGGGGGGTTTCAAAGAGACTGGTAAGGCAGAGGCAGGACATCCTAACCAAATTCCTACAAACCACCAAAATTCTTCATCTAATACTAAGGCAAGCTCATAAGCTCCATTTTCAAATTGAATACCACACCAGCCCGCAACTTTGTCATCGAACTTTATGCCCTTTATTACGCATCCTGTGGTCGAATTTACATTAGTTTTTTGAGCAATCCACTCTTCTAACGAATCTTCGTTAAACTTGTCATGAGATGCTAAGTGCTCTCCGACTTTCTCCGTGTTTAGTAATCTCAGTAAATCTACCCTGTCTAGATCTTGAAGACTTGTATATTCAACATTATTCATAATCGGGCCTATAGGATAACGCTAAATTAAGGGGACCCGCGAGGGGGGCTTGAATGCTTTGTTTATAGTTCTTCTGCGCTAAGATTAACAGGTTTTGAGAAGTTTATCGGATTCTCGGTTGCGTAAACTACTATCGTATCTTTAGACGAGTTCATTGCATGCAATTTTCTTTTTGGCATTAACATATAATCGCCTTTTTCTAGGACTGTTTTATTGTTTGTATCTGGGTCTATCGATACAAAGCGACCAGCTATGACGTATATGTGCGTGTCCCATTTATGCCAATGAATTTCTTCTTTCTCTTCTTTTTCAAGAAGTTGAGCTATTGGCCACAATCCAAGTTCAATTGCGTGCTTTATAGCTTCTTTTTTGCCATCAAATAATTTCTTTTTAACTGTTAGTTCCATTATTCCTTCCCTGGTTACATAGCTGCTGCTTTGAACGGACCGTCTCGTCCGTTCAATTTCTATTTAGTCTTATACTCTACTATTTTCACATCAAGAATCATCATCAAGAGTTTTAGTTATTACCCATTTTGCACTTTTATTCGCTCGCGAGGCATGACAACCAGGTTCAATTCTTGCTACCTCGAAGATACTTGGATCTAATTCAGTTATTTCTTCCAAACCAACGATTCTCGCATCTTCAGTAACATAATCGATTTTGCTCAAAAACTGCCACCCATTATCCTCAAGATCATGATAAACAATATCTATTGGTGCAGTACCCTCTATGATTTGCCTAATAGTAAATACAGCACAGTTTCTTGGTTGATCAAAAGGCCAAATGTCATTCTTTTTCTTGAATACCTTGAACATTGTAAATTCCCTCTGGCTGGCTTTGTTATATGATTTTCTCACAACGAACACTTCATTAAGATACAGCCACCTTCATGCGGGATTAGCTTGTGTGGTTCCAGTTCAATATTTTTAACACGCTCGAAACCGTTGTGTTCATAAAGACCAATAGCCCTCGTATTGTCAGCAAACACGATAAGGCTTAGTTCAGCGTAACCTTCACTGCAGGCTTTGACTTTAGTCCTCTCTAGCAATGCCTTACCGATGCCTGCGCCCCTATATTTTTCTTCAACGCTCATCGCATCTAGGAAATAACTCCCCTCAACCCTGCTGGAATAGAACTCGCGAAACCTCTCTAAGCGATCCGCTGGCAGGAAGCTCACTAGCTCATCAGTTATACAGTGGAACTCCGCGGGATATGACAGCGCCATACCAACAATTTTCTGGTCAGACTCTGCGACAATACTGCTGCGGAATGTATGTGGATATTCATCTTTGTCTAATCCTTTAGAGAGTAATTGAATGGCGGACAGGCCGGGTACTAAGTCATGGAATAGGTATTCCACCGCGCCAGCTGAGGCTATATAGTCTAGCTTTGCGATACGCTGGCTATCACCCTTCTTCCCCTGCCTGTAGTTCAAATTCATTTCTTATCCTAGGCCAACGCGCTTGGCAACGTACTTAAATCCCACTTTGGTTAGGTGCGCCGCCAGGCGTCACCTTGAACAATTTGTTATGTTTTTTTGGATTATAGTGAATTAAGGGCACTGAGCATGCCAAACCGTGTCACTCCCCAAAGCTAATAGACAAACTTCCGCTGCAGTAAGACCTGCACTAGGTATGTTTATGCCACATTCTCTTTGATATGGTTGAGAAAGAGAGTCCGAATGGTAATATATTTGGCAGTCTCCAGATCCAACACCCGCGCGAAGATGCCACTCGGAAGCCACGCAGTCTGGATCACTTTCACATGTACTTCTACATAAATCTCTATCTGATATTTGCAGAACTTGAGAGCTTGCAATAAATCCATTGTCTAAAGACCAATAGGCGAAATCACCATCTACTGAAATTGAGAGATCGCTACATGTATTGTAAGAACCGTCGAATTGACCTGGTATCATCGCAGTTAACGTGCCTGTCGGTGTCACATGAGCATTGGATGGGCAGCCTTGAGGATATTGGCCCAGGTTCGCAAACGCCTCACAGAAGTGCTGAAAATTATACTGTGCATCAGGGTGTTGCTCCCCGGCATTGGACATACGGCAATCTCCGACGCCCCATTCTCCGTCTTTGTTCGTGTCTTCATCAGGGTCGTCCAAACCGTTCTCATTTATATCCCAACAATTTATCCCAGCTTCGCCAGTTGGCCCCTGAGCGCCCGTCGGTCCGGCAGTTCCACTTGACCCATCATCGCCATCAAGTGGGCATCCAGCCAGTACGAGCGAAAGCACGAGGAGCGTAACGGTTTTAATTAGATTCATCATTAATTCCTTATGAAGGTGATCAGACGTCCTTTATTCTAGTAGAAATATTAATTGTTTATATAGCCGGACAACATAACGCCTTAATGACGTGCGCCGCCAGGCGTCACGTTGATTAATTTGTTATGCATTTTCTCTCTGATAAATTGCCATTTTTTCAATACCATCTAATTGTGACTTGGCACCGGCATAGCTAT
>JAKSAW010000900.1 GCA_022361455.1 Pseudomonadales bacterium | reverse complement strand
TTGCACTTTTTATAGCAAGATTTTGCTCTTCGATAGTCGCTTTATCAGCGTAAGTGCCTCAAAAGAATCAATTTCGTTGAGATGTGTGGATTCATTAACGCTTTTTCTATACAGACATTTTGCGATTTCTGAAAGCCAATATTTGCACTTCCTTGGCAAGGTATTTACCAGGGTTCTTCGGGGTGCAGGGCGTCAGATCCAGTCCGCAGCTGAATCTAGTTTTGATACCTGGACTAAATTCTACAAGCAGGATGAAAACGCAACCAATGCCATCGTCAGTTACTACGTTAAAGGTGCAATGGCGATCTTGGCCATTGATCTAAAGCTTCGCAGTCTTTCTGATCATCAAGTTAACTTTGATCAGGTGATGAAGATCTTATGGAAAACTTACCTGGATGAAACCAAAGATGGTGCGTTACCAAAAGGTGTGAGTGAAGAGGGGATTCAAACAACGGTGTTGGGATTGCTAAGTGATGAAAAAGATCGTAATGAAGTTTCACAGTTGATGGATCAGGTCTTATTTGGAACAGCTGATTTTGATTACAAAGCACTATTTGATTTTGTAGGTATTAAGCTGGAAAAACGCTCGCGCTCCAAATGGGCTGATTTGGGTGGGAAGGAATCTTCATCACAAGATTATGTGGCACCTTGGTTGGGGGCTAATCTGGCTGCTAATTCGTTAGGAGCAAAAGTGGTTAATGTCGCTATCGGTAAAACGGCGAGTGACGCGGGCATCTCAGCAGGAGATGTAATTATTGCTGTTGATGGTATCAAAGCGAGCAAAGACAATATCGAAAAATTATTCATGCCTTTCAAATCTGGCGACAAGGTTGAAGTGGTAGCTTTTAGGGAAGATGTGCTCATGACATTTGAGGTTACTGTTCCGGAGATTTTTGAAGATACCTATTATTTTAGTGTTGAGGATGAAGCTAAACTCAAGCGTTGGTTGCAAGGTTAAGGCTTTCTGATCAATTATATTGGTGATGTAGTATCTATCTAGCGCGATACTAAGGTATTTAATTGGATAGGTGTTTTCTTTCAGGTACTTTGATTTACAGATGCTTTATATTTTAATTTAAATAAAAACCCAATAAAAACAATGGTGTATGTGTTTTTCGCTGCGCGCTAAATTTTTGGCATGCTATTGGCTATAGTAATAAATAGAAATTGTTAATGTATCAAATAAACAGGTAAAAACATGCAACGCATACAGTTCTTAGAAACTGCACTCAATAAGGGACGCTCGAATTATTCGATGCGTGACAGCGTCTATGTGTGCTCTAGTACTCGCATTGTCGCAGCAAGTTTAGCTGATGAATTTTTGCTGATTCAACATAACAACGAGAGAACAACACTTCGAATCCTCTAATTTAAGCTGGAGGGTTCGATACAGAGCCTTCCAGTATCTCAATTCTTAAGAGAACCTGGTTGGCTTGCAAAGTAACCAGGTTTTTTTTATGTCTGTTTTACAGCAGCACGATTAAAGCGTCGCGTGAGTAAAACGTTCTTAAGCCTAGTTTTTGTGAATGAAAAAAAGAGGCAGGCAACGCCAATAAGACCTGCATATATATTGGATAGGTACTCAAGTGGTAACGAGATCTGATTGTAAATCAGAGGTCTTTAATAGGCTTCGTGGGTTCAAATCCATCATGGCCTACCAAAGTTAATGCTTCTGTAGCTCAGTGGTAGAGCAAACCCATCATAAGGGTAAGGTCGATGGTTCGAATCCATCCAGAAGTACTAAAAAAGATTTAGATGTGTTGGTAGCTCAGCAGGTAGAGCGCCTGATTGAAGTTCAGGGTTGCGGCGGTTCAATTCCGTCCCAACACACCAGTTAATGCGCTATTAGTCTAGAGGTTATGACCCCGGGTTTTCAGTCCGGAAACCGCGGTTCGAGTCCGCGATAGCGTACCATCTATTGCCGTATAGCTCAGTTGGTAGAGCACCGGCCTGTTAAGTCGGGGCGCGTAGGTTCGAAGCCTACTACGGCAGCCAAAACACTTCGTTGTCGTGGCATGGCACGGATAATCCGCAGTAATGCGGGAAAGAGAGGATGCTTACAACCTCTCGCCGAGCAGCAATGCTGGCCATCCATGCAAGCTGAGACTCCATGGTATCTGATCAGTCAGGTACGCATTGGAACGATGAAGAACGTTTGACATTACCGACGTGCCGCAAGGAACACGGGTAGTGAAAATCAGCAGGTCGTGCTGGATTACGTTCATACGAATTCATTGACTAGTGTGAGTCAAAGGGTAGAGCAGCGTTCGAGTCGATGGACAAGGGCGACGCTTAGTGTCAACGGTTGCGGGAAAACGTAATCGGAAAACACCGCTTAGTAACCGATAGGTGAGGAGCAGGTGGCGCGTGGCATATCGTATGTCAAAAGCATACGACACCACTGCAGGTGCGCGTCACAGTAAGTTATTTGATTAGCTCAATTGGTAGAGCAACTGATTCCTAATCAGTAGGTCGTCGGTTCGATTCCGACATCGAAAACCTAAAAATGCAAAGACGCCTGCAACGTAGTCACGAAAGTGGTTTAAGGCCTGGCCCTTTAAGGGAACCAGGTGGTGATCAAGCCCGCAAGGTGAGATCGCTTTTGTCAAAAAGCGCACGGTGAGTTTAGCGACTCTTTATTGCTCGCAAGGCAGACGGTAGCAGAAGGGCAGAGTAGGGCTACGTGATAGATGAAACGCAACATCTTAAAAAATGCAGCCATGTAATGAGACGTGTTTGCTTCTTCGGGAGGAATGCGTGGATAAGCAAGTAACGGCTCTCGCAAAGTGTCGGTACGCTTGCAAAGGTCATTGCGCATAAAGGTGTAATCTCAGCCTTTAAATTGAGTGCCTTTGGGTGTGGCCGTGGCGGAAATAGTAGACGCTCCAGTTTGTGGTACTGGCTCTTGTGGGTGCGACTCCCACCGGTCACCCCCAAATGCATTCATAACTCAGTTTAAAGCCCTTGTAGCTCAGCTGGTCAGAGCAATCGCCTTGTAAGCGATGGGTCGGCGGTTCAAATCCCGCCCGAGGGCTCCAATAGGCTGTTTGCCCCGATAGCTCAATGGATAAGAGCAATCGGTTTCTACCCGATTGGTTGAGGGTTCAACACCTTCTCGGGGCTCCAATAAGTTAAGCGCTAGTGCCCCAATTGGAAGAGGGCGCTGTCTCAAAAGCAGTTTAAGTGCTGGTTCGAATCCAGCCTAGCGCACCAATTAATAATACGCCGGTAACCCAATTGGCAGAGGTGTCTGGTTTAGAACCAGGATGTTGTGAGTTCGACTCTCACCCGGCGTACCACTTTTACCCAGTTGGTCTAATTGAAAAGGCGCGTGGCTTCGAACTACGACGATGGGGGGTTGAATCCCTCACTGGGTACCACTTATTACTTTGACTTAATAAATAGCAGGAGGTTTATGTGACAGTCATATCAATTCATCAACAACCACAGGAGCTTCCTTTTATTAATGCAGTTTCAACGCGCTTTAATTTGAGAGTTAGTCGAGAAGAAGAAACTTTGTTAGCAATATACGAGAGATATTGGTTAATGACACGTGTGCTTGGTCCGCTTGAAGGAGCAGAGAAACGTTATGTAAAAAGATTGGCACGAAAACATAATTCATTTTTACATCAACGCTTGTAAGAATATTAGCTAAAAATATCATGAATTGCTAATGGCCAAAGCGGCAGCACTTATCTAAACAAATTCCTCTGTGCTGCCACTTAGGTAGTAATTTAAAGCTTAAATTAAAGAGTAATTTAAAGAGTTTCGTCGCCGTTATAGACCCCATCTAGGTCAGCATCCAATGCCATCTGTATCCCCGAGCCGGGTACCAGACACGTAAATGTTAGCGCATTACCAGTGGCTTGTGCTTTAGCTCTGATTTGCTCTTCAGTAAGCTTGGTTCCATTTTTTTGTCCGGCTCATACATGCTTGAATTTTCATTATAGAGATAGCTAACAGGTTTACCTTCCATTATCCCTTTGGCGATAAGATCACATTCAAAGACCTTACCGCCAAGTATTTTGGATACAAATGGTGTTGCAGCGCGCTGCTCCAGTAACTCAAGTCTTTGCATATTTGCATTGGTAGAATCGGCCGAGAGTGTAACTTGCTGACCTACAATAGGCGCAATATCGGATTCAAACTCCATCATAAAATCAACTAAACCTTGGCGAACAGTTTCATTGGGAATACCCACAAATCCACTATTAAATTCACAGCCATGTTCGCTGCCTAATCCAGGTGGGCAGGGTTGTTCGCCATTATCAAACACGCCACCCTTTAAAAAGTTGAGCAATTGATCGGTTGCGCCATCATGTAAGAAACCGAAACCACGGATTTGATCTCCTTGATGCTGTTTCGTATGAGATGGTAAGAATCCCTCTCGGTCTGGTAAACCAAACATACCCACTCGAGTATATAAGTTACGTAATTGAGGGACTTTTAGAATTTGAATTTCTCCGCCGTGAGCAACTTCACCACGAGTGCCGTAGAAACCTTCTGCTGCATCTAGCCCATGACAACCTTCGCAATTGACACCATCTTTTTCTGATCCATTTTGTAAGCTGTCTTCAGCTAATCCATCGGAACGTCTGCTTCCTAAGAAAAATTCTTTGCCAATTTGTGCGGAGCTTGATAGTGAGTTATCTAAACCTCTGATGGGATTAGGGGGCATTTGTACTGTTAGCATAAAGTCAGCAAACTGATCGATATCTCGCTCAAGTTCTATTACATCTGAGGGCTTATTACTGCTATTCACGTTTTCGGGAAGCTCGATATCCATACCCAACAGTCCTTCAAAGGCAACAATAAAATTCTTGAAAGAAGTCTTTTCGTTCAGCATTTGCTCTGTATCGTTTCCAAAATATCCTACTGAACGATCACCACGCCAATGCATATGGCCATGAGTGCTCATTCCCCTTAACGTTTGGGTGAACATGGGGCCTTTCATAGAAGCGATCGTGTTTCTATCGCCGTCGCCATTAATTATTTCTAATAATTCGCAACTAGGTTCATTGGGCCCTACAAAGTCACAACCCAAAGAAGAAAACTTAAAGGTAGGGAAGGGTTGGGGGTTACTGGTGTTAGATGCATCTGGGTTGCCGAGGTTCCAAGAGAGATGATCTGTATTTCCAAAAATATGACAACTTGCACAAGATGCTTCGCCGTTTGATGAAGACCTATTTGCATCATACAAAATAGAGCGTCCGGCAATGACTTTTTTGGGTTCTGGGTTGCGCAGCTTTAGCCGCTGTTTCTCTTTTTTGCTCTCTAAATTAGTAACAACCAAGCTGTTATCGAAACGGGTGTAGGTTAATAGTTGCGATTTAGATTCGTTAACTAGAATGCCAACTGGGCCGCCGGATATTGATATATGATTATTACTTGACATGCTTGGATCAAACTCCGGACCAGTATTGTCCCAAAGATTACTATTCTCTAAGTTGTTAGTGTTGTAGATGGCAACTTTATTAGAGCCCATGGCAGCAATAAATAATTGCTTACCGTCTTTAGTAAATGCTAGCTGTGTTGGGTTGGCTATTGAGTGTTGTTTTACATCAGAAGGCGCCTTAAGTTGCTCATAGTTAATATGCCTATTCAAATGCCGTGGTGAAACTGTTGCTGTTTCTGGCTTGATAATGGTGACGCGTGATTTAGCTATATTTCCTTGAACCGTTGAGCCACCGGATAAGCCGGGCCCTTCGAATCGAGTAGTGTTGTTTGCATCTGTATTAGAAACATAAACGTGACCATTCGTAGGATTGACGGCCATATTAAATAGTGTCGTACCGACATGCTGAAAAGCCTTTTGCAGATTCAGCGTGGATGTATCGATAGCAAACACATCGTTATCTGGTAGGTCAAAACGGATCGCGTTACTAAAATTTCTTCCTTTTGAATCCTGCCATTGATCCCGCTCGTTGTCGTATTTTACGATCATTGAAGTCCAAGGTTGAGGAATGCCATCTTTATTGACCCCTGGGCCTGTTCTGCCTCCAGGTAAATTGCCGTCTGCTAAGCCGTTAGGAGTTCTAATGCCATCTAAGGTAGTGCAAGGTTGATTGCCTAGCTCGTCGTCTTCAAAGCCGTAACACATAACGGCCTCATGCACGATGCTAGACTGATTGCCGGAATAAAAAACAGCGGCATAAACGGTTTTTCCGTCTGGGGTTGCCGCCAAAGCACGGGGGGTATCACCAAATAGCTCAATGATTTTTAAAGGCTTCCCGCCTATCTCTGTGCCAAGTTTTTTACTATCAAAAACCCATACATCTGCTCGAGGAGTACTGGGAGTGTGAAGTTCAGGATCACCTGCGCCAGGCACATCGGATATAGAAGCATGTGAACGGTGTTGGCCCCGATGGGCCGTGGTTATAAACGCCTTATTATTTGCGAATACGATATCTCTGGGTTCATCTCCAACCAACAAGGTGCGTTTAACAAATGGAATACCACTATCAAATTCGATAATGCTGATTGAATCCGAAAGATGATTAACCACCCAGACGTCGCCATTTTCTGCAACACCAACCGCCACTGGGTCCATTCCAACAGGAACACTGTGGCGAAAGGTTAGAGTGTTGTCTTCAGTGTATTCAAAAACGTCTAAAGAGTGGTTAGGAGTGTTAGTGATATAGACAGAGTTACCGCTAGGACTGGTTGCGATGGGTCTGACTGCCGCCGATTCGAAACTAACATAATGGGTTTGTTCTTTTGGTTCATTGGGTTCACTTGGATTGGTTTTACAGGCAATCGCGAGCATGCAAAGTGCTGTTAATGTAGCTAATTGATACATAGCTTTTGGCATAACTGTTCCCTCCAAACTTAATTGGATTAATAGATGTATTAATAGGGTTAAAATTATGTGATACAGAAGCGTATCATAGATGTAATTTAATAATGGTACAAGGGTGTCTCATAATGAATCTTGTATTTAGTGATACACAGGCGCGTTGGTGCCTATAAATCAGGCCAAACTGAACTTAGAGACGAGTGATTGAACAATATCCTGAGTGGGATTTAAGAAGCACAAGATGAATTAGCCGGGCAAACTGACGTTTAGCTCGGCTACACAAATGACTGATTAGAATTTATCTAGTGGTAGGCTTTCTCGAGGGTGCTATGTTTCGAAGAATAGAAAAGTGTGTTTGCCAATGGTAACGCGATCTTCGTCACCTAATACGGCGACCCTGACAGGTTCGCCATTCACCCAAAGCCTCGCTCGGGGATCTACTGTAGCAATGGACCACAGTTCTCCGTTTTGGCTGAGTGATACATGTTTAGGTGCCATAGAGGCGCCGGTGATGATGTAATCTGAGCGTGGTGATGAGCCGACGACAAACTCCTGACGTAGCGCAATCACTCTACCCCTAATCACTGCCGTTATGGCTACTAAGCGCGCACCTGAGCCCCGGGCTCGGTAGCGACTGACCGGGTCCCTCCGATGATAATCATTTAGCAAATTGTTCATAGCTTTCCCAAAGCACTGTAATCCAAAGTTGTTCTTGTTAATTGAACGTACTTATCGATCTATAGATATTTAATTGTTGAGCTATTTCACATTAAGGGTGTGAACTGTGTCACAGTAAATATTGTGTAGTTTTTATGCGGAATGTAACAGATTGACCGGCTCAGTCACTTGCATTGGGTAACCCAATGGCCTGGTTCTTTTGATTTTGAACTATTCCGTGAGATTTCGTCTGATGAATCTGCTCGATGGCAAAATGATGGATGAGGTTGATACACCAGGATTTGGCGTTGTGCTAAGAAAACAAAATACGTCTCTACTAAAACCATTAATAGGAAAAATAAATTTTAAAACCCATTTGCACATTTGTTCACATTTAAACGCCAGTTTAATATTTTCCTAGAAAATGAAAAACAAGCAAAATGCATAATGTAAATTAATAAACAGAATCTATTTATTGATTTTTTTTGGATATTTCTCTTTTGTTCTTTTATTAAAAATACTCTTTAGCTATAGCGCTAAAAACAATTTTTCAAATTAAAAGCGTTGGTTTTTTTTACACAACTATACTGTTGGGTTATCCGTTACTGTCTAAAAATGAAGGGCAAATGGCAGATAATGTCGTAACTATTAATTTAACATTTTTGCATGGGGTAATGAGTTAGCACTGAACCACTGTTACTTTTATCTTTTGCCGGGATAAAACTCATTATGGAATTTGGGTCAGAGAATATCGTGAAAAAGTATTATGGAAGAGCAATCGATATTTTATGTGTCAGAAAAGCGCTGTGTTGTAATAGGGCAAACGGATCGTTGTCTTAACAAGAAGAAGGCAACTGCATGCCTAACTATTTCTCTCGATGATGAATTAAGCGTGCAGCTGGAAAATGGAAGTTCCTTACGAGCTAAATCATTTTTAGTGCCTTCTGGAACTAGCATTAGCTTAAATACTAACGGTGCTAGAGTTGCGCAATATTTTCTGGATGAACAGGGTGCTGACTTTGCAAGAATTTCTCCGTTTATGCGCGATGCCCAATTCATAAATGGCGAGAGCACTATCTACAGTGATCTAGTTTACGAAGAATATTTAGCGACTTTATCCGATTTTTATTTAATGCAGCAGCCAACGGTAGACGTGGGATTGCAGCTATTCGAAAATTGGTTGCTTAAATTGCCTTTATCCGGAACCTATAAGTGTGATCTTCGTGTTCAGTTAGTGTTAGCGACTATAAAAGAACACTACAAAGAAAATATTGCCATGGAAGATATCACTGAGAAAGTTGGTTTGTCTGTTCCTCGATTGAGTCAACTTTTTAAAGAATCTACAGGGCTTCCTATTCGAAGAGTTCGTTTGTGGTATAGGGTGCTAGCTGCAACGGATAAAATTAATCAAGGTTATCCGTTAACTGAAGCGGCACTTGATTCTGGGTTTTCAGATTACGCCCACATGAGCCGCGTGTTCAAAGAACTCATTGGCGTAAAGCCGTCCACTATTAAAGGCATGGTGTTGAATTAGATAAGCATAGTTATCTTATTGATTCGCGGTTCATCTGATCAAAAGCTTTCTAGATGCCTGTTTTTATTTTGGCATAGGGGGTACTAATAATTGTGGGTCCAGTCTTACTTTAAACCAGTTTATACGCCAATCTAAATGTGGTCCTGTCGCTCGGCCGCCTGCTCCCACTTTAGCCACAGGGTCGCCTTGCTTAACTTTATCACCTACTTTCACCAACAGTTCGCTTAAGTGAATAAACGTAGATGAGATCCCATAGCCATGATCCATAATCAGAGTGCCACCTGAGTAAAACATATCTTTGTGGGCTAGGGTAATGGTGGCATCCACAGGTGCGTACACTAATGTGCCAGTTGGCGCAGCTATATCTATACCGTAATGTGGGCGGCCAGGTTCGCCATTATAGAATCGCTGGCTACCATAAAAGCCTGTTAGATTCCCAATTAATGGCCACTGAAAAGTTTGCAAAAAGTGTTGTAGATTTGAATCTGTAGTTCGTGCTTGTTTGACTTGTGCTGTTTCCTTCTTAATTCTGACAAGTGATTCTTTGCTGGGGTATACCGTTCTTTTAGGTACTCCCTCGACACGTTGAATATTGTAGTCGCGCTTTTTAACAGAAAAGAATTTTTCTAAAACTTGTCCGTTAGGTTGTCGAATCGTTAGTTTGCTTTTGTCTTTTGCATCTCTGCCAAATCCAAAAACAAAATCCCCATTAGGTGTGATTCGAACGTCTTTGTTGTTAAGGAAGACTTTGTTTTGTGGGTCGGTTTTACCAAAGACCATTCCACCCTGTGAAAAGGAACCGTTGAGGGTGGTAGTACCAAGATTCAAAGAGTCAGCCAAAGCAGCATTTAGGGTAATACTTAGCAAGAAAATGAGGCTTATTAATTGATTAAACATAGTCATCCAGACAACTTCTTTTATTCAAAGCTTAGAGAGTGATGCCCATAACATTAGCTCTTAGTATTTGATATGGCTAGAGTTTTTGAACGCTTAATTTGTTATTAGTTCGATCTTTTTATCTGACTGTGAATTTTCTCGGCTTGAAACTGGCTAGTTCTTTAGTGAGGCGCTATGATCGTTGAAGGTAAAGCTAGTTTACAGGCACCCACGATATGGCTCATTCCATGAGGTAACGCTTATGCCCACGCCTTACGCCGAAAACGCTCAATATGCTTCTGCCAAACGTCTGCCAGAGGATAATAGTCTCCCAAATCTGCTGCGCTATACCTATGGGTTTTATACCGATATACGGGCGACTTGTGATCGCTTATATCGTGAAAATGGCGAGATCGTTCAAACTGGTCGTGGTGCTTTTAAGATAACCAATTTATTCGGCCCAGATGCTAATCAGTGGGTTTTACAAAATCGTGATGATCTGTTTTCCAGTCGGCGCGGTTGGGATTGGGTTATAGATAAGGTTTTCCCCGGTGCCATTATGTCGATGGATGGAGCCGAGCACCGTTATCAACGTCGGATCATGCAGCAAGCTTTTAAGAAGCACGCACTGGAAAACTATATGTCTATCATGCAACCGGAAATCGCCAAGGGCGTGGTGACCTGGCACCAGCAGCAGGATTTTTTACTGTACGATCATATCAAGAAACTCACTTTAGATTTGGCTGCCACTGTGTTCATGGGCATCGAGTTAGGCAAGGAAGCGGATCAAGTTAATAAGGCTTTTGTGGATACGGTGGAGGCATCCATTGCTCCCATACGTTGGGCCGTTCCTGGTACAGCAATGGCCAAGGGTGTAAGAGGTCGAGGCTATTTAAAGAAAGTCTTTAAACGCTTGCTTCCCAGCAAAAGAGCCAAGGAAACCCCTGATTTCTTTAGTCAGTTTTGTCATGCTGAAACTGAAGATGGGCAACGCTTTACCGATAAAGAAATCACTGATCATATGATTTTCTTGATGATGGCAGCCCATGATACTACCACCAGTACACTAACAACTATCTTCTATGCGTTGGCTAAAAATCCCGATTGGCAACAAAAAGTTCGGGAGGAGGTGTTGGCTCTCAACACCAGGTATTTAAGCTTTGATGATCTAGAAAAGTTAGAACTATTAGAGTGGGTTATGAAGGAAGCGCTGCGTATGTATCCGCCTTTGCCCACCATGCCTCGCCGTTTGAAAATGGCTGCGGAATACAAAGGTTATCGGTTGCCTAAAAATTCCTTAGTGAGTATATCTCCAATCCATAGCCATTATATGGAAACTATTTGGAGCCATCCTAATCATTTTGATCCGTTGCGATTTGCGCCTCCCAGAGAGGAATATAAACAACATGGTTTTGCATGGATTCCATTTGGTGGTGGTGCGCATATGTGTATCGGTCAGCACTTCGCGGTCCTGCAAGTAAAGTGCATTATGAATCAGCTGCTAAAACTTTATGAGTGGGATGTCCCAGCGGATTATGAAATGCCTTATCAGCTTGTACCCATTGCTAAACCAAAAGATGGTTTACCGATTAACTTACGTCACTTGTAGTTTGCTGTTTAAGAATAAAGATTCTAATTGCCGCTGAGCAGGGCAGTCATGTCCTCTTCTGTGAGAGGTTGGCCAAATAAAAAGCCTTGCGCATAGTCGCAATTTAATTCGCTGAGGAATTCAAGCTGTTCTTCGGTCTCGACGCCTTCAGCCACTACTTTAAGCTGTAAACCTTGCGCCATGGCAATCGCTGCTTTAATAAGCTGTTTGTCGGAAGGGTCGGTACTGATATCGTGAACAAAGCTACGATCTATCTTCATTACATCAAAAGGGTAGTTACGTAAGTAACTAAGTGATGAGTAGCCTGTACCAAAGTCGTCCATGGCGATATTAACGTTCATTTTGTTCAGTGCAGATAAAGCGTCTTGAACATGGTTGTGACCGCTCAGCAATACCCCTTCAGTTATTTCCAATTCAAGTGTGGCATTGGATACACTTGAATTAGTCATCGCGTTTTGGATAACGCTAACCAGCTCTGGGTCACGAAATTGACGGGGTGATAAGTTAATAGCGATTC
Organism: Pseudomonadales bacterium; assembly: GCA_022361455.1. Taxonomy (GTDB): domain Bacteria; phylum Pseudomonadota; class Gammaproteobacteria; order Pseudomonadales; family Ketobacteraceae. The sequence continues at coordinate 7,309 of JAKSAW010000900.1, read as the reverse complement.
GAAAATCAGGATCAAATTTTTGCTGCCACATAGCAGCGCTAAGTAACGCTTCCGTTAAAACATACTCGCCCACAGGGACAATTAAACCCGTCTGTTCAGCGATGGGAATAAATTCTTCGGGAGTCACATCCCCCAACACATCATTATGCCATCTGAGTAAGGCTTCAGCACCAATGACTTTGCGATCGCTAACATTGACAATGGGTTGGTACACGATCCTAAATTCTTGATGTTTTAGGGCGTTATGGATTTGTTCTTCTAGGGCTAAGCGTCGCGATACTTCGCGATTCATATCATCGGTGAAAAAGGCATAGGTGTTTCGACCCTGCTCTTTGGCATGATACATCGCTGAATCGGAATTTCTTAAGAGATCTGAAGTGTTTTCTCCATCACTAGGATAGATGGCAATACCGACGCTGGCGGTGAGTAGCAGTTCTCTGCTATCCAATTGGAAGGGGTCACGGAAACGATCAATTAAATTCTCAGCAATGAGTCGTGCGTTTTTAGGGTGTTCCAAGCGGCTCAATATCACGATAAACTCATCGCCGCCCAGGCGGCCTACAGTATCACCAGCTCTTACTGTGCTGCTTAGTCTGCTTGCCGCTTCGATTAATAAGTTGTCACCAACTTCATGGCCTAGAGTATCGTTTACCTTTTTGAAATCATCTAAATCGATAAATAATAAAGCGGCTTTTTGTTCGGTGCGTTTGGCTTCGTTAATGGTATGAGATAAACGATCTAACGATAAAAAGCGATTGGGTAGATTAGTGAGGGCATCAAAGTGGGCCTGTTGTACTATTTTTTCTTCATGTTCCTTACGTAAAGAAATATCCTCTTTTACGGCAATATAGTGAATAACTTGTCCGTAAACATCTTTAACGGGTGAAAGGTGGGCATATTCCCAGATAGTGTCACCTGAAGCTGTGCGAGTTTGGATTTCACCTTCCCAAGATTTTCCTTCGTTTAGCAACTGGATAAGCGCTTCTAGGGGTATTGCCTCAAGCTGCTTGGGGAAAATAAAATCAATCTTTTCCTTAAGCAGTTGATCCATTGTAAAACCAGTCTTTTCCTCGAAGGTGGAGTTCACATATTGAATGCGTCCGTTTGCCGCGAAAATAATCACGGACACAGGGCTTTGTTCCACCGCTTGATACAGCGTGCGGGTTCTTTCTTCTGCTTTAACCTGTTCCGAAATATCACGAATGGTACCAAGCACTTGGTGCTCACCATTGATGGTTATGTTCTTGCCGACTACTTCTGAGATAAAAGTGGAGCCGTCTTTGCGTTGCAGAAGGACTTCGAAGGGTTCGCCTTCGTTGGTGGTTTTGGTTTTTTCAAATGATGAGTGATCTTGCTCTGGCGCTTTTACATCAAACACTGTCATCGATAGCAACTCTTCTTCACTGTAACCCATCATTTTACAAAATGTAGGATTCACAAATTTGTAGTTACCATCTACATCTGCCACGGTGATGCCATCTGTAGACTGTTCGGTGATTGCCTCGAACCGGCTAGTCACTCGACGGTTTTGTTGTTCTAACTCAGCGATCTCTAACCGCAAACAAATACGGGATTCTTTTAGAAGCCTATCCGTTTTGCGAATAATGATAACCGTACTGGCAACCAGCAATATCGAACCGATTATAGCTAAGGTTAAATCTTTGCCATTACCAACAGGTGCCAGTGCACTTAATGTCAGCAGCAAAGAAAACAGAGCGAGGATAGAAACCGCAACAATGGGTCTGACGGATTGTCGGTTGATAGGGTGAGGTACGGTCATAAAAAGCTAGGTTGGCCGAGTTTCTTATTGTTTTAGATTTGGTAAGGATAACCTAAGAATTCATGGTGTTCTAACTAAAGGGACCGTTTGCCGGAAAATTTTACACTTCTGATATCCAATTGCTGGTTTATCAGTGGCTTAATCTTTGCCCAATTGGATATCAATTTACAATTGATATGGCTCAAGTGCTGTGAGCATTGTTGCTGGTAGGCTGATCATACATCTTACTTTATTAAAGGAAAGACTTATGCCTACCAAAGTTTCCGAATATATGTCACCAAAAGTAATTGCTGCTTGTGAAGATCTAGGGATTCGCGAGGCCTATTTTCAGATGCGCGAATCGAATATACGGCATTTACCGGTGAAAGATAGTGACGGAAAATTAGTAGGTATTGTGAGTGACAGAGAGCTTAGAAGACCTAATTGGGTAGACGAGGCTCCTGATCTTCAGCACCAGTATGAATTGTCTGATGATATGGAAGTTAAAGATATTATGGTGCGCAATGTTCATGTAGTTCATACCTACGATACATTGAGTAAAGCAGTAAAATTGGTACTGGAACACAAGATCGGTGCCTTGCCAGTATTGGATAAGAACGAAGAGCTTGTGGGGATGTTGTCTTCCGTCGATTTGTTGCAGGCGCTAGATGATATTTTCGAAGAGAGTAAATACGATAAGAAAGTGAAGCGAGCGGTGTGATTTAACACACCGCGGCGACGGTCGTTAAAACCTTATTTTTCGGATTTTAAGATTCTAGTTGTTCTAAATCACGATATAGCTCTAGTGCTTCCGGATTAGCTAACGCATCGGTATTTTTTACCGGATCTCCATGTACTACATTGCGAACGGCTACCTCGACAATCTTTCCGCTAATGGTGCGTGGTATATCTGTTACTGCGATCACCTTAGCGGGCACGTGTCGAGGTGTTGTGTTCGCGCGAATGGTGGTTTTAATTTCTTTTTCCAATGCTTCATTGAGAACGACACCATCAGCTAAACGCACGAACAAAATAACACGAACATCATCCTGCCATTGTTGGCCGATAGCGATGCTTTCTAACACACCTTGGACTTTTTCTACCTGCCGATAAATCTCTGCTGTGCCAATTCGAACACCACCAGGGTTTAAAACTGAGTCTGAACGACCATGAATAATCACGCCACCTTGAGCTGTAATCTCACCATAATCACCATGCGCCCAAATATTGTCGTAGTCAGCAAAATAAGCGTTATGGAATTTCTCGCCATTTTCGTCGTTCCAAAAACTAATAGGGCAGGATGGAAAGGCTTGGGTACAGACCAGTTCACCTTTTTCTTGGTAAATGGGGTTGGCCTTATCGTCAAAAATTTCTACCGCCATTCCTAAACCGCGACATTGTAATTGACCGCGATAAACCGGAAGCACAGGGTTGCCCAATGCGAAGCATGAAATAATGTCAGTACCACCTGAAATGGAGGATAGGCAAACATCCTCTTTAATATCGCGATAGACATAATCGAAGCTTTCGTGGGCTAAAGGCGATCCCGTTGATAGTACCGCTTTTAGAGACGTTAGGTTGTGGCTTTCTTTGGGCTTTACGCCTTCTTTCTCAAGAGCGGCAATATATTTGGCGCTGGTGCCGAAAATGGAAATGCCTTCTTGTTCAGCAATATCCCATAACACTGTTGGTTTTGGGTAGAAGGGAGATCCATCGAATAGCACAAGTGTTGCACCCGCAGCTAAACCGGATACCAACCAATTCCACATCATCCAGCCACATGTAGTGAAATAAAATAAAGTATCTTGTTGTTTAAGATCTGTGTGCAGTAAATGCTCTTTCAAATGCTGTAATAAAGTACCACCAGCAGAATGCACGATACACTTTGGTACACCAGTCGTGCCCGATGAGTACATAATATAAAGAGGGTGATCAAAGGGCAGTTGCTCGAATTCTATAGAGCTAGGAGAGTGGCTATCTAATACCGACTGCCAAAGCTTGGCGCCTGGAATTTCAGCGATGTTTTCTTGGCTCGCTAAACCAGCGAAAGGCACGATAATAACCGATTCGATACCTTCAATCTTTTCGCTGATATCTTTGACTCGAGAAAGGGTGTTAATGGTTTTGCCGTTATAGAAATAACCATCGGTGGCGATTAATATTTTTGGTTTTATTTGACCAAAGCGGTCAAAAACACCGTTAATGCCAAAGTCTGGGGAACAGGATGACCAAATGGCACCCAAACTGCTTGCTGCTAACATGCCGATAATTGTTTCAATGGTGTTCGGCATAAAGGCGGCAATACGATCTCCAGGCTGAATACGCTGGGCTTTAAATGCCTGAGCCAGTTGGCTGACCTGATCATAAAGATCTTGAAAGGTAACGCTATTACGAGTGCCGTTTTCACCGTGAAAAATGAGAGCGGCTTTATCTTTAACATCGTCATAGCTACAAGCACGTAATAGGTTTTCTGCAAAATTTAACTTAGCGCCTTCGAACCATTGTGCGCCGGGCATTTTTTGTAGGCTATCCACTACATGCTGATATTTTTCACTAGCCTTAACTTGGCCAAATTCCCATACCGTTTCCCAAAACTCTGGAGCGTTGTCGATACTCCAACGATAGAGTGACTGATAGTCGGAACCGGCAAATCCATGAAGATCCTTAGCAAAGCTCATAAAAGCCATCATATTAGATTGACGGATTCGCTCTTCGCTGGGTTGCCAAACTAGGTCACTCATTTTTGATTACTCTCTTTTCTAGCTGTTTCTCTATTCGCTTTCATGGGGCTGAAAGTGGATTAATTCTGCGCCTTCTTCAACCAGATCGCCACCAGCATAATAGACCGCTTCAATCACGCCCGCTTCTTTGGCGCGAATGGTGTGTTCCATTTTCATGGCCTCCACAATAATCAGCGGGGTATCGGCTTCAACTTGATCGCCGGGTTTAACCAACACTTCCACTATTCGGCCGTGCATTGGGGCTGTTAGTTGGCCATCATCGCTTTCGCCATCACCCGCCACCTCTGGGTTGTGGCAGTTCACTACCACTTTAATACCGGATTCAAATAACGCGATTTGTGATCCGCTTTGATGGACAGTTACTAGCTGTGTTCGATCAGACGTCAATCTTAACTGGTTCTCGGTCAAACTGGCATACGCTGTATACTGGAGCTCGCCACAAGTTGCAACAAATTGTTGCTGATCATTCTTCCTCGTGACCTCTAAATCTACTGTTACTAAGGCATCTTCTACATCAAAAAGGTAGCGCTGTCCGTTCAGATTATTCAGCTTCCAACCAGTGAGTGAATCCCATGGCGATTGTTTGCTGGCATTCTTATGCGTGTTTAGGAATTGATAGATAGCGGCATGGACATGATGTATATCCGATGGTTCAGCGGGGTCTGAAACTAATGATTCCTGATGGTCATCGATAAAGTGGGTAGATAGCTTTTCGCTTCTGAAATCTTCATGACTAATTATATTGCTTAGAAATTCGATATTTGTTTGTACGCCATCAATCAAATAACTTTGTAAAGCTTTATCCATGCGATGTAGCGCTCGACCACGATCCCGATCCCAAACGATCAGCTTGGCAATCATGGGATCATAGAAAACGGTGACATCACTGCCTTCAACAATGCCAGTATCAATACGTATATGGTCACTGATTTCCGGTGTGGAAAGAAAAGCGATATTACCAGTGGCAGGTAAAAACTCGTTGTGGGGTGTTTCTGCATAAATGCGTACTTCAAACGCATGGCCGATTATTTCGAGCTCATCTTGCATTTTCGGTAACTTAAAACCTCCAGCCACGCGAATCTGCCATTCCACTAAATCTTCACCAGTGATCATTTCGGTGACAGGGTGTTCTACCTGTAGTCGAGTATTCATTTCCATAAAGTAGAAATGGCCACTGGCATCCAGTAAAAATTCTACGGTGCCGGCGCCTTCATAGCCGATGGATTTAGCTGCGCGAACAGCTGCTTCACCCATAGAGCGGCGCAGAGTATCACCGATGCCCGGAGCGGGGGCTTCTTCAACCACTTTTTGATGGCGACGTTGCAATGAGCAGTCTCGCTCGAATAAATAAACGCACTCACCATGTTGGTCGGCAAACACCTGGATTTCTACGTGGCGGGGTTGCATCACATACTTTTCAATCAGCATGCGGTCGTCACCGAAAGACGATAAGCTTTCGCGGCGACATCCTTCCAATGCCTCTTGGAAGGCATCTTTTGATTCCACCAAGCGCATACCTTTGCCACCGCCGCCCATTGCAGCTTTTAATAGCACTGGGTAACCGATTTCATCGGCCTGTTGTTGCAGTACCGAATCGCTTTGGTCTTCGCCATGATAACCGGGTACCAGTGGAACATCGGCGGTTCCCATAATGGCTTTTGCAGCGGCTTTGGAGCCCATTGCTTCAATGGATTTAACCGGTGGGCCAATAAAAATAACATCGTTGTCGGCACAGGCTTTTGCGAATGCTGCGTTTTCGGAAAGAAAGCCATAGCCGGGATGAATAGCATCGGCACCCGTGGCTTTAGCAGCAGCAATGATTTTGTCGATCACCAAATAGCTTTCTGCAGCAGGGGCAGGGCCAATGGCAATGGCTTCATCTGCCATACGCACATGTAGTGCATTAGCATCGGCATTTGAATAAACTGCAACGCTATCGATATCGAGTTTCTTGCATGTTTTTATCACACGGCAAGCAATTTCGCCGCGGTTTGCAATGAGTACTTTCTTAATGGGTTTTATAGGATTCATGGGGTTCCCTTAAGATGCCAACCAGTTCGGTTTACGCTTTTCTAAAAAAGCGCCAAGGCCTTCTTGGCCTTCTTTGGATACGCGAATCTTGGCAATTAATTCGGTGGTGTGATTAATGGTCACAGGATCGATTTGATTATCGGCAACGTATTGCACCAAGGCTTTAGCCTCGGCTACTGCGCTTGGTCCGTTCTTCAAAAGTGTTTTTACAATGCTGGTAACACATTCATCAAGCTCTGTTTCGTCTGCCATTTCATGAACTAGGCCATTATTTAATGCTTGCTCCGCGCTAAAGGCCTCTGCAGTTAAAAAATAACGGCTTGCTTGACGTTGGCCAATGGCTTTCACTACATAAGGGCTAATCACTGCTGGCACCAAACCAATTTTAACTTCGCTTAAACAAAAACTAGCATCGTTCGCGGCGACGACGATATCACTGCAAGCTAATAAACCGAGTGCACCACCAAAGGATTTCCCTTGGGCTCTGGCAACCACCGGTTTATTGAGCCGATAGAGTTTCTCCATCAATTGAGCAAGTGCGGAAGCATCTTGCTTATTTTGATCGAAGTTTAGAGCAGCCATGCTTTTCATCCAGGCAAGGTCCGCTCCAGCAGAAAAGTTTTTGCCAGTAGATTTTAGAATCACTACACGAACATCTTGATGCTCTGCACAGGTATCAATGGCAGCGATTAAGCGACTAATGATTTCATCATTAAACGCGTTATGAACGTCGGGTCGATTCAAGGTAATGGTGGCAATGCCATCTTCTTGAATATCA
>JAKSAW010000700.1 GCA_022361455.1 Pseudomonadales bacterium | reverse complement strand
GGAACCGCCCAGGATGGTTACCAGTAAAATAAACCACCATGTCTGTCTCAGGCCTGGAGTGAAATTGGTATAGTTGGCGAAAAAATAATCACCGGCAGTCAGCAGGCCTGCGGCACCGATAACATAAAGCAGCACATGCCAGTAACGGGATTTTTGCGTGGCTCTTAATTCCGAACGCTTTTTCATACGTTGCCGGACGGTAAGCGGCCAGTTGTAAAATATTCCGAAAACCCAATGCTCCAGCAGGGCACCGTGTTCACCGAAGACAGGCACGACATGAACAGCCTCGGTCGCCCAATGACCGGCCATGAAACGTGCAAGTTCAGGATAACGGTAGGTCATCTGAATGGGGAAGGCAAGGTAGCCGATGTACTTAAAGAACCCCAGGAACACGGCAATATTATAATCTTTGAAACTGCGATCCTTAATCATCATATACACGACATAAAGTCCACGAACCAAAGAACCGGGGGAAATGGGTGTTATCTGGAACAGCACCAGTATGGCGGCAACTGCGGCAACCGCTTCGGCCTGGCTCATTTGAGGGTTCATTTTAACATAAAAGTAACTGACGATCACTGATACGATCTGCGTTATGGGCAAGGTACACACATGAACCGCCAGACTTTTCAAATATTTCTGAATAAACGGCTCTTTCAACTGCGAATGAATGACTTTCGCATCCTCGTCAGTAAGAATGTGTTTTTGCTGGCCTTCGGCCACCATATCCTTCAGCCATTGTTCTCTCTCCGGTGCGCTGAAATACAATTTCACAGGGCGTACGAAAATAAAGTGCGGGCGTTCCTTGAGATATTCCCAATTGGTAAAAAAGCGATGCAGGCCGATGGGGAGAAAGGATAGAGGAATATGAACGATATAGCTGGAGAAGGATTCACCCATTTTGCTTGCTTTATTTCGGTCCAGTCGTCCGGCACGGTGAAGTGAAATGGCACGTTCCGCATATTTTCCACGAAGTGCCCGTTTAAAATAGGCCCATTTGCTCAACAT
>JAKSAW010000899.1 GCA_022361455.1 Pseudomonadales bacterium | reverse complement strand
CTTCATTAAAACGACCAATCAAAGTTAACGAAGCAAAACCATTTTCTTCTGCTAATGATTCTTCCAAATGCTCAGCAGCATCTGTAGCACTAACTAGAGTCTCCGCAGGAAACGCGCTCGCAAAGGTAGAAGCAAATGCTGTGGTATCCGACCAATCGCTAATGGTCACTGACGCCGCTGCAGAGCGAGCCGCTTCATCAATGGTGATGCCGTTATCTGGATTGTTATCTGAGTCTAAAGATTGCAACAAACGAGCAATGTTGTTTGCGGCAGGGTCATAAGGATTGTTTGAGCCCGCAAGATCAAGAGGCGTAACAACTCCTTCAGCGGACGCAGCAGGGAAAGTAATACCACCGATTGAAAATGTAACCGACTCACCCTCTACATAATCAAACTCGCCATTGGCGTTAGTCACGCCACTTTGGCTGCCCGTTTGATAACTCACACCTGCTACGGGTGAATCCAAGAAAACCCCAGTTTGGACTTCTTTGTAGTCATTATCATCACCACCACAACCAGCTAGTGTGGCACCAATGGCCAGCGCCAGCACACTCTTAGTGAGTGCAGATCGTGAGACTTGGTACCCTGCGTACTTTGATCGCCCTACCGTTTTGTTCATTTTCAACTCCAATTGCTTACTTTTAAAACCAATCACAGGTAAGTACAGGAGTTGTATGTCACTAATATGTCAGAAAGTTTCCCAACTGCGACAATATGCCGCACCGTTAGGACTTCTCTGGGAATAGTCGAATAGATTAATCTTTGCGCCGAATGATTAACCCCAGAGATCGAGAGTATTAATGAAGCGAGTATTATTGGGATTCCTGCTGTTAAGTCCCGCTGTAAGCATCGCAGGCCATGAGTTACCCATCGAAATCATGGAAATAGTCGGTGAAAAAACGACCAAACCAAATGAGTCTGCAATGACCAGTAGCGCCCCCCTAACCGCTCCTGTTCATGATGCTGGGGCGCTACTGAGAGCGATTACCGGTATGGATGCTGCTCGCCGCGGCGGCCGCGGCTTCGATCCCGTAATTCGAGGACAAAGTCAGAATCAAATCAATGTGATCAGTGATGGCGCCTACAACTTTGGCAGCTGCCCTAGCCGCATGGACCCACCAAGCACTTATGTGGGTTTCGATAACTTCGACAAGGTTACCGTAATCAAGGGGAATCGAACCGTTATCCACGGCAGTGGCGGTAGCGGTGGCACCATCATCTTTGAACATCAGCGCCCTGATTTCTCCGAGCAAAATATTCTTGGTGAGGCGGTAGCCGGTTACACCTCCAACTCAGATATTGATAGTGTTTCTGCCAATGTGGCACTCGGCAACGAACGTGGCTTTGTGCGCTTATTTGGCGAGCAAAAAAGTTCCGGCAATTACGATGATGCCGATGGCAACACCGTGTCTGCCGCATTTGATTCGAACAACACTGGTATCGTAGCCGGCTGGGACCTCACCAAGAGTGACTATATAGAAGCATCGTTCGAACGCGCCAACGAAGAAGACTTATTTTATGCGGGTAACGGCATGGACGCGCCATACGCCGATTCCAGCACTACACGTATTCGTTGGGTTCGCTCAAGTAATACTTGGTTTTTAGATAGCTTTGAACTCAATGCATATCGTAGCGATGTAGATCATCTTATGGATAACTATACCTTACGTGATAGAAACCCCATGATGATGAACGGCATGGCCACCCCCACTTCTTCAGATACCTTTGGTGGTCGCTTCCTGGGCACCATAGAAACCGATAGCAGTGAAATTAAACTGGGCTTCGATTATCTAGGCAACAATCGCCGTGCACGCATGTTTATGGATATGGGCAAAAATGGCGTCTATAACATGCTAGCCGCCTATATGTGGCCGGATGTAGAACAGCGTCAGCTAGGCATTTTCGCTGAATGGGATTATCAATTAACCGATAAAGATTTGATGCGTATCGGCCTTCGCTATGATCAATTCGAAATGGAAGCCACTAAAGCCAATGAACCTGCAGGCATGATGGCTAGCTCCACACCAGCCACCCTCTATGCAAGCTTTTATGGAACAGACCAAGACGAGCTCGAAAACAACGATGCAAGCCTAGTTCTAGGTTGGGACAGAAACATGGAAGGTGATACTTTGTTCTCTGCAAATCTAAGTCGTTCAGTGCGCAATCCAGACACCAATGAAGCCTTTATGGCGCGCCGCACCATGGGCAGCAACCCAACACACTGGGTCGGCAATCCTGAGATCGAGTCGGAAATTCACCATCAGCTAGATCTAACCCTGATGGGGCAAACAATTAATCATCAGTGGTCTGTCACCGTATTTTGGAACGAAGTAGATAATTACATCGAACGCTTCAACGATAGCGACGGTAATACCCTTTATCGCAACATTAACGCGAGCTTACGAGGCACGGAGTTAGAGTTAAGCAGTGATATTTCAGACAATATCAGTTCTAGGGTAGGCATTTCCTACACCCGAGGTGAAGGAGACAATGGCGATTTGGCCAACATTGCACCGTTAACCGGCAACATTACTTTGAATTACCAACGGGATACCTGGGCAGTTGGATCTGAAGTAGTTGCTGCCGATCGACAAACGAATTTCGATGCTGATGTGGATGTGCCAGAAGAAACTCCCGGCTTTGTGGTAATGAACTTGTACAGCCATTGGCAAGCCTTTGAGCAATTCACGCTGGAAGCCGGTGTGGAGAATCTATTCGACAAGAAATACGCTTATCACGTGAACAAAGCGTCTGTTGATCCTTTTGATCCCACCGCTATTCGAGTCAATGAGCCAGGGCGTCAATACTGGGTACGCATGCGTTACTCGCTGTAGCATTTGCGAAAAGCCGTTTATAAAAAAGCCCCTTTTAATGGGGCTTTTTTATGTCTCCAGGAAACCCATTGATCGGCTCTAAAATACTCTCAGTTTAAACCCCATAAAACGCTCAACTTTTGCGCCATCATCTATACTGAATAGAAATCCCTTTGTTGTTCAGAAAGATACCTACACGGAAACAAACTGATGGCCACGCAGTACCAATCAGCGGTTACTGTTTTATTCGAGAAAACCGTTATTTCACCAGCGCTTAGGTCGCCCAATAAAAGCCTCCTTTGTCAGCGACAGAATTTCGTTGCCCAGACAGCGGGCTGCAAAAGCGAGCGGTAACCATTTTGACTGTACGCTTTTGGAAATCACTACCGATTAGGACTGGCGCATCAATTGGCATCAGCGCCCTGCTTTTGAATGTTTTTCTTACCTTCTTTTTTTATAACAAGACATTCGACGACGAGATTGAGTCGTCCCAATTGCAAATCAATCAGTTGTTTAACACTGTTAAGAAGAGTGCCTCGGTAGCCGCCTATTTGGATAATCAAGAGCTAGCCAATGAAGTGACTGAAGGGTTGACCTACAATGACTTAGTGTTGGGAGCTCGCATTACTACCAATACAGGAATGAATATTATTAGTGGCGACATGGATTTGAATAGTGCCAATCATTTCATTCTTTTTGAATTAGCCTCGCCTTTTATGCCCGACGAGAATGCCGGCGCGGTCACCCTTCACCCCAACCACATTCTCATCGAAGAAAATGCCCGCCAAGCCGCAAAGATTCAAGCGATTACGATTGCAGCGCACTCCAGCGTGATCGTGATTCTGGTGATATTTTTAGTCAATTACCAACTCACCAGTCCACTTAAGCGACTGATTGAATCGTTACATAAGATTGAACCGGGTAGCGATCAACGACTAGATTGCCCAGAGCGAAACAAAGAAGATGAGTTGGGTCAGTTGGTAAAAGATACCAATCTACTATTAACATCCGCACAGAATACCCTTGAGGGTGAGCGTCGTTTACGCATGTATATGGAAGCACTAGAAAAACGCTTTCGACTTATCTTTGAAAAAGCCAGCAGCGGTATTGTATTAATCGATACTCAAGGAAAATTCGTTCTATATAATTCATCCTTTCAATCCTTACTTCCAGAAGATAAGCGCAATCAACTAGAAAGTACGCAGTTTTCGCAGCTCTTTACTGATAGTGAAAAAGTTATCGCAATCATAAAGCAAGCAAGGGAGCAAGCCGCCCCTATTAACTTGGATTTAGAGCTTAACGACAACGAGGGTAATCGCTGGTTACATGTGCTGTTCTCAACCGTTGAAGACGAACAAGGCAACCAATTAATCGAATGTATTCTCTACGATATCTCTGAACGTGCTGAACGCGAGCGCCGCACTAAACGGGACGCGGAAAGGGATCCCCTTACCCAGCTATATAACCGCCGCGCTGGTGAGCAACGAATCGAAGAAACCTTGCAAACGGCGAAAGCTTCCGCACGACAATTTGCTATCATGCTCATCGACTTGGATAAGTTTAAGCCCATTAATGATACGTATGGCCATGATGCAGGCGATAAAGTACTAACCACGGTGGCACAACGGCTAACGGATTGTATTCGACAAACGGATACAGTAATCCGCTGGGGCGGCGATGAATTTTTGGTGGTAGTGCAGCAGGGCCATGAAATACTAGATCCCGGCGCAGTAGCGGAAAAACTAATTGCGGCCTTGCAAGAAGACATTGATATTGGTGGCCATATTAATGCGCAAGTTGGTGCCAGTATTGGTATTGCTGTATATCCAGTTCAGGCTCAAACGGCAACCGAGTTAATCGACCTATCGGATAAAGCGATGTATCAAGTAAAACAGCAAGGAAGAAATGGTTACCATATCTATTCAGATGACCCATCCCAAAAGATCGTATCCGCCAATCAAGGATAAGGCCAGTGAATCCCTATAGCCAAAAATACATGGCTATAATCATTCCCCCAACCGCGATCACCCACAAATCAAATAAATAACGAATCGACAACTGGGCTTGAGTGCTTTCCATGAAATGGCTAACAATCAAGTGAACTTTCACAAACGCAAATAGAAGCACCAACGCTCCTGCAGTTTTCACTTCCCAAATATTAGAAGTCATTAACCACCAAGACACTAACGTAATGGTCAACAGGGCTACCAATACTAAATTAAGCTTGTCTTTTAATATGGTTATCATGGTTATTTCGCCAAATAGATTAGTGCAAAAAGAATCACCCAAAGCAGATCGACCATGTGCCAGTAAAGCCCGACGCTTTCGATATTACCTAAATTATTCGCCACTTTTTCTTTGCTATTAATCGAGAACAGCAGCCACATCAAAAAAGAAAGCCCGATAATTACGTGCAACATATGAAAGCCAGTAAAGGCGAAATAGTTGCGATAGAATTCGTTTGTAGCAATATGAAAACCCGCGGCGAATTTTTCCTGATATTCCACTGTTTTTACAACTAAGAAAACCACCCCGGTGAGAATCGTAAGCGTTAAAAGGCGCTTGTAGCGATCAATTTGAGCATGCCTGGCCGCATGGAGTGACTTGGCAACAAAGCAGGAACCCAGCAACAATACCACGGTATTAAAGCCACCATATTGAGTGTTAAGCGTGGCTTGCCCCTGGAGAAACATATCTGGATTCAAAGATTTTTCCCATAAATGCACAGCAAAATACATAGCGAAGATACACATATCAGCCAGGATAAATAACCAGACACCAAATTCTGATGGAGCGCTTATATCTGTAAGTGGTTTACCTTTATCTTGAGCACCAGTGTTATTGACACCTGCAACGGCATAACCTTTCGCATTCTGATTAATTCCGTCCATGCCCTATGCCCTCGCCAAACCATGCTGATTGTTGACACGAATATTCTTCGCAATGATCACAAATAGAATGGCAATCCATAAAATTGGGCTGAAAAACGCCACCCAAAAGGTAAACAAGCCATTCCATGCAAAGGGCCCAGAGTCGGTAAAGAAAGGCACCAACGGCGTCGGCGCAACACCAACCGCTACCCACAGCGCTAGATAGCTCATCCAGCGAGGTATAAAAGGTTCAGAGCGTTTATCCTTCAAACCAACCACACCCACACAAATCAGTTGAAAAGCAAAACCCCACGAAGGAGTTGCCCACATGATCCAGCCAAGGTCATGCAACAACGCGATTAAATCGGGGGATCGGTCGATTCTAAAAGCTGCTGTCATCCACATAAAGTTTGGTAGCGCAGTAAACAGCACCGTCGCCAAAGCACACAAGCCTTGCATCACCGAAAAAAAAGGGAAGCCATCTTTAGCCTCCACTTCCGCCATAAAGACACAACCAATAATACATAACGGCAACATGAAACCCGTACCAACAAAAGCCATGGTTAGCCCAGTGATAATCGATGTGTGATTTTGTTGATAAAAGCTGTAAACCTTTGCCACGGAAAGCTCTGGTGAAGGGGGAGGTAAAAAGCCGGATATAAAAAACATGCCACCAGCATAGAGCAAAGTAGTCATTATCATTGAAATGATGGCAATGATAATGAGTGGTTTTCTATCTTTCATGATCGATTCTGTCATGACCGATCCCCCCAAACCGACATTGAGACACGTGTCTCAATCATGTAGGATTAGCTAAAGCCTGTCAACAGACCCGAGAGACTTAGACTTTGGCGAACGACGCGAAACAGCAACGCAAGCAACAGATACTGGCCCATGCTAGAGCCAGTTCTTTCATATGCAGCGCTGCTGCACCTTGCTCGGAAATAATGGCTCTAGCATGGGCCAGTATCTGTTGCTTGCGTTGCTGTTTCGCGTCGTTCGCCAAAGTCTAAGTCTCTCG
>JAKSAW010000358.1 GCA_022361455.1 Pseudomonadales bacterium | reverse complement strand
AGTAATGGAACCATCGTCGTTTAGAACAGCATCATAAAGCCTGCAGTAACCAGGTTTAAAATCAACGCCAGTCTGCCATCGGCACCATAGGTTACAATCACTAGCTAAAATGGTTTCCCTATGCTGTTCAGCAACGATCGTTCGCTGATCAGCAGAAAGCAATGACCCGGTTTGAAAATCAATCTTATCGAATTGAAAAACTTTTCCATCTATATCTAGACCGACGGTGTTTCCATCAACAATTGGATCTACCACAAGCCCACCAATAATTTGATACTCTCTGTGAGATGCAACAATCTAAGCGAGAATTGGTAAGGTTTAAATCTTCTCGAAGCTGATCATATGATAAGGACCACAAAACACCGCTTTCAACACTGGCAAACCGAACAGCTTCCCCAAGATAAGGTCAAACAAAAGGAATAGCTTGGAATGAGACGAGTAAGGAGATATCGCTAAAGGTTAGCGGGTGGGAAGAGAGGATTGATCTTCTGACACAGAGCCAGAAGATCAATCTAAAAAGTTATGAAGCCTTCTTAGTCACCTTAACCATCATCTTGGTGTAGCCTTTCACAAAGTTAGACTGAACATAACCTGGCTCACCTAGCACTTCAATATTATCGAATCGCTTGAGAATTTCTTCCCACAGAATTCGCAATTGCATCTCAGCTAAACGGTTACCCATGCAGCGGTGAACACCAAACCCGAAGGACAGGTGATTACGGGCATTCTTACGGTCAATGATGAATTGATCAGGGTTTTCAATGTTACGCTCATCACGATTACCTGATACATACCACATCACGACTTTGTCGCCCTTCTTGATAGTCTGGCCATTGAGTTCCACGTCTTCCTTAGCAACTCGGCGCATATACGCCAACGGAGTTTGCCAACGAATAATCTCTGACACCATGGAAGGGATCAGCTTTGGATTTTCCTTGAGCTTAGTAAACTCATCAGGGAACTGGTTAAGAGCCAGCACACCACCGGTCATGGAATTACGGGTAGTGTCGTTACCACCCACAATCAATAACCCCATGTTCCCCAAGAACTCCATAGGTTTCTCGATCATATTTTTGGTATCGTCGCTCGAAAGTAATAGACTGATCAAATCGAATCCCATTTCTTTCCCTTTCGATTTTTGCTCAGCTTTTTCATGCCACAATCTGGAAAAATCTCTGGCGAGCTCTGCCATGCAGTCATACACTCCACTGGCATCCATATCGCTGCCTGATCCAGTTGGCGCGCCACCGATCATGTCGGACCACTTGGTTAGCTTACGGCGGTCCT
>JAKSAW010000365.1 GCA_022361455.1 Pseudomonadales bacterium | reverse complement strand
TTTATTGGGTTTAAGTATGGCTCTATTAACGTCACTACCGGGCCATAAAGCCCTGAACCAAAAACCGTATGACTACGCCCGAACAAATCCGCTAATTCTTGAGCACTCAACTCAAGAAGCTGTGTATCAGTCCTTGCCTGCACGCGAACTTCGGGATGCTGCTTAGCAAACTGATTAGCTGCTTCTGATACAACCTCAGCGTTCCTTTGCGATACCAGTAGTAACAGGTAATCATCGGCCGTGACATTTGACCACACATTGATCGGTGACCATGCTAGAAAAAAAACAAATAGACAAAGAACTCTCAACACCTTCGATCCCCAAAAGCAAATTTGCAATTAATAGTTAGGATTGAATAAGTGGGGATAGAATTAAATTTAACCAGAAATAGCCAAGAAAGGCTTTGCGACCAGCTTTGATGCATTCCCCGACATCAATCTTATGTTCACTCTGGGCAGGTCTACTGGCTCACAGCTCAAACGCATAAGTCACCTTCCCAGCCATCGGCCAGTGGTATTGAGTCATGCTTACTGTATACAGTTGCGGGGACAGCTCCGATTTCATAGTAACGCTTAAATAACGCAACGCTCTATGGATGGAATTCCCTATTAATCCTAGAAAGGAACCACAATGTGAATGAGAAGGATTATACCTAATTAATTGAAAAACACACTGAACAAAATAAATTCAGCCGCCTGTAGGACGCCGCGAGCCATTCTGTAAGTGACCTAA
This sequence comes from Pseudomonadales bacterium, assembly GCA_022361455.1. Taxonomy (GTDB): domain Bacteria; phylum Pseudomonadota; class Gammaproteobacteria; order Pseudomonadales; family Ketobacteraceae. Next base: position 34,397 of record JAKSAW010000365.1, on the reverse strand, counting down.
CTTGCGACGTTAAATTTCTCCAAACAGCCTTCTGCGAGGTTACTCTCAACACTGAATTGCTGACTCACTAAGCTCAATAATTTTGACGTAGGAATGTATCCACGCAACCGCCCTTTATAGGCGCCATTCTTATCAGCAAATAGCGTGTATGGTGTTGCCTCTACACCGCCTATGCCAGCCAACAAGGAATCAGTCGCAATATAAACAGGGTAAGTAACTGCCGCCTTTCGAGCCAGCTTTTTTAGACCATGGAGAGAGCCCGTATCAATACCTATAGCTATTGGCTGGAGCATATTAGGGCATTGATTCTGTATGGCATTTAGATCTTGCATCAGTTTTAAACACCAGCCACAGCGCTCTTCGAAAAACACCATAACGATTGGCAAACCTTCGTGCTTTGTTAAAGACTCTTTTCGCTGATTAAAGAGTTTTTTTAAACGGAAATCTAAAAGACCACTTTCATTAGAATTACTATAAGCAAGCGAAGTCGATGATATAAAACTGACAACCAGAACAATTTTCAATAGTCGATTCATCATACTTAACCCACCTGATTAGGCTTAAAAAAACAACAAGCCCTATCAGCGTTCTTGCCGATAGGGCCTAGCATTTACTAGCTTAACTCGATTTAGAATGTCGCTTGAACACCAGTAAATACCGTTCTACCGCGCGAAGGACCATAAATATAACCAACGTCATAGCCACCTTCTGCATCATAGACAAGAGGCGATTGCTCATCACCCGCTTGAGTGTAATCTAACAAGTTATTAACACCGACATAGACTTTAAAGGTTGGGTCTAGCTGCTTAGTTAAGCGCATATCAATGGTGTAATAAGATGGTGCATCAGTGCCTTTTTCTTCTGAAGCAGTTGTACCATCCCACTCGTCATAGAAGCCATCATAACCATATTCAGATAAGTCACGGGCGCCTATCCAAGTTAGACTTGCGAACAAATTCCATGACTCGCTTTCATAATCAGCTGTTAACCTTACTCGCTCTTCAACAGGAGCGATGCCGAAAGAAGACTTAAACACATCATCATAATCAAAGTGCTCTACTGAAGCGCCAAGCAACCAAGCACGCGTTACCTGATAACCAAATACCACATCAGTCGTGATGACTTCACCTTTTTCATCAAGCTGAGATAGTGTTGGCACAGAGACGGTTTCATCAACAATGTCATCGCCATTAGTATCAATATCTACATCTGTCTCATCGATAAAAGCTAGATTTTCAACTTCACTCCAAGCGATCGACGCTGTAAATGTTGCTCTGTCGGTATCACGAGATAATGCATAGCTAACAGAATTGGATTTTTCCAAATCATCAACCTCTACCAAGTATCCAACCTCGCCATCCAATAGACCGTGATCAGTTTCGAAGAAAGACAATGGCGCGCGATAACCTTTACCAATTGCCACACGAGACACCCAATCCTGCGAGTGGTTGTAAAGCATGTGCAGGCGTGGAGAAACCATGGTTTCATTGATTTCAACACCATCCATGTCTGGATCAGTAAAGTCCGCTTCCACATCATCGATCCGAAGCGCCATGGAAATTTCCAAGCTATCAGAAGGCGTCCAAACATCCTGCAAGTACAAGCCTCTAGTTGTGTATTCAAAGCTATCTGAAATATAGAGAGGAACATCTTGCAGCGCTTCGGAACGAGAGTTCATTTCCTCGTCTCGAGTATCTACACCCACGGTTAAAGTGTGTTTGTCTGAAAGAATATGATTGAATCGTAGATCCAAGTAATTGGAGCTATCGTCTGCGTAGTAATCGATACCTTCGTAGTAGGAATCTTGAATATGATCTGTGTGAGCTAGCGTCACTTGATAGCTGGTATCGTCATTGATCTCGCTTAACCATTTAAATACCCACTCTTCACGATCGGTAATAATATGCTCAGTGGTTTCCCAACCCTCACCAGTGAACTCATTGTTAACATTGCCACCTTCGAACAAATCTTCTGATGCCGATTCATTGCCGCCAGCAGTTGCAGCACTGATACTAGATGTCTTTTTACCCAGCATTGGACCACCAAACACAATGGAGCGACCTTTATTAACACGAATATCAAAGCTGGAATAATCAGAAACATCATGGCTTAAAAAGATAGTATGATTGTAAGTCTCTAACATTGGCGCTTCGTTAACGCCATTGTCGTCCGCATCCTCCTGATCACGATTATCGTACTGGCTCATCAAGGTAGCGCGAGTCTTACCGTTTTTAGAAACACCAGTACCAACAATAGAATATTTGCGATAACCATTTTCACCAGCAGAAGCGTCTACGGTAACGCCGTTCTTAGTAGCGCGCTTGGTGACAACATTAATGGTTCCACCAATTGCCTCAGGAGCAATCAATGAAGCACCGGCACCACGCGCCACTTCAACACGGGAAACACCAGCGGTTCCTACAGCATCAACACCATAAAAGCCCGATAACATGGTGTGTGTAGGAACGCCATCAATCAATACGGTGGTATGCTCCCCTTTCATACCATTGATCATAACGCGCTTAACACCGCACATGGAGCATTCTGCTGAAACCCGAATACCCGGCTCATTTGCGATGGCATCAGCCAAACTCGCAGCTTGCTTTTTTTCAATCTCTTGATCGGTAATCAGCTCAGTTTTTTGAATAACATCAGATACTAAGCCCGCGTCCATCAGGCGATCCTGAACCCCGCGCACTTCAATATCTTCCAATTGTTTGGCGCTTTCTGCCCAAACATTACCTACGAAAAGCCCACCAACAACGGCAGCCCATAAGCCTGCATTTTTCATTTGATCCCCAATTAATCATGAATAGAAACCATACGAATACTAATGAATAGTTACCACAAATGCAATTCATTATGATAATAATTCTCATTTAACGGGGGGGGTTAGAGCCGATGTTGATCGGTTATACGCTTTGATCTAAAAGCTTGAGCCATTGAGTTGCGGATTTTTTGGTTTTCTTGTGCTTGCTAGCTTGAGTAAACGCCTTCCTAGCTTGGTCGGTTTGATCCAACTCTGTTGCAGCGATACCCAACAACAGATAGCAGTTTCCTGGATGCTTTAAGTCACCCTTATCCAGGGCCAGGCGCAACTGATCTTGCGCTTTTTGCCACTCACCTTGATCAACTAATATTCTGGCAACGCGTTCATTAAGGTTTCCTGAGTCAGCGTAATTTGCCGCCTTCACCAACGCTGATACGGCCTTATCTGTTTCTCGCGCCAATAGCCATGCATCACTTAACAGACGCCAGTGCTTTTCGTTGCTTTCTATATACTGACTATCAAGAGAGGACACCAATAACCTAGCTGCTTTGTCGGGTGTTTCAAGATGCAGCAATAGATAAGCCAGGCGCAATACTTCGGCTTCTTTCTTTAGCAAGCCTCGCTGCCAAGCTATTTCAAGCGCAGCTGCACCCTGCTTGAAATCTTTTAGCTGTAAGTGCATCGCGCCTAACTGCTTCCAATAAATATCCGTCTTTGGAAACAGCGTAATCATTTCGGGCAATAGCTTTACGCTAGCTTGGTAGTTATCGATATCCAAATACAACGACAACAACAATTGATACCAGGGCTCTTGCGGCTCCTTGCCGATTTCTTTTCTTCGCTGAATAGCCTTACGCACATGCGGTATGGCTTGCTTGTTTTTCCCCACCTGAGCATATGCGTTACCCAGCAAAATATGCACTTGGGCACTTTTCTTCTCGGTATGCTTCAACCATGCTTCCAACAAGCGAATAGCTTTCTCATAATGCTCTTCAGCCATATAAAGCTGGCCGAGATCATATCGAGTTTTTTGGGTTTGATTGAACGATGCCTCCAAACTAGGCAACGCTTTTTCAAAATAGAGAATGGCTGTTTTATAGTCTTCTTGTAATGCATAGCTATAGGCATAAGCCTGATTTGCCAAACCTGTTTCATATTTATCACCTTTTAAGGATGATAATAACGAATCAAGTTTTTCCCTTGCTTTTACATACTTTTCATTAGCCAACAGCTCATTTACTTTATTCAAATGTTGACTGGTCCAAGAAGAAACCAAGGGCTCCTTGCCTGCACCATGCTCTCCACCTGCGTACACAAAGGGTGAAGCAGCTAGCAAAAAAATAAGAATAAAATGAATATGCTTCATTGAACTATTCAACTTAAGAATTCAATTTAAATACAAGTTTTTGTTGAGCCTGTTGCGACACAGCTTTACCTTCAACAATCTTAGGCTTGAATTTCCACTTTAAAATGGCGCGCTTAGCAGCACGCTCAAACACACCACGAGGGGTTGCTTTAACCACCGAAACATCTTTTACAGTGCCTGTAGGCGTGATTGTGAAAGACAGAAGCACTTCACCCTGAGTTCCATTCATGGCCGCTCGACGCGGATACTGTGGTGGAATCTTTACAAGCGGAACAATACTACTATCTGAGCCACCTGAACCATGACTCATCAATCCGCCTAACCTCGGTCCTCCTGTTATATTGTTGGGTAGATCCAATGCAGGAATATCAAACTCAAAGTCTTGCGTAGATAAATCTTGCTCCATTGCTACATCTACTGGCTGCTGCTTTAAAACCTCTGGTGGCTTTGGTTTTTCTGGCAACCTACGCTCACGGGTTTCGACGGAGGAGTCCTTTTTTAAACGCACAAAATCAACCACGTTAAAATCGTAGTCTTGCGAGGCGATCGCTTTACGCTGTGAAATCAAACTCTGCATCATCGACAAAGCCGCAATTGAAACCAAGCCTGCCAACGCCAAAGCTAAAATCACTCTTAACAAGTGTCTATCCTTAACGTTAGACATCGGCTGATTCATCGCTTAACTACCTTCTGCCTGTGCAGCAATGGATACATTAGAAACCCCAGCTAATCTTACCTGGTCCATAACCTGCACCAACAACCCTGTTTTAGCTTCGGTATCTGATTGGATCACCACCGTGCCTTGGGGGTTTTCTGCATGCAAACGTTCTACGTTGGCGCGTACAGCGCGAATATCAACAGCACGCTTATCAATCCAAATCCTACCTTGCGAATCTATGGCTACTAATATATTACCGCGCTCTTTCACTTCAGCCGTTTGCGCACTAGGTCGATTAACATCAATCCCTGATTCTTTTACAAATGAAGTCGTAACCACAAAAAATATCAGCATGATAAAAACGATATCCAACATCGGGGTCATATCGATGCCATTATCATCGTCAATTGCTTGATCGTGTCTGCGATGCCGCATAACTATTGCCTTAATACGTTAACTGATCGACCAATCGCGCTGTTTCACGGTTAGCGCGCTGCTGAAGTTGACTGTGAAAATACATCCCTGGTAATGCCACCACCATCCCCGCCATGGTTGGGATAGTGGCCCGTGAAATCCCAGATGCCATTGCCCTAGCATTGCCCGTTCCCAACATCGCCATGGTATCGAACACCTCGATCATACCGATGACGGTTCCCAGCAACCCCATTAACGGACACATGACTACCAGCACCTTTAGCAATGGCAAACCAACATTTAGATTTATCTTCGCTTCTGAAATCATTAACTCGCGAATTCTTCTCGCTTTCCACGAACGCTTATCGTTTCTAATTTGCCAATGGCCCAACCAATGGGCACGCAGCTTCGGATATAGCTGATATAAAAAAAGATAACGTTCAATGACAATCACCCATAGCAAGAACATCGAGACAGCAATAAGCCAAAGGGCCACACCGCCCGCTTCAAGAAATTGCTGTATGTTGTATTGCCAATCTAACCAGTTCATTTGCTTTCTAGTTGTCTCGCAATTAATCCAGCTGTTTGCTCATCGAGCACCTGAATAAATCTTTGGCTACGGGCAGCAATACCGGCATGCATAAATAACAAAGGCACTGCGACGATTAATCCCAACATAGTCGTAACAAGCGCTTGAGATATACCACCCGCCATTAGTTTAGGATCACCTGTTCCGAACAAAGTGATCGCTTGGAAAGTACCAATCATGCCGGTGACCGTACCCAGCAATCCAAGCAAGGGAGCAATAGCGGCTAATAACTTAACGATACGTGCTCCCCGATTGATAGCGGGAGTTTCTTTTAGAATGGCTTCGTCGAGTCGGAGCTCTAACGTTTCAGGATCCGCATCTTTATTTTCACTAAACACAGTCAACACACGACCCAATGGATTTTTGTCGCATGGTTGATCCGGCTTGCTTAGCTGCTGATTGATCTGCTTGCCCATTAAAAACAAGCGAACCAAACGCTCCAAAGCGATCAACACCCCCAACAAACCTAAGCCAAGAATAATGTATCCAATCACACCACCTTGTTGTACTCGCTCTAGGGCACTCGGGGATTGCACCAACATTCCAAGAATTGACCCTCTTGTTGTATCAATTGTCATTGTTAATCTGCCGGAAGCTTCAGTACTAGAAATAGCATCTGCAAAGTCTTGATGCGGCTGACCCGGTTGACGGGGCAACACCATTAGCTGCTTTGTTTCTGGCAAGAAATTCAAAAACTGACCTTCAGCAACCGCATTGAACGGCCCGATACGCACCACGGATTGAGATTCAATGACTCCGCTAGCCGAAACGACATCTGCGTTATAACGAACCACCTTTCCTGATTCAGTCATTTCCTGCTGTAAGGTGTACCAAAGATTTTCTAATTCTATAACGGTAGGAAGCGCCTTTGAGTTAGCTAGCTTTTCCAAACTCGCTGAACGATCTTCGAATTGCGTAGACACTAAAGAGCTGTCGATAACCGCTCGCAGATCACCTGCAGACTGACGCACAACACCAAACATTTCTCCTAAGGTGCCGGTGCGTTGGTGCAAGGTTTCGGATAATTCCATAAGCTGTTTTTCATTTGCTTCGAAAGCTAACTTTAAGCGTTCACTTTCAGCTTCTATTTCTGCTAACTTTTTTTCGGCATCGTTTAGTATTTTTCGCTGCTGATTTTTAGACGCTAAAAATCGTTGCTCTCGCTGCTGGTTACGTCTTCCCTCTTCACCATGCAACGCTTTAACTTGCAATAATAATTCATCAAGGGTTTCAGGCTTAGAAGAACCTACAGAGTTAAGAGCTTCAGCATGAGCCAATGGCATAAACCCTAAACAAACCGCCATTACTAATAATTTAATTATTTGCATTACTGTGCCGCCCCCTGAGTAACTTCAACAGGTAAAACCAATAAATCAGGAGCAGCTTGTTTACGTGCAATGCGCAAACCTTTATTCATGGCGCTTCGGTACCGAGAGTCTAATATTTGCCATTGACCACTGGCTTTGTCCCAAACACCCATTTCAGATCCATCTAATGTTTGATAAAACAGCGATACCCGACCAATTCTTAAGAAATCTACAGTGCGAACGTCAATACCTTGGTTCGCAGTAAGCTCAGCTCTGTACGCCTCAATCGTGCGGCCATAATCATTTTCTATTTGATACGCCTCTATAACCTGACGGAACTTCTCGGAGACTGAAACATCTGCTCGATCCAATGTTTCGCGAAGATTAGCTAAGCGCCGCTGACGTTCTTGTGGTAAAAACGGCACATCCAAGCGAATGAAATGCTCTAGTGTTGCCACCATCTTGAGCATTAGCGGTGTGATTTCTCGCTGAGTAATATCAATCTCTTCGATTTGCTGTTGGATCGATTTTATCTCTTGCAGCTGGGATTCTAACAGGCGACTTAGCTGGCGGTTATAGGCTTCGATAGTTTCTGTTTGCCTTGTCACCAATCGATAACGCTCCAGTAACTTTCGGGTTTCATCATCCAGGCGGTTTATACGTGATTGCGATTTCGCACCCTGAGCCTGCGTAGACACAACCTCATCAATAGCTTTTTCAGCAAGGTTCGCCCATGCCCCCGTTCCTACAGCCAAACCGAGACAACCTAATACAAATAGGCAGAAAACTCTCATGAGCATCATGATGTTGATTCCAGTACCAATACAAATTTGCGCCAATTTTAATGCAAACAAGAACCCACCGCAATTGAGAACTCTTTTCATTTACAAAAATTAACCCTTTATTTTGTGTGCATTTAAACCATCTCTCACAACACAGCCGTTCCAGGACATGAAAGCCATTGCGCGATCTGCTTTTGCCGAATAGAAGGGGTTTGCTCCATCTAAGAATTTATTTTATTCTTCACACCGTAACGATAACCATTCTCATCTATATGAAACCCTATGCCTACAGATGCACCTATTTGGCTTGCGCTTGTTACAAGCATTGCGCCAATCGTTTTGTTAAGAGCCATTTGGCGAAAAAAGTCGGCCTACAAATTTGCGACCATCGGAATTGCCCTAGCTTTATTTACGGCATCGGTAAACCTTTGGGCGAAAGCCAAAGGCTGGGAATTCGGCTTGGTTTATGCTTTCGCCGCAACATCACTAACCGCATGGATAGCAGTTGCACTGAATCACGAGCGTAAACCCAGGTTAAGAAACAGCTCTAGCTTAAGAATGAACCCCAAAATAAACGCAATAGGTAAACAGAGCACCCGCACCAAGACCCTGCCAGTAGCACTACTTAAATTCCTTATGGCAGGACCACTGTCGGGGCTAGCCGCTTGCATTATCTTGCTGGCGCTTGGGGAAGCATTGCCTGTAAATCGCGTTAATCAATTGGTTATAACCGGAATTGGCTTTCCTATTTTGTGGGCTGCTTTCTCCGTGTGGATATGCTCTCGGCAAGCCTTCATCAATCAAACGCTATCAATACTTTCGGCAAGCCTGTTCAGCGTAGGGTTTCTGTTATATTAATTCATTGGATAAAAGATGTTTTCAAACGAGATAGTTAAAAGAGGCCTAAGCGCTCACAGCGTTATCGGACTCACGGTAGGTGCTTTACTCTATATCATCTGTTTAACAGGAACCCTAGCCGTTCTTGAACACGAAATCGAACGCTGGCAACAGCCAACAATCCCAGAATTTGAGACTCTCAATGCTAAAGCAATAGCACATTCATCCAATCAATTTTTACGGAAAACTCAGTCACAAGCTGAATCGTTGTATGTGGTACTACCCACTAAAGAATTACCTAGGGCCCATATTTCTGATGTGGAAACCGAATATTACCTCAGCGAACAAGGCGATCTTATAGCACCTCCTGTTGAAGGCTTCTTACATTTATTAGTTGATCTTCATGTGCACCTACATATGGGTGAAACCGTTGGCATTATTTTTGTTAGCTGTTTAGGAGCAATGTTATTAGCATTGATTGTCTCAGGCATTCTCGCTCATCCGAAGATATTCAAAGAAGCTTTCCGTTTAAAGCTAGGCGGCCAAAAGCGTTTAGAGCAAGTAGATATACACAATCGTTTGTCTGTATGGGGCTTACCATTTCACATCATGATGGGTATTACAGGCGCGTTTTTTGGCTTAGTAGGTATCATGGCGACCATAGCTGCAAACTTCTATTATCAAGGCGACACGCAAGCACTCATGGATGATGTGTACGGAGCAGACCCCGTTATTACCGCTCCACCCACTAGTATTATTTCTGAAGATTCCGTGGAAAAAGCACTTTCTTACTTTTCAGAACTAAACGGCGACAACGAACAAAAAATCAAACCCATTTATTTCGTATTTCAAAAGCTTGGTGCAGAAAATCACTTTTTTGAAGTCGCCGCCACTCACCCTGGTCGCTTAATCTATTCAGAGATTTATCGCTTTTATCCAAACGGTGATTTCATGAATTACCAACAACTTTCCGATGGATCTACCGCTAGACAAATAGCTTATTCAGTTTATCGACTTCATTTTGGCCAATTTGACAATCCACTAGTAAAGATTATCTATATTGTCTTGGGCCTTTCTTTAACAATCGTTTGTGTCACGGGCATAAATATCTGGATGGCACGAACCCAGCAAGGCGAAAGACTAAAAAGTGCGTGGGCAGGCATTGTCTGGGGTACACCACTAAGCTTGTGCATGTGTGCGATATTATTTTTGATAATAGAGGTTAACTCAATTATCGATTTTTTATTGGTGTTAGCAGTCAATGTAGTCATAGCAATGGCGCTTAACCATGAAGAAAGAAGCCAACGGACGCTGAAGACCCTCCTAAGCGCATCCCTTATATGTCTCACTCTAATTCACAGCATAATATTTAAGGAAGTTGCTTTTTCTGGCATTTTCGCTTTGATCAATTCATCACTTCTTGTCACCGCGCTGATAATTCTTTTCAACACCCATAGAAAGCAAAATAGCTCTCTCATAAATAATACCTTGGCAACTAATAACAAGTGACATAAAAAAGCCTGGCAACCGTTGATGGTCGCCAGGCTAAAATCATGTCAAACATTTATTCCTTCAGAAAGTTGCACTCAAAGATAGTTCCGTAGTCCTCTCAGCACCCATCCAGCAGTTGTTCGTATCGTAACATGCACCGACGTATCGCTTATCAGTTAGATTATTTACGCTCAAGCCCACATTGTATGTTTCGTCAATATCATACGATAGCGCAGCATCATAGAGCATATAAGAAGGAACATAATCTTCATTTTCTTTATTGATTTCTTGCTTACCAACATAGCGCGCACCACCACTTACAGTAAGCGCGTCTGTCGCCAAGAAATCTAACCAAACAGACGCAGTCTGATCAGCGACCCACACGGGCGTCTTACCCTCTAGGTTTGGCTGGAGTTCATCTTCAGTCACCTTAACATCCATGTAAGAATAACTTGCCATGACACTCAAAGATTCTGATATCAAACTCTCAAACTGCAATTCAACACCTTCTGATCTAACTTCTCCAGCCTGCCTTCTCTGAGACCAATCAATATTGTTAACAACTACGTCTTGCTTCCGCAAGTCAAAGTAGGCTGCTGTAAAAGTAATCGAACGCGCTTGATCTTGATATTTAATACCCGCTTCATACTGCTTAGCGGTCGTTGGCTCAAATGCTTTTTGTGTAGCAGTATCCATGCCTGATTGCGGTTCAAAAGATTCCGAATAATTAATATATGGCGCGATTCCATTTCCTAACTGATAAATGACAGCCAAGCGACCGGATGTTTCACTTTGATCGATCTCTGTTCCATTATCGTAATCTTTAGATCGGTAAGTATCACGTCTAAGCCCTGCAACCCATGTCATCTTGCCTATGGAAAATTCATCTTGAATATAGAACCCAAGCTGAGACTCACGCAGATCTAGGGTATAAGGGTATAAAATCAAACTATCCTCATCGACCTGATAATGGTCTGGATCACTCAAATCCAATGCTGGCGAATGATTTAAACCATAAGTGTCCCCATAATAAACATCACCTTTGGCTTTCCGATAATCAACACCTAACAGTAAGTTATGCTGGGATTCCCCAAACTGAAAATCTGATGCCAGTTGATTATCAACTGCAATTCCTTCTAGATCTTCATCCGTTAGGTAAAACGTACGAACTAATGTCCGCTGATCAGCAGCCAACCCATAGTTATAGGAATTTTTTTGTAAAGCATTGGCTTTCGTATAGCGGAAGTTCTGCAAGAACGATAATCCATCGGTGAATTGATGATTAATCTTGTAACCTACCATAGTCACTTCACGCTCAAAACCAGCCCATTTAGCATCACCCGCAAACGCATCGGCATCCAGCTTGCCGTAAGGTGCCTCATAGCGAGCTCCAATAGAAGGCAATGGCGTTGAAGGAACCATTTTTGGATCGTTTTGATAATAGGCATTCAAATTTAAACTAGTTTTATCTGAAATCTGCCAAGTCATGGAAGGCGCAACTAATTGGCGCTCTTCCTCGGTGGTAACCTGCTGCCCATCCTTAGCACGGGCAAGCGCAACCACTCTCATATTAACGCTATCCGAAACAGCCCCCGTCGAATCTAATGCAAACTCCTGAAGACTGTGACTTCCCGCGCGCAATTGTAACGTTGTACGTGAGGTGCTCAACGGCTGCTTAGCCGTTTGATTGATCATGCCACCTGGAGGCGCTGAGCCATAGAGCACGGACGTCGGACCTTTAAGCACTTCGACACTTTCCGTTGCGAAGATATCCACCTGAGGGCCGAGGTTCCAACCTGGCACCTGCAACAGAGCCAAGCCATCATAAAAGTTGCGATAGCTCTCGAAGCCTCGAATATAGTACTGGTCAAAGATAGTGACGGTCGCGCGGCTTTCAGGCGTAACACCTGGAACGTATCGAAGAGCTTTATTTACACTATCTACCTGACGCTTCTTCAGCAACTCAGCATCGTAAACCTCATAGCTCATTGGCGCCTCAATAGGCTTAAGCTGAGTTTTGGTTCCAGTACTTCGATAGGCCTCCCCATGCACTGTAATCCGATCTAGCTGCTCTGATGGATTGTCACTATCAATCTCACCACCAGTGGCGACAGCACTCGGCATAAAAGACATACTCAATAAAAAGACTCCAAACGGAGCTTTGATCTTAGCAATCACTATTTATACTCCCCAACAAAAGAGTGACACACTCAAAAAGGAAGCAAATGTTAATCATTATCATTTAGATTTGCAACAAGAGAGTAATTTCTAAGCAGCTGATTAACAACACCAAGACCTCAAAGCAGAAAAGCCCTCAACCCTAGCAAGGCAATAACCTTGTAGAGTTGAGGGCTTTTTAACCAGATTGTTCAGGCCGTTTATAAGGAACCTAACTACACCTGCGACTGCGTATAATTTTCCAATCCAACCATCTTAACCAAACGCAGCTGTTGCTCTAACCAGTAAGCATGATCCATTTCGGTATCATCCAATAAGGTTTCAAGTATTTCACGAGTCACGTAATCTTTTTCTTGCTCACAAAGAGCAACCACATCTTTTAGCGCCGCATCGACTTCGTACTCTACACGCAGATCGCTCTCCAACATTGAAACGACGTCGGTTCCCACTTTAAAACCCGTGCGCGTGACCATATCAGGCTCACCCTCTAAGAACAGCATGCGCTCTATTAGCTTCTCCGCGTGTCCTTTCTCATCATCAAACTCGTGATAGATACGCTCATAAAGCTTGGTTAGGCCCCAATCTTCATACATCTTTGCATGTATGAGGTATTGGTCCATCGCCGCAAGCTCCATGGCGAGCAAACCATTTAATGCATCAAGAATTTTTTGATTACCTTTCATGACTAGTCTCCTTCACCGGTTTGCGACTGAATATAGTTTTGGATGCCTGCATTCTTAATCAGATACTCTTGGCTTTCTAGCCAGTCCACGTACTCTTCTTCGTACTCGAGAATGTCTTCTAATATTTCCCGGCTAACGTAATCTTTTTCAGTCTCACAAAGCGCTATAGCGCCTTTAACTTCTGGAATTTGTTCCAATTGAAAACGCATATCTAGATTCAACATTTCCTCAGTATGCTCACCGATATACAACTTGCCGAGCTCTTGAAGGTTAGGCAGCCCTTCTAGGAATAAGATACGCTCCATTAGTTTATCGGCTTGTTTCATGTCCTTTATGGACTTTTTATAGCAAGCCTCATTCAGCTCTTCTAATCCCCAATTTTTATACATTCTTGCGTGCAAGAAGTATTGGTTAATAGATGTCAGCTCAATCTTTAAAATTTTGTTGAGCGCCTCAATAACCTTGCCGCTACCTTTCATATTACCCTCCTCAACCGCTCAATTAATCTTTTACATCGCTGCGAGAATTATACACCCAACCTATGCAAAGTGCGATTTTTCCAATAAAATCAATAACATACAAATATAAATCATTTAGATTCTCAATTAAAAACTTAACTAAGTTAGAAAATTAGCTTAGGAATCAGTGCTCTACAGATAGACATATAATTTGCAGGGAAAAGTTTTCACCTAGACAAAATCTATCTATAGCGATAGACCTACAACTTGGAGGGCATTGGTTAAGACAGTATAATTCTCTCCCATCAAAATTGACCAAAGGAATGGTCCCTATCATTTCTTATTTTTTCTTATGGAAATCCTATGACCAATAGCAATCTTATGGCGAGTCTCGTGGCGATCGCCATTTTGTTGTGCGCAGCCTTTGCGCTTCAAGTGAATCTATCAACCGGAAAAAATCTGCATCAAGATGAGTTTTATAGTCTTGAACGCTCCAATGGTTTTGATAAGTACAATGATTGGCTGGCCGTTTATTCTGGCAATACCATCAGCGCCAAGAAGCCTCCACTGCAATATTGGCTCAATGGCATCAACATGAAACTGGGCATGCCTGATCTACTCGCACTTAGATTTTGGTCCTATATCTCCTTTCTGCTCTTAATGATCACTTGCGGCTGGTTCTGCTATTTAATCACCGATCGAAATCCATGGGCCAGTGTCAGTGCAATGGTATTGATCGGTTCCTCTGCAGTACTCGTTAGGCTCGCTCGATCTGGACTACTTGATGTTGGAATGAGTTTGCTATTAATGGCTGCGCTACTGTTTTTTCGACTTGCCAAGGACAAACCTTGGGCCTGGATCGCATGTGGATTAATGCTTGGTTTAGGAGCACTACAAAAAGCCCCGGTGGGCTTTTTATTTATCGGGATCATTTTATACATCCTTAGCAAGAGAAAGGATGAGTACTACCGTTGGAAGGAGCTTCGCAAAAATAGCAACTTTAACAAAGGCTTTTACCTATCCATTATATTGTTTCTATCCTGGCCAATCATTCAAACCGTCAAGTTTGGAGGGAATTACTTTTCTATCGCATTCAAACGAGAAATGATTGGTCGCTTTTCTCCCATCGGTGACGAGCGCATCACCAAAGTGGATTTTTTAAAATGGACTGAATGGCTTTGGAATGACTTATTCCTCATCAGCATAGCACTGGGGATTGGCGTGTTATTGGTATTGATAAACCGACGCTGGCGCGACGATAATTTCTTATTTGCCCTTGCCACCATCGTAGTATTAATAGCTGTTGGTTTTTCACTAGCTACGGGAAAAATCTATTCTCGCTACCTTGCTATATTTACACCGATATTAATAGTTATTGCCGTTAAGGTTGGTTCAGATTTATCTCAAAAATGGCGTCCCAGTTTATTAGTTGCCTCGTTAGTCTTGTTTACATTCTCATTTTCAAATGTGAGCAATGCAATCGATCATATCACCGCGAAAGACAAAGTGACTCTCATCGCTGATTATGCGTCTATTATCGATGAGCACGTTAAGGAAAACGAAAAAATTGTTATCGATAAATCTATAATGCCTTTTGGCGCCTATGGATTTTACGGCATACGCACCGATCAGTTTTATGGCTATCGTCTCGACAACAAAAGAGATATTAGACGCTTTAAACGTTTTCTTAGAAGGCAAGAGATGGGCTCAAACTTGTTTGGTTTAACAATCAAAGAAAACCAACAGGCCATTGAGGACATTGCTGAAACATTCACTTTTGAAGAAATTAAAGAAGATATCGTAATATGGCGGCTTCACTTAACCAAAGCCCCTGAAGAAGAGAAGAAGAACAAGTAAATCATTGAGCATAAAAAAGCCCCTATTAAGGGGCTTTTTTATGCCTGGAAACACAATAATACTAAGCTTTTGCTGATTGCGGATCTTCTTCCTCTGAATTCCGCGCCTCGTGAGTAATATCGAGATATAGATTATATATGGCGATACACGCAGGAAAAGCATTGGAAAGGATCCCCACGGAATCATTCTTGCCAAAAATAAAATACGTTAGCAACAAGCAGCTACCGGAAAGGCTCATAATCCAAAATAAACGAGGGAAAGTTGGCTTTTTCTCCTTAGAAGAAGATACCACCTGCACGAACCAGCGCCCCGCAAAAAGAAACACGCCCGTGTAGCCTACAAGTTTCCAAGGAGTTACCGAAGCACCTAAAAATTCAAACAGAACTTCATTCATTACTTATCCACCCTGATATCTACTCTACGATTGATATACCAGCTCACTCCGATTAAGTCATAGATTCCTCGAAGTGCTCGATTCAAATTGTTGTATTTGGATACCCCGTCAGTGCGTGGTCGATGATTCACAGCCACCTCACGAATGCTGTAATGACAAGCAACAAAAAAGGCACCCATAAAACGATGCAAACCATTAAATGGAGGCAAGCAATGAATCATGTCCTTGCGAAAAACCTTTAAAGAACAGCCGGTATCAGTAACACCATCATTAATAAACAAACGGCGAATACTGTTGGCTATTTTCGATGCTACCCGTCGGTCCCAAGTATCCTTTCTCACCGCACGAAATCCAAACACCGCATCGGCACTGCCTAATTGCGATACCATATTAGTGATGTCTGCAGGATCATTCTGGCCATCACCATCCATTGCCACCAAGATGTCATTCTTGGCTTGATGTAGTCCAGCCAACATCGCCGCACTTTGGCCTCGGTTAGCAGGAAAACGCAGTCCAGTGATGCCTTCCATTGAATCGATTAATTCCCAAGTGGAATCGCTACTGCCATCATCAACAGCAATGACTTCTGCATCAGGCTGACAGCGACGCACTTCCTCCAACACCGACACCACACACTCCTCTTCGTTATAGAATGGGATTACGATGCTAATGGCTAGATTAGAGGACTCTTTACTTGATTGTTCCATTTTAAGCTGCTCTTTAACGAACCTAGGGTCAGAATATTGAATATAAACGTCAGAAACATAGAGCCCTCCAATGGCGATCGTCATTTTAGAAATGACGCAAACTGAAGCTGTAATTGTAACGATGAGGGCTTGTAGGGAGTGAATTCCAATAACTATGAGTCAGTGACTCGATCTGCAAATTTTTCCCCTGATCTGCGTTCCAAGGAGCGCGATTATAAACCCCGTAAGGCGTTTTATACCACTAATTCTTTAAGGGCTAAGCAGACACATTTAGCTACAGTAGCCCGCTTGCGGCGAGAAGGTCTTAGCAATCTCAGCCAAAACAATGGAATAAGACTATAAATCGCCCAACAACGCGAACATTAAACAAGACCATCAAAATACGCAACTTAAGCCTTTGTTTTATAATGATTTTATAGTCACCACCATCATCCTCCAGCGCAATAGCATGCTTTATCTTGAAATCAACACAATTTGGTTAAATCCCTCAGTTCGAACGAAATACCGCCATAGAAATTGTAAGGTCCGATAAAGCCTGCTCCGATACCAAAGTAAAATCCCTTTTTTCTTCAAGCATTTATGCTTATCATGTGATCGGCACAAGAATATTCACTTCGTTTTTCGCTTCTATGATAAAAATCTCTTATTGCTCCACCTGCATGAATAGACGAGAGCAATTGCAGTCTACCCTTGAACAAAACCTGGCAGTCATTGAAGCATTTGAAGGGCAGGTAGAGCTGTGTCTTGTGAACTTCATTAAAGATGAGGAAGGTGAGAACATTCACCGTTGGATTAATTCTCTGGGAGAGAGAAGCTTCTTTAATTACCGGACATCAAGAAGCCTAAAGCACTGGCACGCTCCCACCGCAAAAAATGCTGCTCATTCACTAGCTCAAGGCGAGCTGGTTATTAATTTAGACGGCGATAATTTCATTTCCAAAGAGGTGTTATCGCAACTAATAGACATAGTCGACAATCAATCAACACCACTGCTCTTTTCAGGATTCACTGGTGGTCTAAATATAGAGCAACTCTTGATCAAGAAACTGAAAACCAAGATAAGAGGCATAGCGAACGGTTTTAAGAATCGCAACCTGCCCACAAAAAAAGATCCATGGATTTTGCGTAGCGTAAGGCAACAACCGGATATCGATAGAAACGGTACCTATGGTCACATTGGCATGTCAAAGTCGCTATTCCAAATGATTGGTGGCTACGATCAATCCTTTCCCTCAATGGCAGCACACGATAAAGATTTACTCTGGCGCGCCTACAACATCAAGGATGTAACATTTATTCATATTCCGCAGCCAAGAGATTTGCTGCCTATCGAAAATGACAAAGTTGACTCCCTAGCAAACACAAAGGAAAAAGATCAGCAATGGTCCATGATGGCTCGCAGGGGAAACAAGCAGGCAATTAAGTCCATATTAGAAAGGAGCATCGTTGCCAATGGAAAAAAACCCATCGGCATCGACTTAGAAACAAATTAATAACTCACCAATTAACGGCGCCAAGAAGTAAACACACTTCCAATGGTTTTACCCAATCCTGATGACCAGTCAAAATAATCGCGCCACTCGGTAATCTTGCCATTATTAACAACAAACACACCCATCAATGGAATGGCCGCTTTAAAGAAACGCCCACCTAGCGTGTCTACTCGTTCAGTTAAAACAACGTTACCATTCACTGCAATGTGCACCATTTCCACGTGGAATAAATTCATTGCTCCAGACATCGAACCTAAATCACGTCGAATTCGATTCTTACCTTTTGCAGTATGAAAAGGAACGTTCTTGTATATACAGTTGTCGTCAATGTAAGCAACAGCTTTATCAAAATCTAATTCGCTGCAAGCATCCAAAAATGCTTCAACTATTTGCTGCGGATTTTCAGTAACCACTTCATCGATGGCCTGATTACTTGCTGTCATTATTCTTCCCCTCTATAAATTCAGCATTAATTGATTGAGTCCACTTTACTTGCAAACTACATAAACTCATCTTTGATATAGATCAGATCGGTAACACCATAGTCTACCCCTAGCTGACTAAGCAGCGTGGTGATCTGACCACGATGATGAGTCTGATGATTGAACCAGTGTATCAATATAACATCAAGGCGGTTATGCAGGGCATCTCCTTTAGATGTTTGGTAACCAATAGAACAGCTCAAGTCATCCTCTGTTAATAAATCCACATACTGTAAGATATCGAGATCCATTTGCTGACGCTTTTCTGATAACACAGAAAAATTCTCGTAAAGAATTGTTCCCAAGCCCTTAAGCTGAATTAACTCACCCAGTTCATCCTTAAAGAGCATGTAAGTTTCATTACCTGAGCACCGAGACAACCAAAAGCCGTCACCAATCAACAAGTGGTTCAGAGTAGCCAGGATTGAACCAAAAAAAGCGCCCCTATCCTCGGCCAATTGTTCAGGTGTTAAGCTTTGACAAGATTGGTATAGGCTAGAATTCATCCACTGATTGTAATTTGCCAACATTTTAAATTGATCCATATCTTAAAACTCCTTTTAATCACGACTTGCAATGTAACCCTATGATGTCCCAGTAAATTACCCGGATACAGGTACCCAATTCAAGCGTTTCATAGCTAAAAGAAACCTCGACAAAACAAGACACTTGCTATACAGGCATCGCAACAATGAATCAACGGAGTAGACTTTTCTTTGTCGGTCGCAAAACCAACGAGAGGTGTATAGCAATGAAACGTTTATATTTTGTATTTAGAGGTACCCAACCTGCCCATGCAATTTCCAAGGACGTCACGGCTCTTGGCTTTGACGAAGGGCAACTTCATTTTCTGAACAAAGACCACGCCGGGCTCGACGCTCAAGGAGTTAATCAAACCAACATCTTCGAAGAGAAAGATATTGGTCATTCAGGTTTTTATGGTGGCATCATTGGATGCATCGCAGGTCTTCTGTTCACTGCGTTCTTGGCTTCCACTTCGCTTGGCGAATACCTCAATCTAGTGATCGGCTTTTTCTTGATAGGTTTATTTACCGCTTTCGGTACCTGGACAGGTGGTATCGTGGGTATATCCAAAGACAATCACCACATCGAGCGCTTTCATGATGACATTGAGCATGGTGAGACCTTATTAATGATTGACGCTTACGATGACCGACAGGAAGACAAGGTAATAAGCCTGATGTTCACGCGTCATAAAGAAGCACGCTACAAAGGCCAGGATCATAACTACAGCGAGTTTATGTAAGCGTTAATCAAGACTCATGTGTGAACTGGCTAACTACGAGACTTACTTATTCTAGTAGCCAGTTCACAATAAACCAGTGAGTCATCTTTAGTTCCCATAACCTCACTAATTCTCTGTTAGAATCTCTCACCCACAAACTACCCATACACTGGTGAAGGCACTAACAATGAAACGCAGACGTTTACTATCAGGCGCATTGGCTGGTAGCACCGCAATCGCCGTTGGCGGTAGCGTTGCCTGGTTAAATGTCGAGGCTAGTGATGCCCCCTTGGATATCGATTCCACCTTAGCAATATTGGATCAGCTATCGAAAGCGTCTATAACAACAATTGGTGAATGGAACCTTTTCCAAATCTATAGTCATTGTGCACAAAGCGTAGAATATTCAATGACAGGTTACCCCCAACACAAATCTGAATTCTTCAAGAGTACAATCGGCCCAATGGCTTTCTCCGTGTTCTCTGAAAAGAGAAAAATGCGCCACGGACTTAGTGAAGCAATTCCTGGGGCACCCGCTATTGCAGTCCAAGGGAATATGGACCAAGCCCTGGAGCGCTTTAAGAAGTCACTGATTGATTTCAAGAATTATAAGGGTGAACTACAACCTCATTTCGCTTATGGCCCGCTAAGCAAAGCGGAATATGAATTGGCCCATGCTATGCACTTTCAGAATCACTTGGAAGAGTTCAAGACCACTTAAGACTTATATAGATCTATAAATCTGTTCGAATTTCTTTTGCGAGAAACCACGCATCAGTCTTTCGCCAATAACAATCAAAGGTACGCCACGACCACCCAAGCGATCGTATTCGCGTTTAGCATTGCGGTTTTTCTCGATATTGTGCTCCACAAAAGGAATTCTCTTGGCATTAAAATAATTACGCGCTTTACGACAATAACCACACCATGTCGTTGAATACATGACTATCTTTTTTGCCTTGGCTTTTTCTTGTTGTTGTTTACGATATCGTTCTTTTGCGCCATGCAATATTTCCTCAGCTATCTCCTTAGCAGATTTACCTGAATCTAGAATAGATGCAGAAGAAACAGTAGGGACAATAAAAGTTAACAATACAAGAAGAGGGATGACTAGCCTGTTCATTTGAATGCCTTTTCACACACTTTGCCTGCCTGGCAAAACCAGAATAGCTTGATCATAGTGCAAGCGATTCAAAAAATCACGACAACCATTAATCTTCATCAAAATCATACAAGCGAAATTTGGTTAGTTTAAGGCCCGGTGGCGCTGGGATATCGTCAGGCACAAAGTAATCAGGAACCAAAGCAGATCCAGGTACCACACTATACTGATCAAAGTCGCGCACACCTTCGTTATATAACAAGGTATCGTCGATACAAAAGTTACCGGTAAACTCGCCGGCATCTTTGGTCAAAATCGCATGGGCAGCATCCGCCATAATGTCAGCCTTACGAAATTCACTGCGCAACTCCTCACCCCCGTGAACTAAAGCTGCCGGAGATTCAATACCCACTCGTGGCCACAAAGTATTCACCGCAATACCGTCCGGTTTAAATTCAGAGGACCAGCCCAATGAATATAAACTCACAGCAAACTTAGAAACTGAATAAGGAGACGTATATTTAAACCACAAAGGTTTAATATCCAAAGGTGGCGAAAGATTTAGGATATGTGGGTTGCTACTTTTCTTTAAAAAAGGATAACAAGCAGAAGTCACCAAAAAAGTACCACGCTCGTTTATATCAAATAATAAGTCATGGCGCTTAGCATTCGTTTCCATGGAATGCTGCATCCAAAAAGCAGCAGCATTATTGATACATATATCAATGCCACCAAAGTGATCCGCTGCTTGCTGCACTGCGCTTTGAACTGCTTCCTCATTGCGCACATCCATCGCAATGGCTAGAGCTTTGCCGCCTAACGACTCTACGGCAGCAGCAGTTTCATGAATGGTACCAGGCAGAGTTGGGTGGGCAGAATCGGTTTTGGCACATACCACAACGTTCGCTCCATCCTGCGCAACACGTTTTGCAATGGCCAGGCCTATACCCCGGGAAGCCCCTGTAATGAACACTGTCTTACCTTCTAGAACTGTCTTGTCACCCATACCCACCCCCGATGGAATCGTTGCCCAGAAACTAACTTGACCAATACCTTAGTCGCGATAAAGGTATAGAGGCATACTCCACATTGACTATTGTAAAAATACTGAAAATACAGGGAATCAAACAGAAAATTCGATAGGGGGATAAACCCTATAGTTGCGTTAAGGGGCCAACGGCAACCAAAC
Organism: Pseudomonadales bacterium; assembly: GCA_022361455.1. GTDB lineage: Bacteria > Pseudomonadota > Gammaproteobacteria > Pseudomonadales > Ketobacteraceae. The sequence goes on along the minus strand of JAKSAW010000365.1, from coordinate 12,394 downwards.
ATAAAATACCGTTCCCTCACCTACTTGACTGACCACGCGTATATCCCCTTTATGCATTTCCACCAACTCTTGAACTAAGGACAGCCCCAAGCCCGTGCCAATACCCGGCGTATTGATAGAATCGCCAAGCTGCTCAAAACGGCGAAAGAGCTTGGGGATATCTTCAGGTTTAATCCCATTACCAGTATCTCTCACTTTAAAAACTAGGCCTTCTTTTTCATCATGGATTTCCTTACCGAAAGAAATAGAAACCAAGCCTTCGTAAGTAAATTTCACCGCATTTGAGAGCAAATTATTTAGTATCTGGCGGAGACGTGTTTCATCAGCATAGATATGGGCGATAGGTGATTTTTCTAAGAGGATATGCAGGCCTTTTGCCTCTGCCATAGGCGTTAGGGTATCAACTACCTCCTGACATAATGGTTCTATTTCTACGAGGCTTTTTTCTATTTCTAGCTTTCCTGCCTCAATTTTGGAAATATCCAAAATGTCATTGATAAGAGCTAAAAGATGCCGGCCATTTCTTTCCACTACCATAATTGAATCAAGAACTCTTGGTTGGCCAGTACCTTGAATAGCTTTCAAGGTCCTAACACTAAAACCAATAATTGAATTCAAAGATGTGCGTAATTCATGAGACATATTAGCAAGAAAGTTAGTTTTCACCTGATTAGCTTTATTAGCTGCCTCTAGTGCATTCTTGAGTTCTTTGGTCTTTACGTTCACTTCATTCTCAACCGCAGTTTTTTGTGCCATTAGAAGCAAAACAAATAAACCAAAAACAGTTACGACTAAAAACCCTGAAATTAAAACAGTCCAGCTTCGACCATCCTGATAATTGGCAATAAACGTATTACCAGGCGAGTAATCAACCTGCCAAACTCGCCCTCCAAATTCAATATACTCTGTGACTAAGAACTTGTTGGGTTGAACGCTATTCTGATAAAGCGTTTCTGTCTCTTTGGAGAGACTAATATCCTGAATTTTTATTGATATTAACTTTAGATCAGCTATATCCAGTGTCTGACTAAAAAAGTCACCCGCTCTATAGACAGTAGCAACAAACCCCTTTGCACCATTCTCTCCAGCAACAGGAGTGAATAGTAAGAACGCAAGCTGATTGGAGTTTTCCTGTACTAGCTCAATAGGTGCAGTGACAACGGACTTTAGATTGGAACTAGCAACATTAAGAGCCGCCAGCCTTTCAGGATTTGACCCCAAATCAAACCCCGCTGCTTTTTCATTACCTTTTAAAGGATGCACATAATAAACTGGGTAGTAGGCATCCTTGTTTGCAGCTCTAACAAGCTCATTTTCATCATTGCGCTCGGTAAAGTAAGTTGGATAATCACCAAAGCGTTGCATTTGTCGCTCATAATCCTCTCGCTGATCATGCTTCACGATGGGAATCCATTCTAGCGCCTGAGTGCCAGATGTATGTGCATATATCCCTTGGCTAATGGTATTAAATTCATCAAATTCCAAATGAGAATGGAAAGCTAATATGGACGCCAACAAATTAGACTTAAACCGAATGTTGTCCAGTTGTTTTAGAATAGTTTTGTGAACGCCCTTGGCTCGCTCAGCAAAAACTTCGTTTACACTTTTTTCTTGACCACTTCGTGTTTGCACGAAAGAACTACTAGCCACTATCACTAACGCGAGGTAGAACACAATAAAATAGGAGAATTTAGTGGTTTTATTCCATTGGGCACGGTTACTGTACGCTAAGATAATCGGAGCTAGCGACAACACTCCAATAGAGTCACCCACCCACCAATTAATCCAATTAACTAGAAAAACGTCGGTTTGTATCGCCCCCATAAATGTAAGCGTCCCTACACCAATGGTGGGCGAGATGACACAAGCAACAGGAGCGGCCAACAGTGCAAACAGAATAGGATCATAATAATGAGCGGTGAAATTTGGGAACTGGGTAAAGCGTTTAATCAACCAGTGTGCGTAAAGTGTTTGCACCACTGCACCTGCAGCAATTAAACCAGAAATTAACCATGCCAAAGAGGGCTCAAGGAATGAGGCATTTGAAAACCCCATATTAGTGACGAAAGATCCTATCCAAACACCTATTACGGATACTCGACCGTAGAATAAAGCCATTAATAGCGCGAGACCCGCCGCCGGCCATATAGGACTGGCATAACCAGGTGGAATCGCGAAAAAGCCTGCCATCCAGCCCAAAAGCCAGTAACCAATAGCAGTGATAACTACCACTAAAGGCTTGGAAAATTTACCCATCTAAGCTTCTCAATAGAGTACATTATTAATGAAAAGCTTAGCAGGTGAACTGGAACTTAGCTTAGGACTAGTGGCCGCCTTCGAAAGCCAATTGACGCCAAGCTTCGTAGCTGACAATGGCTACTGCATTAGATAAATTCATGCTGCGGTTAGTTTCCTGCATAGGAATTCGCAGGCGAGACTCGGGGGGAATACTATTCATCACCGGTGGCGCCAACCCAGCCGTTTCAGATCCAAACAAAAGGATGTCACCTTCTTGATAATCCACTTGGTGATGGCCACGAGTGCCTTTTGTGGTGATAGCAAAAATGCGATGACCTGGAAAAGCCGTTACAAAATCTTGATAGCTCTTATGGCGAGTAACTCTAGCCATATCTTTGTAGTCTAACCCAGCTCGTCGCAGCTTTTTCTCTTCTAAATCAAAGCCGAGGGGTTCAATCAGATGCAGATGACAACCATTGTTAGCCACCAGACGAATAATATTGCCAGTATTGGGGGCAATTTGAGGTTCAAATAAAGCGATATGAAACATGCAGAATATAAGCAGCCTCAGCAATTTGAGGCTGCTTGATCAACAGAACTAGTGCTGTGAATCGGGAGCTTGCTCGGCAGCTTGTTGCTGACGACGCATTTGTTCAACGAATGCAGCTTCGAAGTTAATAGGTTGAAGCAAGAACTGTGGGAATGTGCCGCGCGCCACTAAATCAGAAATAGTTTCACGGGCATAAGGAAATAGAATGTTTGGGCAAACGCCTTTCAACACATGCTCATACTGAACACCTTCAATACCAGCGATAAGGAACAAACCCGCTTGGTGAATTTCAGCAACAAAGGCTGACTTTTCTTGGTTTTTAACCGATACGGTGATTTTTAGAATTACTTCGTGAATATCACCTTCAATTTTTGTAGCGGAATGATTCACTTCTAAATTAACTTCAGGTTTCCATTCCTGACGAAACACCTCAGGCGCTCGTGGCGATTCGAATGATAAATCTTTGATATAAATACGTTGCAGTTGAAACTGGCCCTGCCCTTGCTGAGCATTAGCGGCTTGTTCTGCCATGAGTGCTTCCTTTTAATACAATAATTACAAAAAAGTTAAAAATCGCCAAGCCCGCTAGCCTATCAGGGGTTTAGCTTGTTATCCAATTTACCTGCGCGCTCAAGAGCCATAAGCTCGTCACAGCCACCGATGTGTTCTTGATTAATCCAGATCTGCGGCACCGATGTGCGGCCGGCTTTTTCGATCATTTCAGCACGTTTTGCACGGTCATTTGAAACATCGATCAAGGTGTAGTCGACCCCTTTGGATTGCAATAGGTGCCGAGCGCGAACGCAATAGGGGCACCAGGGGGTAGCGTAAACAATAACCTTAGACATTAGATGACAACCACTTAAGAAACTAATGGCAGGCCATCGGCCTTCCAGGCGGATACGCCACCAGTTAGGCGACGCACATCTTTGAAACCCGCCACGGTGAGAATTCGGCCTGCTGCGCCCGCATGCTGCCCCATTTTACACACTAAAACCACGGGCTTTTCTTTGTACTTTTCAATCTCGCCTAATTTGTTTTGCAAAGAGCTAAAAGGGATATTCACAGAACCGGTAATATGGCCCTCACGGAATTCTTTAGCATCACGCACATCTAAAACAAGCGCGCCGTCTTTGTTGGCAAGATTTGTAAGCTGTTGAGATGAAACAGATTTTCCGCCTCGACGTGTTTCCAAAACAATAAAAGCAGTTAATAGAGCAAAGAATCCACCCACCAATAAAGGGTGATTCATAGCAAATTCGATAACGCGGTCCATGGAAGGTCCTCTACTAGTGAACGCACAAACAGCGGGCAAGTATACCTATCAACAATCCCTTACGAAATCCCTTGTGTTGCTAACGTCGAAATCCGGTAAAATAGAGGCTGCCGACAATTGTTTAATTGATCATCGAATTTAACCCTATCAACCACAAGATCAGAGTTATGACTGAGCAAAGAAAACCTCACGTTCTTATTATTTTGGATGGCTTTGGGCACCGCGAGTCCGCGCCAGATAACGCCATCAGCAATGCTAACACCCCCGTTTGGGACAAACTCTGGCAAGAAAAGCCCCATACTTTGATTTCTGGATCCGGCATGGATGTGGGCCTACCCGATGGCCAAATGGGCAACTCAGAAGTGGGACACATGAATCTCGGTGCCGGCCGCATTGTTTATCAAGATTTCACCCGCATCACCAAATCTATTCAAGATGGTGACTTTTTTAGCAATCCAGCTCTAACTAATGCCGTTGATAAAGCCAGTGAAAACCACGGTGCAGTTCATATCCTTGGCCTGCTATCTCCAGGTGGTGTACATAGCCACCAAGACCACATTAGCGCCATGATCAAACTAGCGGATGAGCGCGGAGCTAGCGCTATTTATGTACATGCCTTTTTAGATGGCCGTGACATGCCCCCGAAATCAGCGGAACCTTCGCTACAGCTGATTGATCAACAATTGCGCGCCACCGGCAAAGGCAGAATCGCAACATTGAATGGCCGCTACTTCGCCATGGATCGCGACAATCGCTGGGATCGTGTGGCTAATGCTTACAACGTGCTAGTCAGTGGAAGCTGTGAGTACACTGCTACCAGCGCAGTGGATGGACTGTTGGCGGCGTACGAACGTGACGAAACCGATGAATTTGTGAAGCCCACGGCCATACTGGCTGAAGATGGCAGTAAAGCCACCATTAACGATGGCGACGCAGTGGTATTTATGAATTTCCGCGCTGACCGCGCCCGCGAAATAACACGCGCCTTTGTTGAAGAAGGCTTTTCGGAATTTGAGCGCAGCAAAGTTCCAGCACTTGCAGACTTTGTCATGCTGACTCAATACGCCGCCAGCATCAAAACCACTTGCGCCTTTCCTCCTGTAGAACTGAAAAATGTTCTTGGTGAGTACCTCGCTAACAACGATAAAACCCAATTGCGCCTAGCGGAAACTGAGAAATACGCTCACGTCACTTTCTTCTTTAGTGGCGGTCGCGAAGATTTATTCCCGGGTGAAGAGCGCTCACTAGTGCCCTCTCCTGATGTCGCCACCTATGACCTACAGCCACAAATGAGCGCACCAGAAGTAACAGATCGCTTAGTCGCCGCCATTAAAGGCGGACAGCACGATGTCATTATCTGCAACTATGCCAACGGCGACATGGTTGGTCACACCGGTGTTTACGATGCAGCGGTGAAAGCCGTTGAAGCGCTAGATGAAAGCTTAGGCCGGGTGGTAGCCGCCATAGAGGAAGTCGGCGGTGATCTTCTAATTACAGCTGATCATGGTAACTGTGAACAAATGTCCGATGCCAACAGTGGTCAGCCCCATACAGCACACACCACCGAATTAGTGCCGCTAGTTTATGTCGGTAGTAGCGACTTAACCCTGCGTGCTCAAGGTGGCGCCCTATCTGATATTGCCCCAACCATTCTTAAGCTGATGGGAGAACCACAGCCAGAAGAAATGACGGGAACTGCACTTTATTAGCCAAAGCCCAGATCCTGGTCCTAAATATCACCATTGCCTTTCGCTTGAGTTGATGCCATTGCTTCCTCAACTCAAGCGACTACTTAACGATGCTCGCAACCTATCGCAGGGTCAAGTACACTTGCAGTCATAACCTGTTGATTCGCAACCCCTATGTACGCAAATACAAGCCAACGAATAATATTAATTCTTGCCTACCTGGGAGCACTGGTATTTTGCTTTCCTATTGTCAGCTCAGCTGATCAAGATGTGGTTGACGAAGCCCGCACAGAAAAAGAACTTAAGCAGGTCAAAAAGAAGATTGCCTCGCTGCAACATATTATTAAGAAAACCCAATCCCGGCGCAGCTCTACCGAAGAGTCACTACGCCAAGCTGAACTGGATATCGGCAAGACCAAAAAATCGCTACGCAAAGCCAATGCCGATATTAAAAAGTCTAAGAAGTCCATCGTTCGACTTAATGAAGAGAAAGGCCGACTGGTATTAGCGAAACGCAAGCAGAAGCTCGCTTTGGTGGATGATATACAAGCGGCTTATCGCACTGGGCGCCAGGAATATATCAAACTGCTACTAAATCAACAGGAGCCCGAAAAACTCGCCCGCGTATTGAAATACTACGACTATTTCCACCGCACTCGCCTGGGAAATATCCAAGCCTTCAACCAAACCATTTCTCAGCTGGAAGAAAACCAATTGCAGCTTGATACAGAAATCAATCAACTAAGCGAGCTTAAAAAACGCCTCGAAGTTGAACGGGCCAGCCTATTAAAAGCCCAGGATCGTCGCAAAAAAGTCATCGCGCGCCTTAATGTCACGCTGAAAGATCGAGGGCAGCAACTAGAAGCTCTTAGCCAGGACGAGCAAGACCTTGAGAATCTGCTTAAAGCTGTGCAAGAAACCCTAGCAGACTTGCCAGCTCAGATAGGCGACACCACACCGTTCGCCAAGCGCCAAGGCAAAATGAGCTGGCCAAGCAAGGGCCGCATCGCCCGCTCCTTCCGCTCCAAACGCAAAGACAGTAATCTACGTTGGAATGGCGTTGTTATCCGCACAACTGAGGGCGCTAGTGTGAAAAGCATACATCGCGGCCGGGTGGTATTTTCAGACTGGATGCGAGGCTTCGGTTTGATCACAATTATCGATCATGGGGATAGTAACTACACCTTGTATGGTCAGAACGAAAGCTTGCTCAAAGAGCCAGGCGACTGGGTAGAGGCAGGTGAAGTTATTGCCTACAGCGGCTCCAGTGGTGGGCAATCAAGGCCAGGCCTGTATTTTGAGATCCGTCGCAATGGTAAACCCGTTAATCCAACCAAATGGTGTCGCCGCTAAATCCATGATCTAATGTGATTTATTCAGCGCGAACTAAGAGAATTTGCTAGTCTCATGCTAGGCTTGTTAAAAGGAACTAGCTGCACATATCAATGTCATTAAATGACTGACGAGCAAGAATTACATCTATCTTATGCAGGAGCAAACCCGAATGCCGCGTCGCTTAATTAACGGAGGGCTGGCCCTAGCCTTAGGCCTTGCACTTCAATCTGCCCCCGTATTTGCTGAGCCCGCAAGCGAGGCAGACGCACAACCCATCGAATCATCGGTAACTTCTGAAGAAGCCAAGAAACAGGCCAAAGAAAAGGGTGTGCTGCCACTAAACGAACTGCGCACCTTTGCTGACGTTTTCGATCGAATTAAGCAAGCTTATGTTGAAGAAGTGGACGATAAAACCCTGTTAGAAAACGCCATTAAAGGCATGCTCACAGAACTTGATCCCCACTCAGCTTACCTGCAACCGGAAGCCTATAAAGACCTGCAAATTAATACTACGGGTGAATTCGGTGGCTTAGGCATCGAGGTGGGCATGGAAGATGGTTATGTCAAAGTCATCACCCCGATCGACGATACACCTGCCGCACAAGCCGGTGTAATGGCAGGTGATTTGATCATTAAGCTTGATGATGTTCAGGTAAAAGGTATGAGCCTGAGCGATGCGGTTAAGCACATGCGCGGTAAACCTGGTACCGACATTGTGCTGACCATTATTCGTGAAGGCATCGACAAGCCGTTGGAAATAACCGTCACTCGCGCGATTATCCAAGTGCAAAGTGTCAAACGCCGAATCCTGGAGCCTGGGTTTGGTTATGTGCGCCTTAGCCAATTCCAAGTCCACTCTGGTCCTGATCTAGAAAAAGCCATTGAAGACTTGATTGAAAAGAACGAAGAACCGCTCAATGGTATTGTCTTAGATCTTCGCAACAATCCTGGCGGCGTCCTGCAAGCAGCAGTGGATGTATCAGACCTATTACTAGAAGAAGGCCTAGTTGTGTACACCAAAGGCCGCTTATCCGATTCGCAAATGAAGTTTAGCGCTACACCAGGCGATCTTATGGATGGCAAGCCGGTCGTTGTGCTTGTTAATGGTGGTTCAGCATCCGCCTCTGAAATCGTTGCTGGCGCCCTCCAAGATCACAAACGCGCGGTGATTATGGGTACCACTAGCTTTGGTAAGGGTTCTGTACAAACAGTATTGCCTCTTCACAATAATCGGGCACTGAAAATCACTACAGCACGCTACTACACCCCTAACGGCCGATCGATTCAGGCACAGGGTATAGAACCGGATATCGTGGTGGAAAATGCAAAATTGACTAAGCTTAAATATGGTGGCTTCGTTAAAGAATCAGAGTTGAGTGGTCACCTTTCGAATCCCGACGAAGACGGCGATGAAAAGTCCAATGATGAAAAAACTGTGAAGAGCAGCAAGAAACCGTTGGAAGAAACTGATTATCAACTTTATGAAGCGTTAAACTTACTAAAAGCACTTAACGTAGTTGGCAACTATCAAAGGCCCAAACCTGCAGTGCAAGGTGAATAACACACCCATACTGCAAATACAGAGTAAAGCAATTTGGGCGCTTTCAGCGCCCTTTTTATTTGAGAGACATAGTGGCAGTAGTAAAGCAGCAACAAAGCAACAATCTAGATTTTGCGAAGGTTAGCACCTGGCTGATACGCTGCTTGCTCACTTTCACAATTGTCGCTGCCAATACCACAACAGCTCAAGAACCACCTTTAGCAGGCCAGCAACTTGCTATAGCCCCAACTCATCTGCCTTACAAGGAAAAGGCCAAAATCGCGATTATCATCGACGATATTGGCTACAATCGCAAAGCCGGTGAAAAAGCCATTAATCTACCAGGGGCTCTTACCTACGCCGTTATTCCATTTACACCATTTGGTAGATCTCTTGGCGAGCAAGCCCATTTTTCCGAGAAAGAAGTCATCTTGCATTTGCCAATGGAAAGTAGTGTTAGAGACAAATTGGATGACGGCGGTATTACTACTCAACAAAGCAAATACGAAGTGAAAGACACGCTAAGAGATTCACTTAATAAACTGCCTTTTGTTGTTGGTTTTAATAATCACATGGGCAGCCTATTAACTACCGATGAAAAAGCCATGTCTTGGATAATGGAAGAAGTCTCTGCCACGCCATTATTTTTTATCGACAGCATGACCAACCCACAGTCGATCGCCTATGAAACTGCCAATGAGTTTGGTGTGCCGAGCTTAAGAAGAGATATTTTCTTAGATGCCGACCCACATCCAGTAAAAATTGAAAAGGCTTTTAAGCGTTTGGTAAGAATCGCTAAACGCATGGGATCAGCTATTGCGATTGCACACCCATATCCTAATACTCTGGAGTTCCTAGAGGCTAAACTACCTAAACTTCACCAACATGGTGTAGTGTTAGTGAATGTCTCTGAATTAATCTCTGGCGCTCCCACGTCTGCTGCAGCTAGACAACCGATTTGGACTGCTCAAGCAATTCTCGATCACTTAGTGGATTTACCAAGCCCTGCGTCGCAGCGTTTTGCTATAGACTGATCACTGCCATAAGACTTAATCGGAATACCCAATTTTCTTGTAGCCCAATGTAACTTTGTGGCTATTAAAGCACGTCAAACCACTATATTTTTACCTTGAACAACGTTTAGTAACCTAATGTTACATAAACCGCTTTTTAATTCCTTTTTGCTCTATTGGTGTCAGACAAGCTGAAAAATCATTCTTTTTGAACCAAAAAGTCCCGTGATAGAGTTCACATTATTAAATAGAACTACGTATCAAAAAAATACGCCCAACAGCGCAGTATCGGGGTAAACACCATGAGCAACCTAGCTCCTGAGGCAGCATTAGATAACAACGATAGCTCCTCCATTCTAAAATTAATTCACACTATTCCTGACTTAGTGTCTGACGCCTACGAAAGCCAATTGGGCGCCATCCACACTTTGGCGGAGTCATTAGAAAACTTTCAGGAACACAACACCTATAAAATGGTAAAAGAGGAACTAGGTCATGCCAAGCCTTCGGTTCTTAGCTATATCGCAAAGCAATTCGTTAAGAACCTGAATGAAGCGCGCAAGGTTTCACTATTAGAAGAAGAGCAAGCTCTTAATTTTCACACCGACCACCTGAGCATTGTGACTGATGGCGAAATCGAATATCAGCTAATGCTAGAAAAAGGCTTTACCGATTCAAACCATCACTTCGCTGGCATGCTCGTAGAATCCGGCTGGAAATTCTGCGCCGCTGTTAAAAAATCTTCTGCAAATGCGCAACTAGAATGTGTTCGCCCCGGTTTTTTAGCGCTAGTATTGCAAGATGCCATCGACCATTTCATAGAAGACAAGCAAGTTGCCCGCATTGCCTATCGCTTTATAGGCGCTAAGTTCTTCTCTTCCTTAAAAGACTTTTTCCACGATATTGCACCGGAACTCAATCAGCTAGTAGAACAACATCGCGAGCAGGAAAAAGCTGAAAGTAAAATCGAAGAGAGCAAAGAACAAAGTGCAAAAGCAGATTACTCACAAGGCAATGGCTTACCATTAGCCGAAGTTGAAGATGGCGTAACCGCTGAAGATATTGAAGAAATCAATAAAACCCTTGGTACCAACATCGATGTCACTGGTTTAATCAAGAACTGGGATGTACCTGCACAATTAGGCGAAAGTAAAGAGGGTAGCTTTGAAGGTTTCACGCAACTAGACCTTTCTCAAATATCACCAGACACACAAATTCGTACCGCTAGCATCGAAGATGTTACTCAGTTACTTAAAACGCTAACTAGAGACAATCTAATAGATACTGACCAAATATTAGATACTAATGACGTGCGTACAGCGCTCAAAGAATCTCTAAGCCAATTGTCTGATGAGGGCATTCTTACGGTTATCGATCGTGTTTCCGAAAACGTTCTTAACTTGGTAAGCCATTTATTCGATACATTGAACGAATCAGGAAATTTCATTAGCGATGTTCAAAACCAGATCGCTCGCTTACAGCCATCAGTAATGCAGGTTGCCTTAACTGACACAAAATTATTCCAAAGTAACGAGCACCCCGTAAGAGAATACTTAAATCAGGTTAGCAATCTAGGATTACGTATTTCGGAACCTAGCGAAGAAGGCTTTATGGAATTACGGGATTCCATTGCTGACTTGCTAAAAGAGTTTTCTGGCGATATCGAAATTTTTGAAGCCAAGGCACATGAACTTGCTGACTATATTGATGATTCAGTTTACGCCATTAAAAATGTTGATGGCGAATTCGAAGCTCGAGAGTTTGCGAAAGCACTAAACCACACATCGATTTCTGATTTTCTTGATTCACAAAATCACCTATTAGAAAAAGAGCTCACTTTTCACAAGTTAATAAAATATGTATGGGGCGCGATTCTTGCTCGCGTTATTCGTCGCCATGGCACCGAAAGCGAAGAATGGAACCATGCCACAGAAACCTATGCATCAGTACTTTGGAGCACCCAAGTAGATGCTACTGATGATGGTAAGCGAGACATCCTACGCAACCTTCCAGGCATTGTTCAATCAATTCGCGGATTGTTTTTAGAATATAACCTGAAGAAAGAACTACGCGATGCCATCCTTGAACATATGATTCAGCTTCACCTTGCGATCATTCGTGGCACCGATGGCAAATCAATCAAAGACCCCGGCGGCAGCTCGCTAGATATCTTCAAATGCTTCCAAGGGAAAATCATGGAAGAAACTGACGATAATCATCATGTAGAATTTGAAGCAGTCGAAGTTAAAGGCAGCAACTTTGCCGAAGAAGAACTTAGCAATGTATACGAACGCTTTGATCAAATCAGTCCGTTCGAAGACATCCCCACACTGACTGATTCAACGGAAGTAGATTGGGGCGACATTTCATCTGAAGATGAAACCATGATCCAAGAAATCCGTTCCACCAAAAAAGATGAACATGCCCCTGAAGATTTAGAAGCAGTATTCGCGCGCCTTAATCAGCTGCCTTTAGATTCTATCTTTATGCTTGAGGTAGAAGGTCAAGAAACTCGCTGCAAGCTAACTAAAAAGTCCGTCACTGTTGGCACCTTCACTTTTAAATCTTTGTCTAACTGATGGAAAGACCTTAGTTGCTTCAAGGTATGTAAATCATCCAACTGCAAAACCAGCTAGTTTATATTTTACATCAGGTTCAGATTTTTCTGTTAGTGAAAGTGGTAAAATGATACTTGGTAAAAATGATAGACAAGATCATGTTGTTATTCTTGCATCTGAACCAATTACAGATTCA
>JAKSAW010000399.1 GCA_022361455.1 Pseudomonadales bacterium | reverse complement strand
CACTCCTTGAACTTCGCCACCCTCGTCGTATCGATATTGTTGCTTTCGCTGCGCTCCGCGACCGCATCGTCCGCATCGACGACTAGAAACAGCGAAACGGTCTTCCCCCGGTTCAGCCGATTGATGAACCGCGGCGGCAGCTGATCGAACGGCGGGGTCGCGACGTCATACTCGAGATCGATCGTCTGATGCGGCGCGAGCCGTGGCACGATCGTCGAGGATCCGTCGCTCGGGAACAGCTCGATGTCCGTATCGGACAGCTTGCGATCGGCCGACAGGAAGAACCCCACGCGCGAGAAGCCGGCGCGCGTGCGACCGGTGTTGATCACGGTCATGGCGACACCGATCGGAGTTCCGAATGGTCCGCGCTTGTCGGTGATGTTGAAGGACAGCGCGTCGAGATCGGGGAGCTTGCTCACCGGTAGATCGGTGGGCGACTCTTCGAAGCGCAGCGGCAACCGGTCGCGCTTGATCTGTCGGCTCTCGCCAAAGTTGTTGTCCTCGCGGGCCTCGGCGACCTCGTTGTGCACGTCGGTGTGCATGATCACGTAGAAGACGTTGCCGACCCAGCCCGCCGGCCGGGTATTGGGCAGCTCGAAGTGCAAAGTGAAGTAGGGGCCGTAGCGATTCTTGCGGATGCCCTTGTGACGGAAGATCGTCGAGCCGTCGTCGAGCATGCGTAGAGGAATGTCATCGGCGGATCCCACCTGGTCGCGGGAGAGCACGAATCTCACGTCGAAAGGACCCGTTTTCACACGACCTCGATTCACGATGCGCGCCACGATGCGCAGCGAATTGCCGAAGAACGTATGGACCTGGCCTCCGCGAAGCTGATTGCCCTTGAGGTCAGGCTGGTTGCGAGGCTTGACGAAAGACTCCGACGGCTCCACGGCGAGCATGATCAGTGCTGCGGCCGTCGCCAGGGCGAAGAATCGAGTTCCGATGGATTGCATACGAACTCCCTCGGCGGCGACGCGTCGTCCGGTCGTCGCCGGCCCGCCCGGTGCAGGGCCGATCGCGACGGTTCGCGAGGCTGGGGGCTGTCGCCGCTGAGGGAATCTACCGATCTCGATCGCCGAGCGTCAATCACCCGAATGGGTAGATCCCATGGTATCGAGTCATCTCCTAGGGTATCTACCAAGCCGCTCGCCCAGTCTCGAAGAATCGGGAGAGATCCATGCAGTTCGGAATCGCCTTTCCTTCGTACATCGACGCCTGGAAAGACGCGGAAATCGCCGAGGCCAACGGCTTCAGCCACGCCTGGTTCTACGATTCCCAGCTTCTCTACAGCGACGTCTACGCCACGATGGCCCTGGCCGCCGAGCACACGTCGACGATGACGCTCGGGACTCTGGTGGCGATTCCGAGCAACCGCATCGCGCCGGTGACGGCCTCGGCGATCGCTACGGTCAACGCGATCGCTCCGGGCCGCGTCATCCTCGGCCTCGGCACCGGCTTTACGGGGCGCAACACGATGGGGCTGCCTGCGCTGCGCGTGAGCGCGATGGAGGAGTACATCGAGCAAGTCCGCGGCCTGCTGGCGGGTGAGGATGTGCTGTTTCGGGAAGGGAAGCGGGAACGGTGGATTCGGCTGATCCATCCATCGAAGGAGCGCGGCTTCGTCAATCTCGACGACCCCATCCCGATTCACGTCGCCGCGAACGCGCCGAAGGCGCTGGCGGCCACAGGGCGTGTGGGTGACGGTTGGATCACCGTGGCCCAGCCGCCCGAGGGCGTCGAGGCCGGCCTGTCGGCGGTCGTCAGTTCCGCGCGCGAGCACGGACGAACCTTCGAGGGGACCGGCTCGGCCGACAAGCCCTACACCACGCTGCTTACCACGGGTTGTATCCTGCGTGACGGCGAAGCGCTGACCTCCGAGCGCGTACGCGATCGCGTCGGGCCTGTGGTCGTCGTTGCCCTGCATGCAGCGTGGGAAACTGCCAAGGGCGGTGGTGCCGGGATCGGCGTCGAGAACGACGCCGCGGCCAGCTCCTACGACGCCTATATAGAAGGGTACGCTGCGCTGCGCTGCTCGCCGGCTGACCGGCGCT
>JAKSAW010000887.1 GCA_022361455.1 Pseudomonadales bacterium | reverse complement strand
TGGCAACAAATCTTGGCTCATTCACGCAAAATTACTATTCATCAAACCAAAACATCTCAATGAAACATTTCGGTCAAATTGACTTGGTAACTTATTAATGAATGAATATCTATTTAGCTATTCACCATCAACAAGCACCCACACATATAGTTTCTAACTGGTTGTTAAAGAGCTTTTTACCTTCGGTCTCATCAACCGAGGCCGCGTATTCTACGCTTCTCCGCATCGCTGTCAATCAATTTTTTCATTAATTTGAAATATTTGATTTTTGTTTTCTATCAACGACTTCCATCGATGTGATCACACATTTTCTGGAGCGAAAACTTCCTCGTATCAAGGTTAAATTCTTGATAATTACCAACAAGGGTTTGAGGTCGTTTTAGATAGAATGCGTACGCAGACTTTAATGTATAGTTCAGCGAGAAGATGTCTTCAAGCTGAGGGCGCGAATTCTATGGAAGAATTCGCGATCTGTCGAGCGTTTTTTATAACTAATTCAATAAAAATACTTTATATGGCAATTAGTTAACGAGCTTTATCTTTTCCCAGCAGCATCGAAATTGGGCCTGACAACGAATACAAAAGGAAAATACCCAGCAATACCCTCGAGGGATCGCTGAAGATCACGGCAATTGCGAGCACAACCACCAAAATAGCCACAAAAGGCACTCTCCCTTTGAAGTCTATTTCTTTGAAGCTATTGAACTTAACATTACTGACCATCATCACGGCAGCATAAGCCGTTAGCAGCGCCGCAGGAATAACAGCGTCAGCTCCAGATATACCCCACTCATGGCCAGCCCACACCATACCGGCAACCAAAGCCGCTGCAGACGGGCTTGGCAAACCAGTAAAATAACGACCATCAGAGTTATCATGCTCTACATTGAAACGAGCCAAGCGCAGCGCAGCACAGGCCATATAAACAAAGCCAATCATCCAACCAACCTTGCCCAAATTGTGCAACGCCCAAGAATACGAGACCAGCGCTGGAGCCGCACCAAAAGATATACAATCAGCGAGGCTGTCATATTCAGCACCAAAGGCACTCTGTGTATTAGTCATTCTGGCGACGCGACCATCCAAACCATCAAAAATCATCGACACAAAAATGGCGATGGCTGCCTGTTCAAAGGACTGGTTCATGGCAGCAACAATGGCGTAAAACCCTGAAAACAACGCACCGGTGGTAAATAAATTTGGCAGCAGATATACGCCTCTTCGGCGAACACTCTGGCCTCCGTGAAGCTCCTCCTCGACGACTTCGAAGGTCACTCCATCAGGCTCATGATCTTCACTAGAAGCCCCCGACTGGCCGGATATACTGACCACATCAGCTTTATCATCACTGGAGGGAGATTTGTTTTCGGACATAACTGTATCCCGATAGGCTTTTATTATTTATTCAGTCTAACAAAAACGCGGCCCAGGCAAAGCCAGGACCGCGTTTTCTTTTGCAAGCAATGAAATTACCGATTAGTTTTTAGACTTATCGATAATCTTGTTGTCTTGGATCCAAGGCATCATCGCACGAAGTCTCTCACCTACTTGCTCAATTGGGTGAGCAGCATTGTTTCTGCGGTAAGCAGTCATGCTTGGATAGTTGGTAGCACCCTCAGAGATAAACATCTTAGCGTATTCGCCGTCCTGGATACGCTTAAGGGCATTACGCATAGCTTGGCGAGATTCTTCGTTAATCACCTCAGGACCAGTCACATACTCACCATACTCCGCATTGTTAGAGATGGAGTAGTTCATGTTAGCGATACCGCCTTCGTACATAAGATCAACGATAAGCTTAAGCTCGTGCAAGCACTCAAAGTACGCCATTTCAGGGGCGTAACCAGCTTCGGTCAATGTCTCGAAACCAGCCTTAACAAGCTCAACAGCACCACCACAAAGAACCGCTTGCTCACCAAATAGGTCAGTTTCAGTTTCATCTTTGAAAGTTGTCTCGATGATACCCGTACGTCCGCCGCCTACACCTGAGGCGTAAGAAAGCGCCACATCTTTAGCTTTGCCAGAAGCATCTTGGAATACCGCGATCAGATCAGGAATACCACCACCCTTCACAAACTCTGAGCGAACAGTGTGGCCAGGCGCCTTTGGAGCAACCATGATAACGTCTAGATCTGCACGAGGTACCACTTGGTTGTAATGAATAGCAAAGCCGTGCGCAAATGCCAAAGTAGCGCCTTGCTTAACGTTTGGCTCGATTTCTTCTTTGTAAAGCTGACCTTGAAACTCATCAGGGGTAAGGATCATGATCACGTCTGCTTCAGCAACAGCTTCAGCAACAGATTTAACGGTCAAACCGCTAGCTTCAGCTTTCGCAGCAGAAGAAGAACCTGCACGAAGCGCAACAGTTACGTCGACGCCAGAGTCCTTAAGATTGTTTGCGTGGGCATGACCTTGTGAACCATAACCAACGATCGTTACTTTCTTTCCCTGGATGATCGAAAGGTCACAGTCTTTATCGTAATAAACTTGCATTTGTTTTCCCCTATTACTTTTAAGAGATTAAATTCCTATTTCGCCTTCCCATTAAAGAGAAAGCACTTTGTCGCCACGCGCGATACCAGATACACCTGTACGAGCCACTTCCAGAATAGAAGCATCTCCCACAGACTCAATAAAGGCATCCAACTTATCGCTAGTACCGGTTAACTGCACGGTATAAACCGCACTGGTTACATCCACGATTTGGCCACGGAAAATATCCGCAGTCCGCTTAATCTCGGCACGCTGAGCACCCGTCGCTTTCAGCTTAATTAACATCAACTCACGCTCAATGTGCGTACCTTCTGTTAAATCCACTAGCTTAACCACCTCAACCAACTTATTAAGTTGCTTAGTGATCTGCTCGATCACGCGATCGCTGCCAGTTGTGGTCAGAGTCAATCGAGATAAAGTTTCATCGTTCGTTGGGGCAACCGTTAAAGATTCGATGTTATAGCCCCTTTGTGAAAACAAACCGACAACGCGAGATAATGCACCCGGCTCGTTTTCCATCAAAATTGAGATAATTCGACGCATTGTTAGGTTCGCTCCGTTTTGTTAAGCCACATGTCACGCATTGAGCCGTCTTTAATTTGCATTGGATACACGTGCTCCGTTGGATCCACGTATATATCCATAAAGACCAACCTATCTTTCAGCTTGAAGCATTCTTCTAATGCGCCTGTCAGTTCACTTGGCTTAGTTACTTTCATACCAACGTGACCATAGGCTTCAGCTAACTTAATAAAGTCAGGCAGCGACTCTTCGTAAGTAGAGCTTGAGTGGCGACCTTGATA
>JAKSAW010000898.1 GCA_022361455.1 Pseudomonadales bacterium | reverse complement strand
GTTTTAATAGTGAGTCACGCTGGGTAGCGACACAAAATGCGGTGTCAGCAAGTAATGCTGCAGTGCCGCGGTGTGGATCCCACGGGCTAAAAGCTTCAGCGCGAACTTCTTTTCCACTTGGTGTTCTTCCGAAAAACACAAATGAGAAAGGTCCATTCTTTTCCATGGTTTCATCTGATGGGCCTGTGCCATCTTTAGGTCCAAGCGACATCAAGAACTTTCCAAAGCGCGAATTCTGATCGGCAGAAACAAAGAAGTCGACGCCCCAAGTTTCTAGCTGAGCTAGTGTCTTCTTGATAAAACCATTACCTGCAAGTTTGCACTCGATATAAGTAAACTCTTTCCCAAATGGATAATCGTTTAACGCATGGGCTCTACGAACAACCCGTGCATTAATTTGCCCCACTGGAAACGGCATGATGTATTGCTTAAAGTCAGGATCATAAGTGACTTTATCTAGATCAGGGCATTCAGGATTGCCATAAATATGGCCTGGTGGGTTGATGCTATATGGGTTGCTGATGATGTCTTCCATGGCAGGATCATTTGCCATCGCTTGCATTACACCTTTTCCACTTTCAAAGCTTCCTGCAGCCACTGAAATTTTACCTTTATCGAAGCAACCTTTTACTTCAGTGCAATATTCACCGTATTTTTCTTTGGCCTTTTTTTGCAGCGCTAAAACACCATATTCGGATGGAATCGAATCCATTCCGCAGGCGTTAATAATAAGGACGCCTGCATCTCTTGCTGCCTGTTCGCGCGTATCGATCATGTTTCTTAACCAGTGTAATTCGCCGCTAAGATCACAATAATCAGTGCCATTCGCTATACAGGCATCGACCATTTCTGTGGCATAAACGGCAGCTGGTCCGACTGCTGAACAAACGACTTTGGTCGATTTGGCAACAGCATCTGCTGCATCTGCATCAGCTCCGGGGCAAACCATAATACCAATATCAGGATTCCCCATTTCTGCATGAACTTTCTTAAGCTTTTCTAAATTTCTTCCCGCAATGGCCATTTTGATCAGGCCTTTGCTGGCATAGTGCTTGTTCATATGTATTGCAGCGGGTCTACCACTGTAACCGGTGGCTCCCCATACCACCACATCATATTCTTTTTCCACCGCTGTAACTCCTTAAAAAGCAGAAAGCTACACTGATTTCGAAAAACCAGAGTAGCTCCCCAGTTGTTTTAATTATTAAACCGCTGCTAGCTCTTCTTCTGGCTCTTGCACCGGTTTTGCTGGGTAGCCGTAAGTGCTAGGACGTATAGCATCTACGCGTACCTTTATACCACCAGCAGGGTGAGTTTGAACATTGATTTGTCGTTGCCCTGGCCAGTAGTCTCGATCGATGGTGTCCGATGTAAAGTCACAACGTCTTGCAAACTCTGCAAACAATAAGCGAAGTTGTTGCTTGGCTTGGTTTAAGCCGATACAAGCTCTGTGTCCACCACCAAATGGGTAAAACTCATATGGCTTAGGTTTGATACCATCTTTTCCTATCCAGCGTTCTGGGCGGTATTCCAGCGCATCTTCACCCCAAATATCTTTACGACGATGGGTGATAAAATTTGCAGCCAAAATAGAGGTATGCTTTGGTAAGTAGAGTGATCCAATGTGTTCATCCTCAACATTGTGCCTCATGGTGCCAACTGCCGAAGGCGTTAAACGTTGTGACTCGTTCAAGCAAGCATCCAGAAATGGATCGTTAACGATTTTAATTGGGTCGAACTTGCCGTGCTTCTGAATGCTATCAAGTACTGTTTGCTTCATCTTGGCGAGAATTTCGGGCTTTTTCATCATCCACATCATGTACCATGCACCAGTTGCTGCACTGGTATCGTGGCCGCCAACAAAGATTGAAATAACTTCGGTAATTACTTTTTCCTCGGAAAGTAGTTCCCCGTCTTCATATCTAGAAAGTGCTATAGCTGCAAGTACGCCCTTGTGGTCTGCATCGGGCTTCGCGCGTATGGCTCTTACGTCTTGTCTTACTTCTTCAGCTAGGTCTAGCTTAAATTGAACTGCTTGGCCCCATGGCATCACCTTGTCGAACAACGGTACTTTGCCAAGGTCGCGTGCTTTTAAATATTTATCATTTAATACTGTTCGCCACTTCGATGGGCCGTAGGTGGTGGCGATGGCGAACATCGGATCAGTTGTAGATGATTCTAACCAACCTAATAATAAATACCGGTATCTCTCAAATTTGACACCATCAATTTCTTGTAACAGAGTGAAAGCAACGATATCTAGCGTTATTTCAGCGATTAGCTCGGCAATATCATATTCTTTGCCCGGTTGTAATTCGTCTAAGCGCTTAGTGATAAGCTCATGCATGGGGCCAAGTCTGTTTTCTATGTTTTTCCCTGCAAGAGGTGGAATAAGTACCTTGCGAGAATGTCGGTGCTCGTCACCATTGGAAAAGCCGATAGCGTTGTTACCAATATCTAATGGAACAGGTAGCGTCTTTTGATCGATCTGATCTGACTTAAGACGAAAAAAGTCCCGTACCATATTGCGTTCATTCACCCAAACCATGGGTGTCATCCCTGGTACTCGTATCGTTACTGCATCACCGTACTTTTCGTAGCACTCATACAGATAGTCATAAATACCTAAACCCAATTTAAAGCCTTGGATGATGCCTGGATACGTAGGGCCTGGTGGTAGCTCTGCCTTAGCCATGTTTCTCGCTGCCTCTCTCGAACGTTCTCTAACATGCTCTAGCTATAAGCAAGAGCTCTGATATTCGCCTACAACATAATAATAAAAATGTTGTACTTAGATTAGTGTTGTAAAATTGCCGAGTCAATAGGAAAATTCAGGGCAAACCAAATTAGTACCCGAATAACTGGAAAAGTAATGAGTCAAAACCCCAGAAAAGCAAAGTCAGACACCTTGGAGTATCGCAAAACCAAAGAGCAAACGATTTTGGTAGCGGCTGAGCTGATAGAGGAGGTGGGTTATAAAGGCCTTAAATTTGATGAGCTTGCAGCTCGTTTGGGGTGTAATCGAGCGACTATCTATCGGTATTTTGACAGTAAGAAGGAGTTGCTGGAGTCTGTAATGCGGTTGCTGATGACTGAAGTAACTCAAAAAATCTTGGATAGTGTCGCCGGCACTCGTAAGGTAACCGTGAAGAGCTTTGCTGATGCCCTTTATCAAGTTATCGAGACGCTAAGTGGCGAGG
>JAKSAW010000699.1 GCA_022361455.1 Pseudomonadales bacterium | reverse complement strand
GGATTTTCTGGGGAGGCGCCGCAGGGCGCTGCGGTTGTGTGGCGGCGTGTACCGTATCATCCAACGGACCGGGGATACGGTTGAGCGGGGGGCGCCAGAAACGGATTCCGGCGCTCCGGTTGGACTGGACAGCGACAGCGTCCCGCAGGGTTTCCGTGGACCTCGGGACGGAGCAGCCATTGGGGGGAATCGATTAGCGCAGGCGTTCGAAAAAGCGCGGTGCGTTGGGATCCCCACTCATTGGCGACCCGTGCTTCTGCTGTTTGTTCCTTTTCGCCCCAGCCCACCCACACTCAGAAATGTAAGCTCGGTGTAGGAATGGGAGGAAGCGGGGGCTGCTTATTAAGCGGTGCTTAGTAAGCAGTGCCCACTCGAGGAGCAAATTGCGCCGAAGATGAGACGCGCCGGACGAGGGGACATCTGAAGGGGGGGTGGGGAAAGATGAGGGAGTGAATTGGGACGCGGGGAGCGCTGTTGGTGCGGCTGCCGCCCTGCGGCACAGTCCGGAGGACAATGTCGCTGCGAGTCTTGATGGTGGCAAGAAGGAAGCGGTGTCGGGAAGTGGCATAGACTGGAATCCAGTCACTGGAGGCAGGAGGGCAACCTTGTGCGCTCCGTTCATTGCGTTGGCGTGAGGGCGCTGCGCCCAACTGCGTTCGCGTGTGGAACGATACGGTGCAGACATTTTGTACCACAACGCGCTTACGCCCACGATGTCCATGTCGACATTCTGGTGAATAAGTGATGTCATCTGGGAAACTTTCGGGATCGGCGGCCCTTGGTTGCCCTGCAAAAACCCCGAAAATGGAGCTGCATGCGCCAGAAGCGCTAATGTACTGGGGTTAAAAAAAGAAGCGCGCGCGATGAGACGTTGCGTCGACCAGGATTGATTGTCCATTGGGCGGCCTTTGCGATCGGCGACCCTTGGTTGAGCAGGGCGCGGCTTGAAAATAGGGCTGGCTGCTCCTTAAGCGCTAATGTACTGGGGTTAAAAAAAAGCGCGC
>JAKSAW010000262.1 GCA_022361455.1 Pseudomonadales bacterium | reverse complement strand
GGCTCGTATGGACGTATCTCTAGAGACTAATGAAGTGCTTATTGAAGAGATTCAAAACGATTGGTTAAGACGTGCTGATTGGCTACTTCGACATGTGGATTATCGACGTCAATATGATACGGAGTTCCAGCCTAGTAACACATACTACGATATTGGTTGCAGTACTAGCGAATTACGCCTGTACGTAACAAAAGTACTAGTGCCCTATAAACAAATTTGGGCGGAAGCAATGCTAACTGCCACAATCGAGTTTATTTGGCGGGAACTAGGCATCAACCATGTTTATTACCACACCTTTGAAACTGGTAACAAACTAAAGGCTGTACCTGGAGAACCTCCTCGTTCTATTTACACCAAACTTCCAAAGCAATTTGGGTTTGAGGTAACGGATAAGGCGCCAGTGTTTATCTCTCAAAGCAAGTTTGCTAAACGAACTTTGAAAAAGATAAAACAGCCTACTTGGTATTATCTAAACCTTTAAAAATGGCAGAAAACGCCCTGTTAATCAGGGTGTTTTGCCTATAAGGTAACGAAACTATTTAGCCATCAGACAAGGAACACTCATGCCAAATTGCAAGCCAGTCGAACATGATTTTCTCGACAATGCGCCGGTGGTAATCGTTCACGCCATCGAAATTCATGCCACCCCTGAGACTATATTTAAGAGCTTTGAAGATGCTGATCATTGGCCACAATGGTTTGATGGTATGACTAAAGTTGAATGGACTAGTCCAAAACCATTTGGCGTTGGTACCACCCGCACCGTTAGCTTAGGTGCAATGAAGGTATATGAATACTTCACTCGCTGGGAAGAAAACAAACGCTTTACCTTTTACTTCACCAAGACCAACCTACCTTTTGTAAATGCCCTAATGGAAGACTATTTACTCGAGCCTATTGGTGACGGGATCACTCGCTTTACCTATACGGTTGCTTATGAGCCTAAGTTTCCTCTTTCACTTCTTGGCCCAGTAGGCAAATTCGCTTTAACTAAGAACTTTGAGAAAGCGACCAACTCCTGTGCAAAATTTATGGCAAAGCTCTAAACAACTTAACGAGCGACCTTAGTATCCGATCTCTGAACCATCTCGAGCATAAGATTAAACTCCAAGATGGTTCAGAATTTGGTGGGTAAAGTAGACTAGCCAAATAATTAGAAAAGCACCTCTTTGATCCAATCACGAGTGTCCGCTGGATCAATCACATGATCAAACTCAAAATAGGTCGCCATGTGGGTAGCTTTACCCTGAGCATAGGCTTCGTCAACCATGCGCTGAAAAGCTTGTTCGCGGGTTTCATCATCCTCAATTGCTTCTAGCTCTCTGCGATAGCCAAGCCGCACTGCCCCTTCCAGCCCCATGGCACCAAACTCTCCAGTGGGCCACGAAACCGTCAACAAGGGTGCTTTTAAATGTCCCCCTGCCATTGCCATTGCCCCTAAGCCATAGCACTTTCTTAGCACAACCGTAGCAAAGGGTACCGACAGCTTAGCACCTTGAATGAATAGATTAGCAGCATGTCGAACTAAACCTGTTTTCTCTATGTCAGGGCCCACCATAAAGCCTGGCGTATCACATAAAAAGGTCACCGGTATTTGATACTTATCGCAGAGCGTTAAGAACTTAGCCGCCTTGGTCGCCACAGTAGATTCAATTGCTCCAGACAAGTAATTAGGGTTATTGGCTACCACTGCCACTGCATTACCCTCTATGCGGGCAAAACCAGTAATAATACCTTTACCGTAGTCAGCTTGAATTTCTAAAAAACTCTCCTTATCCGCCAACACCGTTATCAAATGATAGATGTCGTAAACTCTGCGGCGGTTTTCAGGGACAGCCTGACGCAATAATCGCTGATCAGCGCACTCCCATGTCGCTATGCTTCCTTGGAAATAACTTAGAATCTGTTTGCAAACCGCGACACCCTGCGGCTCATCCTTGACGACGATATCGACAACACCATTACTTCTTTGATCATCAATGGGGCCAACCTCTTCGGGAGCATATTTCCCTAAACCGCCACCTTCAATCATTGCCGGCCCACCCATACCAATATTGGCAGTCTCTGTGGCAATTGTAATATCACAGCAACCAAATAAAGCAGCATTACCCGCGAAACAACGGCCATTAACCAGTCCAATTAAAGGCACTTGGTCTGCAAGTTTCGCAAACAAATAAAAAGCCAAGCAGTCTAACCAAGCAGGCGATAATGCATCCGTATCGCCAGGTCTCCCGCCTCCACCTTCAGCCAACAAGATCACAGGTAGTTGTTTGCGTTCTGCTAATTCAAACATGCGATCTTTCTTGCGGTGGTTTTGTAAACCCTGAGTACCCGCCATAACGGTATAGTCGTATGACATCAAAATGCACTGACTCCGTTGGCGGCCAAACTGAGACTCATTAATGTGACCTATACCGGCCACCATGCCATCTGCTGGGGTTTGTTCAATCAACTGCTCTAGCGACTTACGTTGCCGCTGCCCTGCAATCACCAAACCACCGTACTCAATAAATTCTGATCCGTCACAAAGATCAGCAACATTTTCACGGGCGCTGCGATAGCCTTGCAAATGTCGTTTTGCGATCGCTTCTGGGCGAGCATCATCGAGTAAAAGATCATGGCGTTGTATGAGCTCTTGTAGATCTGGTCGGATAGTTTCTATATCCATTTCTGTAGTAGCATCAATGTCACTAGCGTCTTCACTTTGGCACTCAAATAACAACAAAGCCTGACCACTAGTAACAGTATTTCCTTCGGTTACTAAGATCTGTTGTATTAGGCCATCGGTGGGAGCAGTAATAACATGCTCCATTTTCATCGCTTCTAAAATAATTAATACCGTGCCTTTGGCAACAGTTTGATTCCGAGAGACCTCAATGGATACAACCGTACCATGTAATGGACTAGTGATCGCATTATCAGGCACTGAACCCAAATCTTTCGCTTCGACGACTTTGTTACTTGGCGCATCACACATAAACAACTGTGGATGTTGCGAGTCGGTAATTAAATCCGATATATGTTCATCAATAAATCGCGTATAAAAATCCTGCTGATCCACTATGGGATGCATCAATATATTTTTTAAGATTTCGACATTAGTATCGACACCATCAATGGAGATGGAACAAAGGTTTCGGTAACTGGTTTTGATGGCTTTACTGAATGAGGGATAGATACTTTTAACAATAAGCTTCGCTAGCAAGGAGTCATAGTTAGCACTCATTGCATATCCGTTATAGATATGTGTATCTAATCGAGTACCCCGAGCCATCGAAACATCAAATCTGGTAATGTCACCAAATGCGGGTAGCAGGCTGCCATCTTTGAGCAGTGACTCACCATTGATACGTAATTGAATCGCATAACCTTCTGGTGGTGGCTGTGTTGATTCCAGTATCTGTTCTGTATTTAACTTAATATTCTCGGCGATTTGAAATTGTAAT
>JAKSAW010000268.1 GCA_022361455.1 Pseudomonadales bacterium | reverse complement strand
TGTACGTATGGAAGATGGTTTGAGAAGTTGCTAACGATCGTGGTGAACACTGGGCCAGTAGAGGGTAGAGGTGTTTGAGTAACAAATAAAATCGCACCTTCAGCGCTACTTACTGGATTGTTGTCACCGGAATTATCGCCAGAGTTGTCACCGGAATTATCGCCAGAGTTGTCACCGGAGTTATCGCCAGAGTTGTCACCGGAGTTATCGCCAGAGTTATCTCCACCGGTGTTTCCGCCGCCTATATTTCCGCTATCGTTGTCATCATCGCTGTTGTCGCCTGAATCATCAGATCCATTACCGTCATCAGCGTTATCTCCTGAGTCACTATTGTCAGTGTCGTCACCTGAGTTATCAGATGTGTCGTCGTCAGCGTCATCGTCGATATTATCGTCAGTATCGTTACCGCTATCTGAATCGTCGCTGGGGAGAGAGGGAGAGGGTGCGCCAGTGTTGCTTCCCGAGGCGGAGCTATCGGTACCGCCGCAGGCAGATAGCGATAAAGCAAGTCCGATTAAAGCGATTTTAAGAAGTTGAGACACTGCAAATTCCTCTCTCTTAGTCGGCTAAATTGCCGAAAAGCCACAAGGGCAAAAAGTCTGGCATTGAACGCTGCAAAAAATTTAAGGTGAAACCTTAACTAACAAACCTTACAAGTCGGTGATGGATGCCGGTTATAACTTCATCACCTGACGAAATTTAGAACACTTAATAACCACAGTTTGGTTCAGGTTCGTCGATAGTGTGCATGGTAAAGCAGTTTAATTTTAGAGCTGTGATAGTGGTCACACTTAGCTGAGCCGAAGGCCGCAAAGTTCCCTATTCCGGCGCTAGTTCACACTCTGTATATCGATCTGTTTGGCTTTTGATTTCAATGCTAGATTTTACAGGCAATCCAAGTAGATAAAGGTAAAACATCGTTAATTATCTAAATTATTAGAAGGTTTTTTTTTATAATTTTTGGCTGCCTAAAATATGATCTTTTGAAGTGTTTTCGAACATAAAAAAAGCGGCTTTTATGCCGCTTTTTCGTCCACTTCGGTAGGTATTTGTTGAACTTGCGCAATGAAGCTCGAGGGGCTTTGGTGGGCTGATTTTTGTGCGAAGAATTCGTACCAACATTGGGCTAAGTCTTGGTCGGTTTTTAGCTTGCTTAAATCAATATCTGCTCTCTGATAGATCATCCAAGCGATTGCCGTGGCATAGCGAAGGTTGCTGGCTAACTCTGTGTTAGGTGCCTTTAAGAATTCATGTTGAGAGGCAAAGCCCCTCACGTTGCTCGCGAGGTCTTCTTGGAACGCCAAGTACTCATCCCAAATTGATTGATGGATTTCTGAGCTAATTCCAAATAGCCCTATGCCTCGCTGGCTTTGCAGAAAAAAACCTAAGTTTGACTGTACAGCGGCTGTACCAAGCATCAGTCTTTCAGCAATTGGGTTATTTACCCCCAAGCTTTTCAGCGTGGGGCGGATAATGAGTTCTAACAGCTCAGTACCGCAAATGCCCATGACACAACTCCTCTCCCGTTTCAGGGATATGCGTCGAACGTTTTAACAAATTCGCGCAAAAAAATGACGTTTAGATGGTATGCTGCAAACAGCTTGCCAAATCGATGCGCTTACTTAATAGATCGGCGCAATGGGCAAAAGATTCAATGATGTAAATGTAAAATTAAGGTCTATATTGCTTAGTGGTATTAATCTTTGTGTGTGGTGTAGGTTTTGGTTATTAAAACTCACAAGATAAACCAAAAGGGCCTTAGTACACTTGCTGCTATAGTTAGTTGAACTGTCACTATTTGCGAAAAATATTCCTAAAATGCCAACGAAAGCCCCCGCCAAGAAAACTTGCATGCTTTGTGTCGTCATGCGGCTTTGGTTAGCTTCGTTATTAGTGTTGTATTTGCTAAGTGATCAAGTTTTTGCTTCTGAAGTGAACTTGGCTGAGAGCACAGATTTCTTTTTCGATGTCGAAAATCAATACACCATTGATGATGTGGTTGCCATGCCAAAAAGTATGCTGTGGCAATCGAATAGTCGTAATACATTACATCTAGGTTTCTCGGAATCAACGCTTTGGTTGCGGATCCGAATTAATGAAACGTTTGCACAATCACCAGGTTTGGTTGAAATTGCTTGGCCATTTTTAGATCGTGTTGAAGCCTTTTGGGTGGAGAATGAAAATGCGAGGCAACAAATCTCTTCTTTGGGTGTTCAGGGCGATCATGTTCCACGGAATGCCCATTTTTTAGAACATCGCTATTTTATATTCCCGCTACCTGGCGATAACAAATACGACGGTACACTCTATTTAAAAATTAATTCCAGTAGTTCTTTGATATTGCCAATTTGGCTAAGAGATCCTCAAGGCTTTTACAAAAAGGAAACGGGATATCAGATATTCCTGGGATTCTTTTTTGGTGTGTTGGCTATTATTTTGATTTATAACGCGGGCATGTGGTTTTACATACGAGACCGTATTTACCTGTATTACGTTGGTTATTCTGCATTTCTTTGTATTTATATTGGCTCGCTCACAGGGCTTGGCACGCAGTATATTTGGGGTAACTCACCGGGTTTTAGCGATGTCGCTTTATTGCTTGGGGTGTTGGGTAGTTTCATTTTTGGCAGTTTATTCGTCGACAGTTTCTTAGACTTTAAAAAGAATAATCGTTTTGCTCATCGTGCTGTTAAAGTCGCCATCGTTATTTACGCATTAATCGTATTAACTTATCTCTTCACTTCAGAAGCCTTTGTCACTCCCATTGGGCAGAGTTTGGGGATTGTGGCCTCAGTGTTTGCTTATATCATTGGTATTTGGGAGTGGCGTAAAGGCAATCCAGATGCCCGCTATTTCACCTTTGCCTGGAGTATGTTGCTGATTGGTACTTGCACTTACACTTTTCTGCTGGCTGGTGTGGTTCCGGATAATTTATTTACCCAATCTATTCAGGCGATAGGTTTGCTTGTGGAAATGGGATTGCTGTCTTTTGCGCTCGGTGAGCGGTTTACAAGGGAGCGAACGGCCGCAAAGCAAGCGACCGAGATGGCACTGCATCTCGCTTCTGAAGTGAACAAATCCCACGAAGATAAAATTAAGCTTCAACAAGAAGCTAATCAAAAACTGGAAGGCCAAGTTACTGAGCGTACCAAAGAACTTCAGGCAACATTGACAAAACTTGAACAAGCTAATGAGCAATTAGAAGCGCTGAGCAATACAGATCAACTGACTGGCTTGAAGAATCGACGTTTTTTCAATAAGTATTACGACGATGAGTTTCGTCGCAGTGTTCGTCATAAATCCCCTATTAGTATTGTGGTCCTGGATGTCGATCATTTTAAGCAAGTCAACGATACCTATGGCCATCTTGCAGGAGATATTTGTTTAAAGAAGGTGGCCGATGTCATGCAATTTCACAGTCAGCGCCCAGGGGATATTGCAGTTCGCTTTGGTGGCGAGGAATTTGTAATTCTGCTGGTAGATACTGATGTCACTGGGGCTGAGCAGGTGTCTGAATATATACGCGATGAAGTAGAGCAAACGTTAGTTCAGGCCGAAAACCATTCCTTCAAGGTGACTATTAGTTTGGGTATAGCCTCGGTGATTCCTCAAGAAGACTTGAAGCCGGAAGAACTGTTGCGCCGAGCTGATGCGGCACTGTATCAGGCCAAGGCCAATGGTCGGAATCGGGTGGAAGTTGCCTAGCTTGGCACTTGCCTTGTTAGGGTGTTTCTGGCTCTTTAGGTTTGGTTAAACCTAGAGCAAAATATGACCATTTTGCGGCTGTCCTGGCAACCTTCACATCCCGTCTATACTGAAACTAATAGCGGCTAGGTGCCTCGGTCACGTAGTGCCTACAATATTCGTTTGGCATCAGGAGTTCTCATGATTGCACTTAGTTTTACCCAAAAAGTCTGGCTGGGCTTTGTGGTTATATTGGTACTCTTATCCATTTCCGGCGCTTCATCGCTATGGAATTTAAGAGATATCACCTTTTCCAACGAGAGGGTGACTGAACAAGCTGTGCCAGTGGTGCAACAAGCGAACCAGGTACAGATCCAATTACTTAAATTGGCTAACCAAAGCGCCCTGGGTTTCAATGCGGTACACGAAGAGCAAATCGCCCCTTACCGTGATAGCTTTGAGCGGGGCACGGTAGAGTTTGAGTCGCTTTATGAGGAGTTGGAAAAACTAACTCGAGAAGATGATGTGTTGCACGGGAAGGTGCTGAACATAAAAACTAACTACGATTCGTACGTAGACTCAATTAGAAAGATGTTTAATGCGAAATTGGCATCTTTGGTCGCGAAGAATGACGCAAATGAAGAAGCGCAAGAGCTTATCGATAAGGTCGGTATTGTCGGCGAAGCCTTAATGGAAATTGGCTTCTATGAAGCGCCGCCAGAATTTGAGGAAACAATGGAGCTTATCGTTGGATCAGTTAATGAGGTGGATGGCAAGTTTTTAGGTGTTATTACAGTAACTGAAGAATTACAACGCTCCGTAGACGCGGATAAATT
The DNA here is from genome assembly GCA_022361455.1 of Pseudomonadales bacterium. Lineage (GTDB taxonomy): Bacteria > Pseudomonadota > Gammaproteobacteria > Pseudomonadales > Ketobacteraceae. The sequence continues at coordinate 21,089 of JAKSAW010000268.1, read as the reverse complement.
TGATACTGCTGTGGATGACTATTTGTATGTAATATCAGACGCAGAGTTATTTATGGGTCAAATCAAAAGAGGATTTGAAACAATTGATCCAGGTGGGTTAATGGCTGCCGTAGATGAAGCGGTTGAAGGTTTAAAGCAGGATATTAAAGCGGAGAAAAGCCTCGTTTCCTATAAACAATTACAAATTCGTAAATCCGAGGAAGCGGCACATAATTTTGAAGCTGCGAGAAAAACCGTAGATAAATCGGTGGCTGGTCTCGATGAGTTGTTGGAAGAGACTGATCAGCAGCTTAGTGAACTACAAAAAGTGCTAGCCAATGATCTTGACTATGGTATGAAAAGTACCATGGTTATTATGTTGGTTTTGATAGTATTGGCATCTCAGAACTTTAATAGCATGCGTACTGCTATTCGTAAGAAGATGCAAGATTTGGCACAGCTTAACCAAATAGGTTCTAGTTTGGCTGCCGCTCGAAGTCAGGATATTGCCTTGAATGAAGTACTTCAAGCCATGCATGACAAGATCAATATCAATAAAGGTTCCGTGTTCCTATTTAATAAAGAAGATGAATTGGAAGCTAGAGCCTTCTTACCTCCCATGGGAATTGACGCTAATCAAAGAAAAGCGATGTCCTTTACCAAAGGTGAGGGTGTTTTGGGGCGTGTTGCAGAATCTAAGAAAACATTGTTTGTACAAGATACTTCTAGGGATAAAAATTACGTTTCCAATGAAGGCGAGAATGCTAAATCGTTGCTGTGTGTACCCTTAATGGATAAAGATATCTTGATGGGTGTAATGAATTTTTCGGGCGACGTAAATAGTGTTTCCTTTGCTGATAGTGATTACGAGTTTGTGTCCACGGTCGCCCAATCTTTGGTGACCACCCTGAAAAATATCAGTATGGTTGAAGTGATCGAAGAACATAACCGCAACCTAGAACAAAAAGTGGCGCAGCGTACAGCAGCCCTTGCTCAGAAAAATGATGATATTGCCAACATGCTTTCTAATATGCATCAGGGCTTGTTCACCATTGAAGAGGGTGGCCTTATTCACCCAGAATATTCTGCTTATCTAGAAACAATATTCCAAACTAACAAAATCGCTAACCGTAACTTCATGGATCTACTTTTCGAGCATGCGGTAATAAGTGCTGATATCGTTGATTCTGTCACTACCGCAGTAGCGTCCATCGTTGGAGAAGACTCCATGATGTATGACTTTAATTCACATCTATTAGCTAGCGAAATTAGAATTCGCTTGCCGGAGCAAGATGATAAGTTCTTGGACTTAGATTGGGATCCAATCCTTGATGAGAATGATACGGTCGTTAAGTTAATGGTAACGGTTCGGGATGTAACTGAATTACGTGCCTTACAAGCTGCTGCAGAAGAGCAAAAACAAGAGCTGAATATGATTGGTGAGATCCTGTCAGTGTCTCCTGCCAAGTTCATTGAGTTTATTGATACCTCTAATGACTTTATCGCTAAATGTCGTCATGCCATAGAAACTACCAACGAGAAAAGCGCCGACGTGCTGGCAGCATTATTTAGAAATATTCACACTGTCAAAGGCAACGCACGTACCTATGGGTTTAAACGAATTACCGACACCGTGCATTTGGTAGAGAACACCTATGACGAGTTACGTAAAAATGAAGAGCTGCCTTGGGAACCAGAGAAACTATTGGAAGAGCTAGCAACTGCAGAAGCCGCCGTAACCACCTATTCCAATATTTACAGTGAGAAATTGAATATGGCATCAGGCTCAGATGCAGGTTCTCAGATCGAGCAGGGTCTAGCTGATAGCCTGGTACAAAGAATTTCTGAATTGGATGGTCAGCCGGTATCTAGCAATGTGGTTACCATTGTGAAAGATACCTATCGAGCGCTTGCGAGTATTGATGCTAAGCCTATCGATGTGGTGATTGGTGATGTGGTCGATTCAGTAAAATCCTTAGCAGTTGAGCTTGAAAAAGCCGAGCCTGTTATTGAGATCAATCCTGGTGAAGTTCTTCTTAGAGCTGAAACCCATTCCATGCTCAATAATATCTTTATGCATGTGATGCGAAATGCGATTGATCATGGGATAGAAAGCATGGCCGAGCGAGTAGAAAAACGTAAGCCAGAGTACGGAACCATTCGCTTAGATACCCAGGTAGATGGCGACATGGTTCGCTTCTCTGTCAGTGAAGATGGTCGTGGTATTGCATTAACCAAAATCTATGAGAAGGCCATCGAGAAGGGAATCTATGATGCCAATGCTGAGCGGCCCCCTGCAGAAGATATTGCGAATTTAATTTTCCATTCAGGATTTTCTACTGCAGAGCAGGTCACGGAAGTATCTGGCCGCGGTGTGGGAATGGAAGCGGTTAAACAGTTCTTGGATTCGGAAGGCGGCGGTATTGCTGTAGAATTAGCCGATGGTGATGATAAAGCTGATTTCAGGCAGTTCAGAACGGTGATCTCACTACCGATTGCTTCTTGCCGGATGATGCCATCTTTAGCAGCAGCGGCGGGATAACCACCGCTGTTCTACCTAGATCGCAAAAAGTTATGGCGCGCTCGAATTCAGCGCGTCCCCAATGGCTCTAAATAACGCAAAGTGTTCGTTTTCTCTGTCGTTAAGTAGATACATTGGCGCTGCAGAATTCTTTGCGATAACCAGGTTTTTTTCAGGATCAATATAAACAAACTGATTGAAGATCCCCACGGCTGAGTAGTCGTTTCTTTCATCACGGAACCACCATTGGTATCCATATCCCCAATCATAATCAGACTGCGAATGATTACCTGGCTGTAGGTGGGGCTTACTGGTATCAAGGCTAGCAGATATCCATTGCTCATTAATAATTTGCTGGCCGTTGTAATAACCATTATTGAGATAAATTAAACCAAGCTTGGCAAAATCCCGGGTTGTAGCTTGAAGGCAGCAGAATGTTGCTTCCAAGCCTTCCTTATCGGCCAACCAAGTGGCATCGTTTGTCATGCCAGCGGGTTCCCACAATCGTGTTTCTAAATAAGAAGAAACTGTTTGCCCGGTGGCTCTGACTAACAACAATCCCAGTACTTGTGTGTCTAAGCTCTTGTAAGCATTGAAGGTACCGGGTTCATTTTTCAATTCCACATATTGAGTTACTTCATCTTCTAAGTTGCCGCCAATCGCTAGTTGTAGGTTCCAAACATCGGTACCAATCATATAGGTTTCACTGAAGTCTACGCCCGACGCCATTTCTAAAACATCTTCGATAGTTGAGGTGGCATAGGCAGTGGTGGCGAGTTCTGGAACGTAATCCACTACGAGATCTTCTACGCTATTGATGTAGCCATCCTCAATGGCTATACCCACCAGAGCAGACGTGAAGGACTTTGCGACCGACCAAGAGGCGAAAGTGCTTCGCTCGTCGTTGCCATAATCATAGGCTTCGTGAATGACTTTATCGTTATGTACGATTACCAGGCCAGCTGTTCCTGTCTCCCGCAACAGACTTGCGGTATCGCGTTCACGGCCTTTATACCAGTAAGTGTCCGGGAGCACGTTTTCTTGTAAATCCGTTGGTATGGGACTGGGATTGGTCGCGCTTATGGTGTGTACATCGCCACTCAGATTTTTAAGCTGATCAAAGGTGAAAAGAATATTCGGTGGTGAACAAGCGGCTAGACCTAAAGTTAAAGAAATGATGAGTAGTTTAAGGGGTGCAAGGTTTGAAATCGCTATGGTTTTGTTAAGAGTCATTATGGTGTCTCGTTTTCTTGGATTTTTTATTTTGTAGACGAGAAGATTTGCCGAATAGGCATATTTTTATGCTCTAAAGTACTTCACCAAGAGCAGTAATTAAGGACAGAAAACCGGCTTTTATAGACAAGTTGTCGCCATATAAGCCTAAAACATTTAATGATCGGTAAAGACAGCCTCCAAACGTTGCTCAAAATCACTCAGGCTATCGTTGGTTGGGAAGCCCAATCGAACCAGGCTCGATTGCTCTACTAAGCGTGTCAGAATGGCTGTTCTTAGGAAGTTGGAATGCAAACGTTTTGCTGATTTAGGATCGCCACAGTCGATAGTGATAAACAAATGACTGCTGTTAACTTGAAACGCCTTGCTGGCCCATTCTGATTCGCGGATATGAGTCTTCACGATGCGGGTTAGAGCTTCACATTTCGCGATGAGTTTTTTGCGGGTATGTGTATGCCATTGGGTATCGACTAGAGCTTGTTCGCCAATCCATAGCGTCATGGTGGCAATGGGCCAAGGACCAAGATGATATTTGATCCAGGCAAGCAAAGATTGGGGAACGAAGGCGAAACCTAAGCGGATACCGGCTAAACCAAAGAACTTACCCAAAGATCTGAGCACGATAATATTATCGGGTAAATCGTAATTCAGAATAGATTTTTCAGGTTGGCAGTCCATAAAGGCTTCATCAACAATAAACAGGCTGTGATTGTTTTGTTGGGCAGCCTTAACAATGGCTTGTGAACAGGTGAGGGTGGTTGTTGGGTTGTTTGGATTAATGATGACTACTACATCTGCTGAAATTTCAGATGATTCCAACACCTCTTTTATCTCATTATCACAATAGTGTTGAATGTCATGTTGCTGCTGCCACCAGAAAGCATGTTCACTAAAACCAATTTTAGGCACAAGTATTTTTTTCAGAGGTTTAGTTGCTGCGCTTTGGCAAATGTTAGGTAAGTGCTGAATCAACCATTGTGATCCAGGAATAGCGATGGGTGTATGTCGATCATGTGTATGATTTTGTCGATAGAATCTATTGGCTGCTTGGTTAAGAGCTTCACTATCTTCAGGCAAACGATGAAGCAATTTCTGTGTGAGCGGTGGTACTGGCCAGGGGTTGGGATTAATACCGGTTGATAAATCTAACCATTGATCACCGGAGAACTCGCCTTGCTGTATGGCTTGCTTGAGCTTGCCGCCATGGCTTGGGCTTAGAATGTGTTTTGGAAACTCCTTAAACATTCCACGCTCCGCTCATTAATATTAAACCGCCTATAACAAGCCAAACGGCCGTGCTGTAATCCACCAAATCTAATGCGCTTTGAATTATTTTGTAGTTCGGCTTTTGGTTTCCGCCATAGAAAGGTTTATCAATTATTTTGCCTTGGTAGGGTGTTGGCCCACCTAAGCGAACATTTAATATGGTGGCACCTGTGGTCATAACTGGTCCGCCATTGGGGCTTGCCAATAATGGTGCATTAACACGCCACTGGTTAAAGGCATGCTTGGCTAGATCTAAGCAAAGATTGTTTCGAATAAATCCCACTAGAATGTAAACCAACGCCGTTATTCGTGCGGGTATCCAATTAAGCACGTCATCGGTTCTTGCAGCCCATTTGCCAAAATCCTCGAAACGCTCATTTCGATATCCCCACATGGCGTCTAGCGTATTACTGAGTCGATATAAAAAAACGCCAGGAATGCCTAATAAACAGAACCAAAAGATGGCTCCAAAAATACCGTCCATGCCATTTTCTAGGGTGGACTCTATGGATGCTTTGGCAATGTCTTCGCCATCCAAAGAGGTGGTATCCCTGCTGACAATCATGGCGCAGGCTTGTCTTGCCGCGGGCAAATCTTCATGACTAAGTGGGGAGTGGATTGCGAGCATATGTTCCTTTAAACTGCGTCGGCCAATGGAAAGGTATACGAATATCGTGGTGATTATTGGGTAAAGCAAAAAGAGCCAGTTACTCTGCGCTGTTAGCCATCGTTCTATCAATGCACTTAGCAGCACAATGGGTAAAATGGCGATGCCCCATGCTGTAAGACCAAGCCAACGCTTGTTGTGCTTGGGATCTAGATTATTTAACCAGGATTCAATCGTCGTTGCTAAGTTGCCAAAGCCTACCAGAGGGTGAAAGCGTTTCGGTTCTCCTAATGCATGGTCGAGGATAAAGCCTCCCAGGAGAATAGCGATGCTAAGCAAAACAGGGTGTTCCACGAAACTAGAATCTCATTAATCGGCGCAGTGGCTGGAGATATTAACATGAAATCGTTGGTAATAATGGTTCAAGGCACTACATCCGATGCGGGTAAATCCGTGTTGGTGGCTGGTCTGTGTCGCTGGTTCGCCAAAAAGGGCTATTCTGTTGCTCCTTTTAAACCACAAAACATGGCTTTGAACAGTGCGGTGACTCAAGACGGTGGAGAAATTGGCCGAGCACAAGCGGTGCAGGCTGAAGCGGCCGGCGTTGAACCTACTGTGGATATGAATCCTGTATTATTGAAACCCACGACTGACAAGCAGGCGCAAGTTATCGTTCAAGGTAAGGCATTGCAAAATATTGATGCGATGAAATATCAAGGTCGTAAGCAATCCCTTTTGCCCTATGTGATAGAAAGCTTTCAGAGACTTCAGCAAGATTATGAAGTCATTGTTGTAGAAGGTGCAGGTAGTCCAGCTGAGATCAATCTGCGTGCTAACGATATTGCGAATATGGGTTTTGCTGAGGCCGTTAATTGCCCGGTAATTTTAATTTCTGATATAGATCGTGGTGGCGTGTTTGCCCATTTAGTGGGAACACTAGCGTTAATTGAACAATCTGAACAAGATAGAACGCTGGGATTTGTTATCAATAAATTTAGAGGTGATATTCGTTTATTGCAGTCGGGCCTTGACTGGCTAGAAGAAAAAACGCGTAAGCCAGTTTATGGTGTTTTACCTTATATTCATGGTTTACACATAGAAGCAGAGGATGCGATTAAATCAGAAAATGTAATTGCTGATGTCCAGCTAAAAGTGGTAGTGCCCGTTATTCCCAGAATCAGTAATCATACGGATTTTGATGCCTTACGATTACATCCAAATGTGGAGTTATGTTTTGTAGGGCCGGACGAGCCTCACCCTGATGCAGACTTGATAATCTTGCCGGGTAGCAAAAGTGTTATTGCCGACTGGCTTTGGTTGCAAGATCAGGGCTGGAAGGAAACTATTTTTAAGCACTTAAGATATGGTGGCAAGCTAATGGGTATTTGTGGCGGTTACCAAATGTTGGGCGTTGAGATACTGGATCCGGAAGGTATCGAGTCAAGCTATGATAGTGCTGATGGGCTTGGTTTATTGCCGATAAGCACTCATTTAGAAGTTGAGAAAACATTAACGCAGGTGAGCGGTCAGTTGTTCTTCAGCAGTGACAAATGGCCTAGCGCAAAGGTGACAGGATACGAAATTCATGCCGGTATAAGTGTGCTGCCTGCAAATCAAAGCAATGATACTAATACTGCATCTGAAGGCTGCACCACTCTTATAAAATCTGATGATGGCAAGACTCATGGCCTGGTGTCTGATTGTGGCCAGATCATAGGGAGTTATTGGCATGGAATTTTTGATCATCAAGAGGCATTAAGGGCGTTGCTGAATTGGGCAGGTTTCAGTGAAGCAAAGGAGTTTGATTACGTAGCTCAAAGGGAAGCTGCATTCGATGAGTTGGCAGCGGTGTTGGATGAATCTATGGATATGGATAAATTGCTAAGCGATATGCGAGCATTTAAATAACATAGGTAGCGTTAGTCGTTATTGTAATTATTTTTGCGTTCTTCGATTTCTTTATCAATACAGGCTTGTATCGATTTAGATACGGCATAATAAACGCCCTTACCAATCTCTTCTCCAATGCGAGTGTGTTTGCCGCAGAAATCAAAAGTGTTTTGTGTTTCATTGTGCTGAGCAGAAGCAATTAGAGATACGTCGGTGCCGGTTCCGGTAGCAATTAGAGAAGAGCTTCGACTAAGTACGTTATTATCGTAACAAACTGCAGTTTTAGCCTCTGTGATTAATAACAAGGCCTCGGTTTGTGCGGTAGGGGTTAGAGGGAGGTTGCTGACTACCATAATGTTAATCGTTCCACAGGGAATTTTTAACTCTGCGCTATTGAACTCATCAAAATCTGCAGGATCTCCAACCCGTCTAGCATTAGCCAAACCAGAAGTGACGCAGCATAGTAATTCGTATGGGCCTACTTGAGTATAACTCGACCTAAAAGAATCCATTGAAGCGGCAGTCATTAGGCCGATATGATCAATATTTAACTCCAGTTCTTTAAACTGTTGCGCGAAACTGCGTTCTATAGAGTATTGTTCTTTGGAGTTTACTGAATCGGTAAAAGTTGCTGTGTTGCGATCATGCTGCGGCGCGTTCTTGGGAACGTTTAAATTTAATATGCCTTTGACATCGTTTTGATATCCACCAAGCCAAGGCGCATTGCTTAATATTGTTAAACACTGTTTAAAGCTAATTAAACAATGTGAACGTTCCACTTGAACGTTGACCAATTCACCAAATTGTTCGTTTAGTCCGATCATATAAGATGTATGCAAAAACCAAGAAGTGCTACCGTTTCCACGCATTCAATCAAGGCGCCTGCTGTGTCACCTGTAGTTCCTTCAATCCGCTGTAACATGAGTGATCGAAGGTAGTAGCCAATGGCCAAGCAGCTAGCAATGGTAATTAACCCAGAAGTTTTAAATAAGATAAAGAGGGTGATGCAACAAAGCCCAGTTTGATACCAAACCCATTGCGCCTCAAGTCCGTCTTTAAATGCACTGCCAAGACCTTTTGTTCGGGCATAAGGGGTGGTCACAAATAACACCATGGATGCCATGCGGCCTAACAAGGGAGCAAATAAGAGAGCCATGGGTTGATGAGCTAATAATAATGTCAGCGCGGCAAACTTGAGTAACAGTACTACAACAATCCAAACAATGGCGGCTGGTCCAGACGTTGGATCCTTCATGATAGCCAAGGTTTTCTCTTTGTCGCCATAGCCCCCTAGCCAAGCGTCTACGCTATCACCAAGGCCATCTAAATGCAGTGCGCCAGTAAGCATTACCCAGAGGAATAATACAATGCCTGCATTTAGAATGGGGGCGGCGCCGAAAAGCCATTGAGTTAAGCTATGGGTTAGCATTAAACATGCTCCCAAGACAATACCAACGCAACCGTGCCAATAGAAAGAGCGCCGTTCGATTTCTTTATCCACGCTTAATTGAACGGTGATGGGTAGACGCGTTAGAAATTGAAGCGCATATAGAAATGCATTCATGGTTTTGACCTAAAACCATTCACATAACTAACGGCTGTTTCAAAAGAATCATCTTCATTAGGATACAATTTAAATCTTGTCAGACTGGCGTAGGGGATATCAAAACGAAAGGTAGCAGAAGGGGCCACTTTTAACAGGTTGTGTAGTGTGGCTCTTACCACACCCCCATGCACCACAAAGAGCATTGTCTCATTGTTATGTTTGCTGACGATATCGATTGTTGCTGATAACACCCGCTGGCAAAAACTACTGAAGTGCTCACCATTCGGTGGCGGATATTGTTCTGGGTCATTCCACATATTGCTTAGTAACTCAGGATATTGCTCCCACGCATCTTTTGGCCGCATACCTTCAAGGTCACCAAAGTTTAACTCCTGTAGATCATCGACGATTTCTAAATCAAGCTGCAGTTTGTCTGCTGTTTCTTCAGCAAATTCGCGGCAGCGTTTTAATGGCGAGCTAATCACTCGTTGCCATTGATAGCCTTGATCAATGGCTTGGTTCAAGGCTTCGCGCATTTGTTGCCAACCAAGTTGGGACAATGGATCGTCCTTACTACCTCGATACATGACTCCGCCCTCTGGTTCGCCATGCCTGATTAAATCAATGGTAGTTTTTTTGTTGGGGTCGTAGCCTGCAATCATGATGGTTTCTCAACGCTTTAATCTATTTTTTCCGAAACACCAGCATCATCAAAAGTTGCCATTTTATTATGTAGCCTAGTAGCCATTTGAATCAAGGGTGTAACAATAGCAGCACCGCTTCCTTCGCCTAAACGCAGGGTTAGATCCACGATGGGTTCAACTTCTAAATGATCCAGCAATAATTGATGCCCTGGTTCAGCCGATCGATGACTAAAGAACAAATAGGGTTCAATCGAAGGATTCATTTTTATGGCAGCCAGAGCTGCAGAACCACAAATAAATCCATCCACAATGGTCGCTATCTTTAATTGTGCAGCGCGAATATAGGCACCAGCTAAGGCGGCAATTTCATAGCCGCCGACGTGCTGTAATACGTGATATGGAGAATCCATTTTGCCTTGATGAAACGCGAGCGCTTTTTCAATCACCTGTGCTTTGTGAATGACGCCTTCTGAATTTAAGCCGGTACCAGGTCCTACGATTTGTGAGGGTGCGATATGTAGAAGTTCACTAATAATGGCCGTGGCTGCAGTGGTATTACCAATGCCCATTTCACCACCCAGCCATAGTTCAATCTGCTCATTATTTGCGTGATCGATGGTTTCTTTACCAGCGTTTAAAGCCGCATCAAGTTGTGATTCGGTCATAGCGGGTTGCTTTAAAAAATTGGCAGTACCCGGGGCAATCGCTTGATGATTGACTCCGGGTACAGAGCTTTCGGTAGCTAAACTGCCCATGTTTACAACTTCTAAGCTAGCCCCTAGCGAATCACTTAATACTGATATTGCCGCTCCACCCGCTATAAAGTTTTTTTGCATTTCAATGGTGACCGCCTGTGGAAAGGCTGATACCCCTTCTTCCACGATGCCGTGATCACCAACAAAAATGGTAATGGCAATCTTTTCGGTACTTGGTTTTAGAGTGTTTTGAATACCACATAATTGAATAGCAATATTCTCAAGTCTACCCAATGAACCCTGGGGCTTGGTAAGCTTGTTTTGGTGATCCTGAGCGGCTTGAATAGTTGCTTCTTGAATTGCGCTAGCTGGTTCATGCCACCAGGTCTTGGATTGGGTCATGAATAAAACCTATGTGATTGAATAACAGTTTTTACCCTGCGCTTTTAAAGGCATGGGAAGGCCGGCCATGGTGAGTGTCACATTGTCTGCGATCTCTCCAATGGCCTGATGTAGCCGACCACTTTCATCAACAAATTGCCGAGTAATTTCACCCATGGGTATAACCCCCATACCAGTTTCATTACTTACTAAAATAATGGATTGTTGGCTTTCTTCTAGTGTTTTGAGAAAGCTTTCTTTAGCCGCGTCAAATACGTTTGGATCCTGCTTCATTAATAGATTGCTCACCCATAAGGTGAGGCAATCGACCAAAATACATCGTGGGCCTTCACCGCAGCTCTTGATAGCCTTCGCTAAATCCAATGGTTCTTCAATCAAATTCCATGAGCTAGGTCGTTGTTGTTGATGATGAGTAATGCGAGACTGCATTTCTTGATCGCCAGCGGTAGCGGTAGCAATGTAAGTGACGGGCAAGTTGGTCGTCGCTGCCAACGATTCTGCTAATTTGCTTTTGCCGGATCGAGCCCCACCTAGAATTAAATGCACCATGACTAATATAAAACTATATTTTTATAGATTGAATGTTTGTTAGTTTCTTTCGCGATTCCAAAGAACTTCTTTGCCGTCATCTACTCGGGCTAAAACACGTGCTGCGACAAATAAAAAATCAGAAAGTCGGTTTAAATACTTTAAGCTTGAACCATGAATCGTCTCCTGTTTGGAGAGCGTGTAAACCCGCCTTTCTGCTCGGCGACATATAGTTCTTGCTAAATGGCAGTGGCTCGCTGCGCGGTTGCCACCAGGTAGGATAAATTCTTTTAGCATAGGTAGATCTTGATTCATCTCATCGAGATATTCTTCCAGGCTATTGATATGCTCAGGTTTGATGGCGCTATAACCCGGAACGCAGAGTTCGCTACCCAAATCAAATAGGTCATGTTGGATCTCTAATAGCCATTCGCGAAGGTTTTCGGGAACAGTATCTTCGGACAGTATCATGCCGACGCTACTGTTGAGTTCATCAACGGTGCCATAGGCTTCTACTCTTAAATCGTCTTTTTCGACTCGGCTGCCGTCGCCTAGACCTGTAGTACCGCCGTCACCGGTCCGAGTGTAAATCTTCGACAGTCTATGACCCATAACTTCTGTGCCTGTTGGTTGCTTAATTAATGTCTAGCTTTTAGTTGTTCAATGAACGACATATCCGCACTGGGTGTGAGATATTGCTGAATCTGAAAATGAAAAGCTTCGTTACTGTTAGGATTAAAGATGGTACACGAAATTAGTGCCCTTAGGCTAACTTGAATTTACCTATGGAAACTATGGTTATGAATGATATATCTATCGATAGTGCTATGCTGAGATCCCTATTGGATGCTGCAGCTATGACTGCGCTGAATCACCGCGGCAATGAGCGAGAGCTTTATGTGTTGGGGCAGCTAGAAACCACCGCCAACATCGCTTACATATTGTGTGCGGGCAAAGTGGACTATGAATTAGAGGGCTACTGCCAAAAGTTGGCCGCGGAAGCTATTGAGCGAATGGAATATCTCTCGCCTAAAGAGGCTTCGAGTAGCAGCTTTTCAAACCAGCAGGCTTGATTGGGTTGGTCCATGTTCTAGTTGGAGTCGATGTTTTTAATGGCGTTATAAAGTCTTAGGTTCTCTTCGCAGGTAATCTTCATAGCGGTTGCCTGTTTGATCAAATAACCATTGATGGCTTCTATTTCAGTGGGTCTATTATTCAAAACGTCCTGACGCATGGATGATATGTTTTTAGCGGTTTTTCTCGCCACGTCTTCAACGACTAAAAGAATCGGGGGAGAGGGGTAAATACCAAATAGCGCTTGGTAAATGGCCTCGAACTCCTTAGCAACTTTCTTGAATGAATCCAAGGCTTGAGGGTTTTCAAGCAACTCCCCATTTAAGCAATCATGAATGACCGTCAGCGGGTTAATGGCGCAATTAATACCGAGCTTTAGCCACAAACGTTGCTTTAAGTTAGCGTCCCATTCAATGGCTAATCCGGCGGCTTGCCAATCCTCAACAATAGATTTCGCCACCAATGTATCGTCTTTATTCAATGGACCAAACCAAGTGGCTCCTTCTCCCGCATGGACAATTGTGTAAGGATCTTTCCGATAGGCTCCATGGGTTGTGGTGGCGCCTAGTACGGTTGCTTGCGGAAAACGATCGGCAAGATATTCCGTACTACCCATTCCATTTTGCAGGACTACGATAACAGAATGGGTTCCAATGTCTTCGGCAACACAATCGATGGCGGTTTTCGTTTGATGGCTCTTAGTTGTCAGCAAGAGATGGGAGATTGGCGTTCCCTTTTGGTGATATCGACATGGAACGGATTGTTGCTGGCCTTGTTTTTCAATCGAAAGGTGCGACGGTAGCTCACTACTTTGCTGTCTGGGTACCAGTTCGAAAGGAATGCCGGCTGAGTGAAACTGGCTTGCCATTAGCCCGCCGATGGCGCCGACGCCTAGGATGGTCCAAGTACTCATGGGATTTGTGATTCTATGGTCAGTGATGGGAACGAAAGCTAGTTATCGCCTTCACACTTTTTGCTAGAACGCCATTTTACCACAATGAGTCGACCACTGGAGCGAGCTTGCGCCATTTGTCCATTAGTCACGGAAAACATTTTCTCCGGAGGGGGGAAGCCTGTGCCGCTATCTGCTGCAGACATCACCATGGCGGCGCGAACTCCTATGAAGCCTTTCTCAGTTTTTACTTCTTTGATGTTCAGAGCATCATAAATACGGCGATAGGTAGATGCGTTTGCCTGGGCTAAATCAGGCTGGTGAGTAATAACAGCGAACTGTTGCGTGGATACTCTGGCGACAATGTCCAGAGGGCGGAGTAATTGTCGCAGGCGTCGCGTCACAGAGATCACTACTTGCCTTAGAATTTCCTTATCGTGCTGTTCTTTTAGTTCCTCATAATTGTCGATGGTGATCAGCATCAGGCAGGCTGCACCACCACGCATTTCTGAATGGCGAATAGTGTCTGTGAGTTTGCGTATGGCATATTGGCGATTGCCAAGGCCAGTTAATGGATCTAATAAGCTGTTTTTTCTAAGCTTTTGATTAGATTCCACCAGTAATTGGTTTTCTCGCAACAGGCGATTTTGCATGGCAGCGATACGATCTGCTGCATAAATTCTGGGCAGTAACTGCTGATTCATGGAAGACTTATTCACAAAGTCATCAACGCCATTATCAAAAGCATGAATCAATGCTTTGGAGCCTTCTTTTGCCGTCAGAAGAATGATGTAGGTGAAATGATTGGTGGCTTCGTCTAATTGTCTAACCCTGCCTGCCAGTTCAAGTCCGTCCATTTCGGGCATTAACCAGTCTGCAATGAGCACACTGACCGGGCGCTGTTCTAACATGGACAGCCCTTGTTGAGCACTATTTGCTGTGCGCACATCAGTATAACCGGCTGCTTTTAAGGTGCGGTCAATCACTGCGCCACTAAATTTCGCATCATCAACGATTAGGATCGGCAGGTCGGCATTAGGCATGGGTAGTGTTAGGTCCAAAAAGTGTAAAAAACAATCACCAACTAAGTTTGGCTTACTCGATTAAATCTGTCTAATAGGTTGTTGATTTTTGTTATAAAAAACGGAGGTGTATCACTTTCTTTTGGGTTTCGTGCGTCTCCAGTAATTACATCTATAATTGCAAGGTTAGCTTCAGAATTTACCATGTGTAACCCCTCGATTGGGGCGCATCTATTATAAGGATATTACGTAAAATGCTTGATGCTACTGAACTCCGCGTGCTGGGATTATGCCGCAACGAACCCGACACTCAAATACTAAAATCCGCCATATATAGTTTCCAATCATTAAATATCAATACTAAATCACTAGAACGAAAGAGTAGTGATTTTGTTGGCGATCTAACTTCGCAGATTCAAGAGTTAAAACCACAGATATTTGTTATTTTTGTTGAGAGTGTAGAAGAAGCTTCTCGGCTTTTGAGTTTGGTAAAAGGTCTGGTGAGCGATGATGATATATCAAAACCATATTGGGTTGCCATTACTCGCGAAACGGGTCAAAAGGAATTGACGGAGCAATTGGGTGAGTTAGAAGTAGATGCCATTTTCTTTGCTCCTTTTACACCTGAACAAATCACATTGAATTTGACCACTGGATATCAAGGGCATCTTGAACAGCTGCGATTGGAGCAGCTTTATCAACAAGCCTCTGAAACGGCTCGCACCGCAATGGTTGCGGCGTCAGAGATTGGCTACGTCATGCAACTGGCGGATAATTTGGGTTCCGCGTCCTGTTATGAGGAAGTAGGGCAAAAACTATTTCGAATCTTAAATGGCATTGGTTTGAAGTCGTATCTGCAAATTTATGATGGTACGGAGACTTTTTTATATTCAGAAAGCGAAGTTAATGAATCCGTACAGCATATATTGACTAATGCTATGGGCACTAAAATTCGTTTAATTGAACACAAACGATTGCTTCTCCTGAGACTTGATTATGTGATCATTATGGTATTGAACGCTCCCTGGAAAGATGAAGCGCGTTACGGGAGAATTAAAGATCTAGTTTGCCAAATGGGGCCTGTGCTGGAAGCACGGGTAAGGACCATTATGGTGAATAACCTGATCGAAGAGCAGCACGAGAAAGTTATGTCCATTATGAATATGATGCGCCAGCTATCCATGGACACCCAAAACAATACCCGAAAAATTATGCATGAGTTGTCGACCCAGCTAGAGATGGCTGCGATGTCATTAGATCTAAGTGAGGAGCATGAGCAACATTTGCTCGGGCTATCAGGTCATGCTCTTGATTCATTAGAAACCTTGTACAGCACTAATGATGCTCTAGAAGGGCATTTTCTGAATCTGATGAATTCCATCACACGTGTTCGAGAGTTGACCAATGAGCAGGTGAGTAAGCATGAAGAAGGTGGTGATGATGGCGATATTGTGGAGCTGTTCTAGCTAGCCTGCTCAGGATCGCCTTTGCTAGCAAAAGTGGTTATTATGTTCGCACATTGATTTGTGTGAATCCGTTTTATGTCTGAGCACCAAAGCTGGTTGCAGTCTATACAAGCTTTTACCCATCCCCGTGTTGTAACCATGCTGTTCTTCGGCTTTTCTGCGGGCATTCCATTGCTATTAATTTTCTCTTCCTTGTCTTTATGGTTGCGTGAAGCCGGAGTCGAGCGTTCAACGGTGACCTATTTTAGTTGGGCAGCGCTGGCCTATTCTTTTAAATTCTTATGGGCGCCATTGGTGGATCGAATGCCTTTGCCCTTGCTGACCAAGGCGCTCGGTCGTCGTCGCGCTTGGTTGGTTATTTCGCAATTGGCCATCATGGCATCTATCGGTTCCATTGCTTTGGTCAATCCCTCACAAGAAAATGCCCTGAACTTGATGGCGCTGGTGGTGGTGATGTTGGGTTTTTCTGCAGCTACCCAAGATATTGTTATTGATGCCTACAGGATTGAATCTGCTGATCAAGATTTGCAAGCACTTATGTCGTCGACCTATATTGCTGGCTATCGCTTGGGTATGCTGACCTCAGGTGCAGGCGCGTTGATTTTGGCTAGCTATTTTGGGTCTTCCTCTGAGAACTATGAATATAGTGCATGGCGTTGGACATATCTGTGTATGGCTCTGACAATGTTAGTTGGCTTAATCACAACCTTTGTGATTAAAGAGCCAGAAAATCAAAACAACAGCGCTACTCAATATTCTTCTCAGCAGTATCTAAAGTTTTTATCGATCTTTGTGATGAGCATTGCGGTATTTGTGATCGCCTATGTGGTTAGCTCCGGTGAAGCGGCTTATTTCAAAGAGCTGTTGACAGAGAGTACTAATAATAAAGCGCTTTCAAACCTTGCAGTGGAAACTGCGCGCCTCTTT
Organism: Pseudomonadales bacterium; assembly: GCA_022361455.1. GTDB lineage: Bacteria > Pseudomonadota > Gammaproteobacteria > Pseudomonadales > Ketobacteraceae. The sequence continues at coordinate 4,397 of JAKSAW010000268.1, read as the reverse complement.
TCTGGGTTTTTTCTAGTGGTAGTATTTGTAAAAGCTGTTTCTTTTACCCCGCTATATGAACGGCAACTAGTTCAAGAAACTTACATTGCGCCGATTGCAGATTTCTTTCAGAGATACGGACTTAGATTAGCCTGCTTACTGCTAGTTTTTATTGGGTTTTATCGAGTGTCAGATATTGTTTTGGGTGTTATCGCGAATGTTTTTTTTCAAGATATGGGTTTTACCAAAACTGAAATTGCAACTGTAGTGAAAACGTTTGGTTTAGTGATGACGATTGCTGGTGGCTTCTTGGGAGGCGTGCTGGCAGCACACTACGGCGTGATTAAAATTCTTTATCTTGGGGCGTTTTTGACGGTAGCCACCAATTTATTGTTCATGTTGCTCGCTCAAGCTGGTCATAATATAGAGCTACTTTATATAGTCATTTCAGCAGATAATCTTACTGCAGGCTTGGCGAGTGCTGCTTTTGTGGCGTTTTTATCCAAATTAACGAATGTGTCATTTACGGCAGTACAATATGCGGTCTTCAGTTCGTTAATGACGCTGCTCCCCAAAATGATTGGAGGTTATTCCGGCAGTATGGTGGATAATTTGGGTTATTCAAACTTCTTCCTGCTTGCCAGCGCAATGGGATTGCCGGTGCTTTTTCTAATCTATCTTATCCAGCGTCATGGCGAGTTTAAACAGCAATAAATAGAGTTATGGTTTAAGTTGCCTGATTCTATCAAGGCATCCACAAGTAGCGTTGCAAATTAATTTTTCCTTTCATAGCGACAACCTCTTCCTGTTGAAGACGATTCATTTGTTCTTGATAGTGATCTGAATCCTCGGGGAAAGAACTTTTACCCTGACTATTGATAACACGGTGCCAAGGAATTTTTGTACCAGCTGGAAGTTGCTTTAACACGGTTCCCACAAACCGAGCTCGACGTTCAGCCCCGGCATACTCTGCAACTTTTCCATAGGTGCAGACTTTGCCCTTGGGTATTAACGCAACGGTTTGCAGAATTTTTTCTTTAAGCGTTGGATCTTGGTCCATGCTACTGGGTCAGTCTTGAGTGATTGTTATTGATCGATGATGCTTGAAAAGGCCGCTTAAGTTAAACGGCCTTTAGGTGATGAAGCTATGAATCAAGATTAAACTTGGTTGGCTAGCGTAAGCCGCCGTCCACATCGATAACACGTCCAGTGAAATATGAGTTTTCGCAAATAAAGATCGCTGCTTGTGCTATATGCTCCGCTTCACCCAAACGTTTCAATGGCACGGCGCCAATTAAACGATCGCGAGCTTCGGGTTTCATAGCTGCGATCATATCGGTGTTTATAGTGCCAGGGGCAATTGCACCGGTGCGAATGTTAAAGCGTGCAAGTTCTTTCGCCCACACTTCTGCCATAGCAGCAACACCCGATTTGGCTGCAGAGTAATTTGACTGACCAAAGCTACCGCCGCGAGCAAGGCTAGAGATATTGATAATCACGCCTTCTTCAACACCTAGCTCTAACATTTTTGCTGCTGCTTCTCGGCCACATAGGAAAACTCCGGTGAGGTTTACGTCGATAACTGCTTGCCATTGCTGCATGGTCATTTTGCTTTGAACGGCACCGTCTTTATATTTGATTAGCAATCCATCGCGTGTAATACCTGCGTTGTTAATGGTTCCGTGCAATGATCCGAAATCAGACACTACATCATTGAAGAGCTTTTCAACTTCTTCTTCTTTGGCAACGTTAACTTTATAGCCTTTAGCCTTTACACCTGCTTCTTCACAAAGTTGTACCGTGGTGGCGATATCGTCTTCATTGAGATCAACGACGGCTACATTTGCTCCTTTATTGGCAAATGCCAGTGCCATGCCACGGCCTAAGCCGCGTCCTGAACCCGTCACAACAAAGACTTTGTCTTTTAACTCCATGGATTCCCCCAAGCAATTTCTAGAATGATTAAGTTCGATTTATAAGAGGTCCGAATTATTACAGTTCATAGCGGTCAAAAGCTAGTAGACAAGACTAGCCATTGCTCAGTAGGTTAATACTCTGTGATTTAAAGCGACCAATGGAATCTGTCGGGCTTCCATTAGCGTCAAGATGATTAAATGCCTTGGATGATAAATGAACACTGATGATAACGCTCATGCGCAGAGCAACGACAAAATTGATCCCAGAGATGCTGCTAGAAAAGTACTCGGAGAGAACTTTTTTGGCGTGCTTTCCACTCACTCAAAGAAGTTTCCCGGTCATCCGTTTGGATCTGTGGTGCCCTATTGCCTGGATCGCAAAGGAGTCCCGCTGATTTTGATCAGTCGCCTGGCTCAGCATACCCAGAATATTAATGAGGACAACAAGGTTTCCCTGGTGGTGCTAGAGCGCACGACAGGCAATGTGCAAACCGATGCTCGCTTGACTCTCGTTGGCGTTGCGGAGAAGGTGAGTACAGATGAGGTTGATGACTGCGCTCAACGCTATTACGGCCATTTCCCTTCGGCTCAGGGTTATCACACCGAGTTGGATTTTGAGTTTTATCGATTGGGCGTGGAAGCTATGCGCTATATCCCAGGATTCGGTCAGGCTCGCTGGGTTTCACCCAGTGAGGTGTTTAAGCCCAACCCCTTTTCTCCTGAAGCTGAGGCGCGAATTGTCGGACATATGAACGACGATCATGGCGATGCGCTCTTGCATTATTACCAAGTCGCCCCCATAGCTGAGAAGAAGGACGACGTGACAGCGGTGACAATGGCAGGTATCGATTCCGAGGGCCTGGCATTGGTCGTGGATGAAGATCTTTACCGAATTGAGTTTAGCCGCGAAGTCACCGATCCTATGGAGGCTCGTCAGATGCTAGTGGAAATGGCACAATCTTGAACATCGGGCTCCGCTCATGGTCCCAAAAGGACCCTCATTTCGTATCTCTTAAGGAGAGAACATGTTTTTCGTAAGACACCCTTTTTTGGTGTTTTTTCTATTTTCCCTTTCTGAAGCAATACTTCTGGCCAACGTGGGCACCAAAATTGGTTGGGGGTGGACGATACTCGCGATTGTTTCTACCGCTATGATTGGCTCCGCTATGTGGCGTCAGCAGGGGCTCGAAACCTGGCGGCGAGTCAATCAACGAATGGCGCAGGGGGAGCTCCCTGGTAGTGAGTTGATTGAAGGGGTGATGCTCATTGTTGGTGGTGCGCTGCTAATTACCCCTGGTTTTATCACCGACACGATCGGCTTTTTACTGTTGTTTCCCGTTTCCCGCAAAGCAGCAGCCAAGTGGCTCTTCGCTAAGGGTGTGTTGCAAAGTATGTCGCAGCGGGGAGGTTTCCAGCAGGGTGGATTCTCGGGTGTGTATGGCTCCGGTGAATTTGGTCGCGGTGGCAATGAAAAGGTTTGGGTGTATCAGCAATATTCTTCGACAAATCAAAGGTTTGAAGATGCCGATAGGGTCACTCAAGATGGCTCTCAAGAGCAAGCCGAGTCTTCCTCACAAACCGATGATAATGGCGTCATCGAGGGCGAGTTCATCCCTAAAGACAAATCCTAAAGTTTTTTCCTCTCAGCCCTTGAATTCCAATTCGAGGGCCCCATCTCGCTATCCATCTAGATTCTTGTTGTGCTAAGTGCTTGACGCACAATGTAAGAACTCTATTATTAGCACTCTCAAGGGTAGAGTGCTAACGGAGCGAAAGCTCCTCCTCGAAATAGAAGTTAACAGATCAACCATCAGGAGATGATCGAGAGATGAATATCCGTCCTTTACACGATCGCGTCGTTATCCGTCGCTTAGAAGAAGAAACAAAATCAGCTGGCGGTATCGTATTGCCAGGTTCTGCACAAGAAAAGCCTTCTCAAGGTGAAGTGGTAGCAGCAGGTCCAGGTAAAGCTACTGATAGCGGTGAAGTTGCACCTTTAGACGTTAAGCCAGGCGACAAAGTGATCTTTGGTCAGTACGCAGGTAGCACCGTTAAGATCGACGGCGAAGAGCTACTTATCATGAGCGAAAGCGAAATCTTCGGCGTACTTGAAGGCTAATCCAGCCCGACACACCTAATTTCATAAAGAATCAGTTAAAGGAATTTTAAAAAATGGCTAAAGAAGTATTTTTCGGAGATGACGCTCGCTCCAGAATGGTTAAGGGCGTAAACGTACTTGCAGATGCAGTTAAAGTAACTCTAGGTCCTAAAGGTCGTAACGTTGTTTTAGACAAGTCTTTCGGTGCGCCTACCATTACTAAAGATGGTGTATCTGTTGCTAAAGAAATCGAGCTAGCTGACAAGTTCGAAAACATGGGCGCGCAGATGGTTAAAGAAGTTGCTTCACAAGCTAACGACGTAGCGGGTGACGGTACGACCACTGCAACTGTTCTTGCTCAATCTATCGTTAACGAAGGTCTACGTTCTGTTGCTGCTGGCATG
>JAKSAW010000490.1 GCA_022361455.1 Pseudomonadales bacterium | reverse complement strand
CGTGGATCAAAGTATTGTTTTAGCCAGTTATGGTCGCTCTACGGGTTTTTGCGTCGATCCCATCGAAAAGAAACCACTTAATCATTTTTATCCAGGGTCACCGGTGCTTTCTTTTGGTACGGCTGGTTGCAACTTGTTCTGTCGTTTTTGTCAGAACTGGGATATTTCCAAGTCGAAAGAAGTGGATATTCTTTCTAGTAGAGCGACACCTGAAATGATTGCTCGCAGCGCCCATGAAGCCGGCTGTAAAAGCGTAGCTTACACCTATAACGACCCGGTTATATTTCATGAATACGCTATAGACGTTGCTCAGGCTTGCAAAGAGTTAGATATCAAATCTGTCGCTGTCTCCGCTGGGTATGTATGTGAAGAGCCGCGAGAAGCTTTCTATCGTCATATGGATGCAGTGAATATCGATCTAAAAGCTTTTAATGAAGATTTCTACTGGAAGCTCACAGGATCCCACTTGCAAAATGTGCTGGAAACTTTGGAGTATATTAAAAAAGAAACTGATGTTTGGTTGGAAATCACCACTTTATTGATTCCCGGTGAAAATGATAGTGAGGCCGAGATCCAAGCTCTTACGCAGTGGGTGGTGGAGCATTTAGGGCAGGATGTTCCGCTACATTTTAGCGCGTTTCACCCTGACTTTCAGATGACTGACCTGCCTGCGACACCCAAGCAAACACTCGTGAACGCTCGTGATATTGCTATCCAAAACGGCATTCGCTATGCCTATACGGGAAATGTTCATCATGCCGAAGGCGATACAACCTATTGCCATAATTGTGGTGGGGTTTTGATCCAACGAGATTGGTATGAGTTAGGCTCATATCACCTGGGCGAGCGGGGTGAATGTCTTCACTGTGGTGAAACCTGTGCGGGTGTATTCGCTGCAACGCCGGGGAATTGGGGGCGCAAAAGAATGCCTGTTAGGCTTGGCCGATAAAATCAAATTGCAAGTTCTACTAAGATAGCAATCCACAAAAACTACTGGTACTGTTAAGCCAACATTTAAACTACAGCTGGCAATTATTAACAAACGAATAGCTGCCAGCTGCTGAAGGAAAAAGGTGATACCAGTGAATGCGGAACAAGGTTTCGTACCCTCTCAACCCGAACAAGAAAAGCAATTAGAAGCACTAGGCATAAGACCCATTCGATATTTCGATGGCGCTAGGGCCAGCAGCTTCCCTCAAACTCGTCTAGACGAAGTGAGAAAGGCAGCGCTCAAGCTTCGCGAAGAAATGTTAAGCGGCCCAATGGCGAAGTTCTATCAAACGGTTAGTTTGATTCGTGT
>JAKSAW010000289.1 GCA_022361455.1 Pseudomonadales bacterium | reverse complement strand
TAAAGATAGAGCGTGATGGAGAGCAAAATCAGTAGCATATGCGCGACGGCTATAAGATAATCTTTCGGGCTTTCTACTTTAGAGTCTTTGCGGTATCCAGTGCAATTGAGTTTGATTGAGCCGTATGCAGACTCAGCGTGTTCTCATTGTCACGGATATACCGTTCTGGCATCGGCAGAAAGGTAGCCAGAACCGTATAGCGGCGCTCGTCGATCACCTCGCGGCGTTTTTCAGTGTCTCGGTTGTGTTCCTCGGCGCGGAGAAACCGCCGGCGGTTTACGGCAGCGCCGACGTCACGCACATGGTTCGTCACGAAGGGCCGGGGCTGCTTGCCTGGAAAGTCTTCGGTTGCCTGCCCGCCCGCCTGCAGCAGGCGATCGTCGGCGTTCTCAACAGATTCCATTACCGGCGATCGCTCGATTCGTTCCGCAGCGAAAAGTTGCTGAGCGCTTTCGCCGCATACCTCGACAGAGAGTATTTCGATGCCGTCATCATCGAGTATATCTGGCATGCCTATCTCACCGACGCGGTGGATTCGGCACGGAGCATGCTGCTGCTCGACACTCACGACATTTTTCATCGCCGCGTCGCCGATTTCGCACGCTTCGGCCGGACACCCGACAAAGTCGTGACGCGGGAACAGGAGCTGGCGGTTTATCGGCGCTTCGATCGCCTGATTGCGATACAGGCCGTGGAACAGGCTTATCTGGAAGACATCCTGCCGGGTCGCGCCATTCTGGCCATGCACCCGGTGCCGGCACGTCCCGGATATTACGAGCAGCGCCTGCGCACGGCGACACCGGGCGGCAGGCTCGTCATCGTCTATTTCGCCGCCTATTCGGACGTGAACCGGGATGCCATCGACTGGTTCGTGAGCGAAGTCTGGGACCAGGATCTGGCTGAACACTTCGAGCTTTGCGTGCATGGTTCGATCTGCGAGACGCTGCGAATATCGGCGCCGGGCGTTCGCGTTGTCGGACGATCGAAGGATGCGGAAACGGTTTACCGTAATGCGGACATCGCGATCAATCCGCAAAGATTCGGTTCCGGGTTGAAAATCAAGACCATTGAAGCAATGGGCTTCGGCGTTCCGGTGGTTACCACGAGCATCGGCTCGGAAGGGCTGGAAGAGATTCGC
>JAKSAW010000238.1 GCA_022361455.1 Pseudomonadales bacterium | reverse complement strand
GGGGCCTGAGATTTTGGGTATTCCTGTAAATGTTCCTCCTCATTTATAAAAAGTCTTCAATACCTTTGGCGAGACCTTGCATAATGGCATGCCTTTGCTGATCGAGTTCGTTTTTTAACGACCAGTTACCAATAAAAGGCGTTTTATTAGCATCAAATACGACGGGCACTCCCTCATGGAGTGCCCAGTCTATTCTGCCGTAGTCTAGATTAAGTGCTTCGCGTACAGCTTGAACTTCTTCAGGCACGCTTGGCTTCAGATTGACCTTTATTTGCCACCATTCTTTACGCGAAATAACGCGTTCTTCGTCGGTCATGCTTCCCCACTTGGGAGAAGAGTGCTGAGCGATTAAAGTGCGACTAAAATCTCGATCACCAAAAAAATACCAATGCCTTAGAACATGTTTTCCGTCGCTATTAATTTCTGGAAGATATTTTTCCACCATCAATTTTGGGTTTTTCCAGACCCCATTGGGTACCGCATCGATAGATGTAAATTTTGGATAGTCATTAGGGTCAAGGGTGGAAGTAGTTAGCCAAAATTTTTCAGCAGTTTCTTTATTTTCGTTGATGGCGCCGTGAATACTTTCTATATGCTTATCTAAATTAAAATCATCAAATACTTTTTGATCATGAATTAGCTCAGGTATGCCACCGTAGTTAGCTTTAGTTTTTACAATCACTTTGCCAGCATGATCGCTATCGATTGAAAGTGCCTGTTGGCTAAAAAGGGTCTTATTAATGCTGTTTGCTGCTCCATTAACAATCACCGGACAAATTTTTCTTGCTGAATCCAGAATGTGGTCTGGAATATGAGTAAGATTTAAATGCAATATCAATAAATCGGTTTTCGGTGCCTTCTCTAAATCGGTGATGACTTCCACTTTGTAGCCATCTTCCTCCCAACACTTGGCAAGCCAGGAACATACAGAGCCTTTAAAGCGGTTGGATAAGGTGGCAATGGTAATACGTTTCTTTGGAAAATATTTCCGGAACTTTTTTTGGATTTTCATAAGGTACTAAAGCTTTAACGCGCAAATCGTCATGAGTGACCAACGCATACCGATGCGATCTTTTGGTAAGGTGTCAATTTTTAGATAATCATCGATGGCATTAATGGTTTGCTTGATACTGGTGTTTCTAAGGTCAAATAACGTATTGCAAAACTGCGCCATGTCTTCTTTGTTGTCGAATTTCCAATGATAGTTAACTTGCTCCTTGGATTGGATTGACCAACCTGCCTGTTGTATTTCACTGGCGGTGTTCTCGTCTAAATAAATACCATTGTGCCCAGTGCTGTTATGTTTACCAACATACTCATCGAGAAAATGAGCCACCGGTGAATCATGGGTAACATCAGATAGAATAAATTGGCCCTGGGGTTTAATGACACGAAAAATATCTTTGAACAAAGGTTCTTTGTCTTCGATGTGATGAACGCCAGCGAGACTAATAGCTATATCAGCCGATTTGTTTGAAAAAGGTAAAGGTAGAAGTTGCGATGCGATATCGCTACCCGTGAAAGTTGAGCAGGGTTCGTGGGGTTGATAGTTGCAGGACTCAGGCAAATGCCCTTTGAGATATTGGCCTCCCGCAGGCACATCTATAATTGCACAATTGTCGCGAATCCTAGCACGATCAATCACTTGCTGAAATTCTTGGTCTCTAGCATTTGGAAATTGGTGCATTGCATTGTCGTAAGCAGAGCCTCTGGTATGAAATATGGATTCGTAATCTGCTTGGCCTTCGGTAGGGATTTTGCTTAAATCACTGCTCATGTATTGATCTAATTATCAGGTGAATCGGATGGATTAGACAATAGCACACAAACGATCCCTAGCACTGTCCCAAAAAGTTTGGCCTTAGAGACATTGGCAGTTTCCCTAAATGCCAATGGAAGCTGGATAACTCTTAAGCATTATCTAATATGTAGAAGAATAAATCTTAGATGGAAACCTTATCCCGTAGTACCCCATAGGACGCTTGGGGTGATTGTATGGTCGCTTTGTCGATGGCTACATCGATTATTGCGTCACTATTAACAATAATAATTACATATATGGGGTGTTCGAATGGATTATTGTCCATCAGTATGGGGAGCGTTAATTCTCCGTTTAATTCGTAGAACTATTACTTTCACCACATTTGTTATCGTGTTGAGTATTCTTTGGTACCCCTCGATTGCAAGTGCCAGTTCCAATGCTAGTGCAAGTGTGGATGGACATTGCGACCAGCTTATTGAGTTTCCTTTCAGTCTTGATCAAGAGCAGTTAGTTGTTCCTTATCCAAATAACCTTTTTACTCGTCCAGCAAACACCAATACGGGTATTAGGCTGAATGTTGACAAGCATACGCCTGTATTTAAGAAGAATTATTACCTGTTGGCTTACTGGCTGAATTCTTATAACAAGTTGGATGGTTTTGGTGTTTATGGGGAAGTCTTTATCCCAAAACCCAGACAAGGTGTTTCAGAAAGCTTAACTGAAACCGTTTCTCGAACAGCACAAGACGGCGTATTTTTAATGGTGGCCGATCCTAGTCATCGCTTCTTTGGCGAAATAGCTCCCGCGCGCATTAATATCGATAAGAATCATATCCGCCTCACCCCATTGGTACCCTTGTTGGAAAATACTCGCTACGTCGCAGTTGCCACTCAGCAATTACGTACTGATGAAGGTGTTTGTCTGATATCTTCATCCCATCTGCAGCGGCTTATCGAAAGTGAAGGTGTCGATGATTCAATATCGATTGACTATCAACAATCCATGACTGCTTTGTCAAATGTTGGTATAGAGCCTAAGCAAATCTTATCCCTCGCTGAATTTAATACGCTATCTATCACTCCTGATATGGATCAGGTGAAAGACATCATGTCAGCGCTTGTTATGGAGGAAGCCCCGACATTCTGGGACTGGGAGGAAGAAAGAACTTACGAGGGATCTGTGTCAGGATTTGTTAATGCTACCCTAGCCACGCCATCATTTAGAAATTTTTGGGGTGTATGGCAAAAAGACCGCGAAAATAATTTAAACGTACAGAGCTTTGACGATATCAGCGTGCTCATCTCTTTGCCCGATAATGAGGTAATAGAGTATCAGCAACCCTATCCATTAGTGATTTATGCGCACGGTACCAATGGTAATCATGATTCTTTAAGAAACCAGGCACAGCTTTATGCCGAGGCTGGCTTTGCAGGAGTTTCCATGGATTCTTTTTGTCATGGGGATCGCTCCTGGCCCAATGCCGATGATATAAGGCGAGTACTCTGTTACTACAATTTTATGGCGCCTTTAGCTTGGCGAGATAATGGCCGCGAATCCGCTGTGGGATATTTATGGCTGAAAAGAGCTATTCAATCTTTAGCTGAGGTTGATGTAATACCTGAAGGTGGCGATGGCATTCCCGACTTTGATGTTGATAATATTTATTTTATGGGAATATCACTCGGTTCATTACAAGGCGGCGTTTTTGTTGGCTCAGAATCAGATATTCGTGGGCGCATCTTTGGTGTGGGTGGTGCAAGGTTTTCTGAGGTTGCCTATGAGCATCAAATCGTACAAACAATACGACTATTTGCACGCTTTATTGATCGTATTAGTGAAAAGTCAGATCTTAACCATTTGGTTTATCTAACCGGCTCTGTCTTTCAAAGTATTTTAGATGCGTCTGACCCCGGTGTTTATATTTACTACCAACGTAAATATCAGCAACAGTTTGTCGATACCATTCAAATTGGTGGTGCTTTCGATCGCACAGTGAGCGGTGCATCCGGAGCAGCACTTGCTAGAGCGGGAGGGTGGCCGCAGATGATTCCCTATGTGTGGGATGCCGGCACTGAAGAAAAACTTGAACCACCCTATTGGGGCTCGGGATTTTTTCAGTATGATACCTCCAATCATGGTTTTATGTTTTCAGATGAAATCTATGCACCAACGGTGAGAGCCCAACTAAAACACTTTCTGCGCACATCGCTTGAGTTGGGACAATCTGAGTTAATTTTTCCGTTGCCGGATTAAGAATGCTGAATAGATCCTATTTTTAAAGATAAATCATTTTCACTATTGTACGATCACATTCCTATCATAGTTTAAGGCTAACTTAGTGTGTCGCTTGACGCCCATTGGCTTTAATTTTGCAGTGACCGATTTGATATCAGCGTCCCAGAGGGTTTTCAACGCTTAAAATAAGCGCAGGCCCACTTTGCCAATTATTAACGTCTTTTTAGGAGTCATTCTAGCCTTGGCGCTTAGCGTTAGCTGAGCGCGCATTACTTAACCAGTTTTTATTTTCTTGTCTTAAACCCCTTTCAATTTGTCGCTATCGTGCCGTTATATGCAGTAGTTGCAATGTAGTTGTCATTTAGGAGCAAAGGATTATGAACCAAAGCACTCAACCTATCGATACAGAACAATCAACGCTAGAGCCTCAGGAGTTAGTTTCAGAGCAAATAGAAACAATAGATGTTGATCCCACAAATGAAGCGCAAGTAGCAGAAATGCCTCAATCTAGCGCAGAACAGAAATCATTCGCTCATGATATCAACTTTAAAATTGATCAGTTGGAAGCCAATATTGATGATCTTGCGAAGCAATACAGGCAATCCGAGGGTAACTTTAAACTCGCTATTGGTGATATCAGTTCGAGAACAACGGTGGTTACGCAAGAGATTGCGCAGATTAACGAGCAGCTACTCAAAGACGCAGAACAGAACAAAGAACTAGTTGAAGACCTAGATGGGCGTTTAAAGCGTTCATTAAGAGTGCTCAACGAAGAGTTGATGGGAGTTGATTCGCAAATAGCCGTACATCAAGCCACGATTCAGAGTATTCACGCCGAGTTGGAAGAATCTCGTAGCAACATTGATGCTTTACAGCAAGGCTTCAACGAAAAAATAGACGAACTTGCCAGCGAGCAAGACAAACAAAGCAAGACACAGCAGGTGTTTGCAGAGGGGCTAGATAACCTAGAAGTTAGCACCAATAAAATTGCCGATGACCTGTATACCACTAAAGTGGACCAAGCGACTCAACAGCGCTTAAACAAAAAGAACTTTATGATTGCTACCGGCGTATTGGCTAGCATGATTCTGGTAGCTTACGGTGTGATCACATATTTGCACTGGAATCAAAGTGATTTTACACCCGAGATAGTGAGTAGCGAGATCGATTCCAAACTTCAGAATTTAGAAAGTTCGTTGAATGATCGCATGGCTGCCAAGTCAGAAATTGCATCAACCGAAGCAGCTTTGTCTTCCAAGATTACGGCCTTGCAGACCAAAGTATCAGATACGTCTACCAATCTATCTATTAAGAACCAGGCCACAACAGAATCATTACAAGCGTTAGCTGATAAGGTGGCTTCGCTGCAACTTAGTGTTTATGGGCCTGAAGATAATACTGCTACTCAAGTAATACCGGCAATTCCAGTAAAGGGGGCACAATGGATAGCGGAGCGCAATCCAGAGCACTACGCCATTCAACTGGTGGGTGTATACCGAGAACGGTCGATGATGAACTTTGTGAATCAATATAAGCAAGACTTACAAGAATATCCCATCGCATTTAATGTCAGTAAATACCGTGGGCAAAATTGGTATAACGTGATTTATGGAAATTTCGCTACCTTTAGTGAGGCGCAAGTCGCCCTGAATAATTTATCGAATCGCTTGCAGAATAACTCGCCTTGGGTTCGCCAAATGGGTTCTATCCAACGTACGGCGGTTTCGCAATAGCATAGTGCTAAATGGCTGAGTACTTATGTGCTCAGCCTTATCTTCCTCAACAGGCTGATTCCCAATATTCTTTCCCCATTAGCTTTTCTGATGTGTAGATCATATTAGCAAGGGCTTCCTTAAGTGTACTTCTTCCTGCGCTCAACAATTGAAGATTTGCCAATAGCAAGCGCAATAATACATCCATGATATTTTGGCTATCCGGAATGCCATCGTATTCGATGGCAGAAGACAGCAAGGCAGGTAGCAGGTTTTCGAATTCCATTTGCATATTCTGGGTGGCAGCATCGGCAGACAATAGGTTATCGAGCACTGCGCCTATTAGTAATGGGTTGTCGTCGGCCTCTCGCAAGATGCTCTTAAAAACGCTTTTTATTCGAGCGCCATTTGTTTTCCCTCGCGGTGAATTTGCCTGCAGGCGGCTTACCAGCGACAAGCCCCATTCGAGGGTGATATCACTAATGATGTGTTCTTTGCTGGAGTAGGTTCTGTACAAGCTTGCTCTTGGCACTTCAGCAAAGATTGCCAGTTCTTTCATATGCAGCGCTGCTGCACCTTGCTCGGAAATAATGGCTCTAGCATGGGCCAGTATCTGTTGCTTGCGTTGCTGTTTCGCGTCGTTCGCCAAAGTCTAAGTCTCTCG
>JAKSAW010000693.1 GCA_022361455.1 Pseudomonadales bacterium | reverse complement strand
TATTTCCCTCGCTTGCATTCTTATTTCATGCTCTGATAACATCTCCTTTAATAAGGGATGACCGGAGATGATTATCTTTTCTGTACCACGGACCGCAGCGCGCGACCGACTATTGTGGAAAGAAACCATTTTTAAGCGCGAAAAAGTGACAGAAATGTATTCGCTGTACGAGTATCGTCTATGAGATGGCATCATGCCTCTATTTTAAGAAGCTGCAGCTGCAGAATATTCTAATGACGTGCGTGACGTCATCCACGACGACCGACAGCCTTCCCTTTGAATTCATGGCCTTTTGTGACGAGTTTACTTGCGACATTTGTATGTACTGCCACCCCATGATGTGATTTGCATGTTATGGGAGGGTAAGTATTATTCTGTGCCGGTGAAAGGCGAGTATTTACTTGCCATGATGAGTTTATTGTCTTTTGCGTGAATTGTGAACGCGTAAAGTCGTTTCTGTTGAGTTGAAGCCGCAGAAAGAAACTCGGAGCTGCCGCAACGCACCAGAACGCTCGTCACGATGCCTCGTGGTGGGAGCGACGCGCTGCCATTGGCCCGCACGTTGTCGCTAATCCGGCAGCGTCTCGAAAGCGAAGGCGTCCACGTAGTGAATCTGGAACCCGGCCGAATGGTCGGAGGCGTTTTCACGCTGTCGATACAGGTGGCGTTTCCGATTCGAGCTGCAGAAGCGAGGCGCCGAGACGGGATCGCTGTGGAAGCGACGACGGAGCTGGCGCATGGGGAGTGGATGGCGGCCGTTTTGCGGTCCACTACGGCGTCGTGGCGAAGAGACTCGATGGAGGAAGTGCAGCCCCGAGGCAGCGGGTCAGTTCGACGAACGATCGCACGCGAGAAGAGTAACGAATTTCGAGATGAGTCCGAGAGCGTGAGCGGGGATTCTGTGAATCCTTCGGAGGCGGGAACGTTCGGGAGCGGTCGCGAAGGGGTCGTGGTCCCCATCGAGCGTGCAGAAGGGTGCCTACCGCTGACGCAAGTGGTGGGCGACGACGATTTCGAGATGCGCGCCGCTACGCCGGAGCCGTAGGGCCGCCCGCGCGCCGTGGCGGCAAAGACACCAGGATTCGCATGTGCGACATGCATGCGCGGGCGCGCACTGCGCGCGCGGCGCCATCGTGATGGCGCGTCCGAGGTTCTGAGGCGACCTGGTGCGAGACCGACACGTGCGCTGACAGGGAGCACTTTAAAGCGCAATCTCAAAACGCTGTCGGGCTAGAGAATTGACTGAAGGTTACGTTATGAGTAACCTTACATTGTATCTGTTTTTATTAAGGTTTGGTGTGAGACGCTGGTTGGTGGGCGCGGGGGACAATGCGCCAGTGCGACGATATGGACTGAAGTGACAGTGTGGGGATTTAAGCGCCGCGCCCGCCAACAGGGGACTTCTCCTTCGGTTTTTGGCGCGCAATCCACCAGTGGAGTGGGCTGTGCTTG
>JAKSAW010000897.1 GCA_022361455.1 Pseudomonadales bacterium | reverse complement strand
TTGGAAAACATCAATAATTATTGGGTTACAGCTAATCAGAGTGGAGGCTTTGAATACAATCGAGGTTTAGTTAATCAAGTGTCTATCTCTGCGGAAGAAGAACTTTATATAGTTACTCAAGAGCAGTTAATTAATGCCTCTGCGGTTATTAGAGTGAATCAGTCTGAAAAACGCAACGGTGATCCAGCGTTGTTATCGATCCAATCGAATGTTTTGAGTAACGAGCGATATAGAACAGAGGCTTTCCTTGAGTTCGTGAATGATTGGGACAGCTCTATAACATACGAACATTTGCAAGATGATGGTCGAGTATTTCAGGTGAAGGAAGAAAGCGAAGCTGCGGTATTTACATTAAAAACCAAAGTTAATTCACCGCCTGGGTTGATCTTGTCAATGGGAGACTTTCAAATTAGCGGTACTGGATTTGTAAATAATACCGCTTACTTTGAGGTGTTTGGTGATGCGCATTTAGTAGTTGATGCTGTTAATAGTTTAGGCGTTCTTTTAACAGAAGATGGACATAGAAAAGTGCGTCAATCCTGGCTCTTTGCTGATGATCCAAACAATTCACTGGTAGTGGGGGGCTGGCAAAGAAAAGACACAATCCTCGAAGATATGGAAGGTGATTCCCTATTCTATATCCATGGCAACGCCTACGGAGACGAATCTTCATTCAAGGCGGAAGATATTTCCATCTTCGATGAATTTTTAGCGCAAGCAGAAGACTGGATACTAGCCCAATTCGAAATTATCAAAGCCCAAATCCTAGAAACAGAGCACCCTCAGGGCGAAATCCAATTTACTGGTTTTTCCAAGCGGACAACCGATAACCTTGAGCATGTTGACAAATACAAACTTAGCTGGAAGGAAAAGCTCTGTCAGGGAACTGGTAAGTATGGGGTTAATTGCCAAGGATCTACAACGACTAGTCGTTCCGAAACTGAAATAATCTATATGTGGGACGTACTAATGGACTTTTGGGAAGATGCAAAAACAGCAGCCCAAAACGTTTACGACGAATACATCGCTAGCTGGTGGAACGAATAGGAAGGGACGACCAATGAAAAAGCAGTCTAACGAAATGCAATCTCAATTCCGCCCTTGGCAGCGAATTACGTCCTGCATCACTTTATTTTTCTTTTTGATGCAAACATCAGTCAGTGCGCTCGCGGGCGCACTGACTAACGAAACTATTGAAGCGTTTCTTACCTACAATTCGGAATTTCAGGCAACCAATGCTGGTAATGAGAATTTATACGAAGCAGCCGCTTATGTAGTGGATCCTGATCCGGTGGGTGTGCAGTCTATACAAGGCTTTTATGAGTACTTAAAAGAACACAAACCACAAAACATTGATCCGCCTTTATGGGTTCCCATCAGTGTGGGAT
>JAKSAW010000378.1 GCA_022361455.1 Pseudomonadales bacterium | reverse complement strand
GCTGGCAAAAAATTAAAGCCAAAAAAAGCGGGCCGCCTTATATTAGGGAACGACCCGCTTGTTGCGGAGACTAAAGCGTCTTAAATGAAACTTAGTGTTTGGACGCTAGACTAAGCACGTTGATTAGAACTTAGCACCAACCCAAACCCATAGCTTGTCAGTATCAACTCCGACATCACCTTCGGAGTAAGCCGCGTATTTGATACCAGCGTTGTAGTTTTTACCGAACTTCTTGGCGTAAAGAAGGTTGATTTCATCACCAAGATCATCAGCACCTGACTCAGCATCGTCAGCCTCGTAATCATGATATGCAACAACCCACTTACCACCACCTAGCTTCCCGCTAGCGGAGAGCGTTAAATCTACGAGACCAACACTTGGGGTACCTAAAAAGATATCAGCCCAACCATTGAACTTATGCAACGTTGCTAAAGGCGTTGCAAAACCACCATTACCATCATCTGAACCCAACACTTCATAATTAGCTTTTAAAGTGATACCAGCAACAACTACACCACCTTCCACCATCATATAATCGGTATCAACGTCTTCTGCACCTTCGGCCTCTTTGGTCTGAGTCGCAAACTCTGCACCATATAGCACCTTCAAGTCACCAGCATCAGTTGAGCCAGCAAAGCGAACACCATAAGTATCCAATGCATTATCAGCTTCTTGATCCACTTCTAATAGGTATGCGTAACCAGTCAATTTACCGAAAGGAGTTTTGTATCCAACGTTAAATAGGTGGTCTTTTGAGTTAACATCAGCCACTTCTTCAAAAATTCTGTTGCGTTGATCTAGATAGGCATAGGTAAGTGTTAAACCGTCTGCAGGTGTAACAACAGCGGAGAGTGCATCAAAGGTTTGACGATCTTGTCTCCAACCTACATGACCAACAAAGCGATGGTTATCTAAGGTTAAAACTTGTCGGCCAAGTTTAACGGTTGCCATATCACTCTTGTATTGAAGAAAAGCTTGATCTAGCTCTGTAGATTCTGGATCACCAATGACTGAATACTCGCCAGGGTTGAAACCAGTAGGACCAACAGTGTACTCATCTTGGCCAGCTACAATTCGAGAATCTTCAAACTCAATTAAGCCAGAAAATCCAGATATTGAACCAGTCTTGTAGCCAATTCTGGAACGAAGTGTAACTGCAGTTGCCTCATCTACATCAGTTCTATCTTGATCAACGTTTTCATAGCGAAGACGAAAATCCCCATAACCCTTCCCGCTTTCTAAAGCTTCAGCAATGCTATCAGCTGCAACCGCTTGGCTGCTCGCTAGCATTACCGCTAAAGAAACGCCGCTTAATACATGTTTAGAAGGTTTTTTCATGCTTACTTCTCCTTTTGGTTTTAAATCTTTACTGCGCAAATAATAAAAAGGTAAGGAACTTGGGCACCGAAACCCCAATGATTAGGTACCCGGAAGGTGTTAAAAACTAGGCTGCTTTTGTATCTTTACTATCTTTGCTGTCGCTATCCCCACTTGAAGCTTCAGCAGTGGTGCTCTTCTGCGGTAAGTTTTCAACTTTTCGTTGCTTCTCATACAAGAACTTCAAGACTTCTGAACGCAAGTGTGTGTATTCAGGGTCTTCAGCTAACGAAACTCGATCGCGTGGACGCTCCAGGTGAATATCAAGAATTTCACCAATGGTGGCTGCAGGTCCATTCGTCATCATCACGATGCGATCAGATAGAAGCACAGCTTCGTCAACATCATGAGTGATCATAATCACGGTATTATTTAATTCGTTTTGAATTTCCATTAACGAATCTTGCATATGCGCACGAGTTAGTGCATCCAATGCACCAAAAGGCTCATCCATTAACAAAATTTCTGGTTGCATAGCCAATGCTCTAGCAATACCCACACGTTGCTTCATACCACCTGAGATTTCATCAGGTCGCTTGTCCATGGCGTGGTCCA
Organism: Pseudomonadales bacterium; assembly: GCA_022361455.1. GTDB lineage: Bacteria > Pseudomonadota > Gammaproteobacteria > Pseudomonadales > Ketobacteraceae. The sequence continues at coordinate 199 of JAKSAW010000378.1, read as the reverse complement.
TATGCACTAATTTTAAATTGTGCTCAATCCACTCCTTGGTTTCTTTTTTAGATTTGCTCTTACCGAAAACTTGCTTAACCGCTAATTCAACGTTTTCGTATGCACTTAACCAAGGTAATAGTGAGTGGTTCTGAAAAACAACAGCTCTTTCTGGGCCAGGCTCATTGACTTCTTTACCATTTAAAACAACGCCACCTTT
>JAKSAW010000685.1 GCA_022361455.1 Pseudomonadales bacterium | reverse complement strand
AGGGAGGCTTTAAAAGTATCTTTATGGGTTGCGTAAATGAACATAGCGAATAGCAAGAAACCAGCGTATAAGTCAACGATCGTCATTATTCCCCAGGGGCTGCCAAAAAGAATTGGTCCGCTAGTGGAGAAGTCTCCCTCAGTAATGGCATAGATAAGAGCACCAGTGAGCGCTATTAGCAGCAATGTAGTTAGGTAAATACAGATTCTAGTTGCAGAAGTCATTGAAAGGCCCTTCGTTTAAAAAGTCTGAATATTGGTAGTTAATGTCGGCGATAAAATTCTTTTTTGGTGTCATTGGAACGTTGGTTAAGCCTTCAAATCTCATGAGTCGCTTCGTTTTGATGTCATAGGAAACACGGATCGGATCTACCAGCCAACGTATAACAAAGTTGTCAGGATAAACGCTGAAGATAGCTAAGCTGTCCTTAGTTTTCTCATAACTGATGACGAAGTCGATTTCACTCAATCTAGGAGCAGATAAATAAACCACTTTCTTTGAGATTCCATTCATTAGCTCGTCGAAATGGGACTTTATAAAGGTGTCAAAGCCAGCATCGGCTATTAATGGTTTATCAACACTGAGACTGCTCGGATTTAGAGTTTTGCTTTCGGGCGAGTCTTGCTTTTGTGTTTTTCGCTCCAACAATATATTTCCATTAAGAAATGAGACTGCTTCACTGATGCCAAATTCTAAATGGGTAAACTGATATTGAGGCAACCATTTCAGATGTTCCATATTGGCGAGATTCGGAATATCTTTCTTGCTGGAAATTGCAAACTTCTTCTTGGCCAGCACCACATCCTCTTCGGTCAAGTAAACCACTTGAGCCGGTTGGTCGCTTTTTGGTTCGCAATGAATCTCCCTGTAGAGAAATGCTTCTGTGTCGGGATTGAAAGCCTTTCCCATAAAACTTATCGCTCCATGGGACAAGGTTGCATGTGTTGCTAGGACCACGAAAACAAAAGGGGCAATCACTTTAAATATTTTCATGTCGAAGCGCCCGAGTTGGAGTGGTAATCAGCATTGCTAAGGGAAAAGCAATAGCCCATATTAAAGCAATCATCAGCCACCCCTGTTGACTGAGCTCCACCGCACCAAGCTTTTCAGCACCAATGTAAGCTACCGGGGCAAATAGGCCAGCAAACAAACTCTGAACAAATATAGGTGACGGCTTAATTGTGCGCAGCCAAGCTAGTGAATAGTTAGTCGCTAAACCGAAGCAAAACCACATCGCCAGTAACCAAGGGGGAGGGAAGTAGGAATAGTTGCCGGCGATAACCATGGCCCCTGTTCCTAAAGCAAATGATTCTGCGATTGCCCCCACTAATGTGAAAGTGAAAGAAACTCTGAGATCGAGTTGCCAGTTCTTTCCCCAAACTAATTGGATAATCGTGAATGGCGCAATTAACAAAAGTGCAAGGTTTGATGTGAGAAAAACACATGCAAACCAAGCCGCTTCAAAATATAAGAAGTTGTATATGTTTATACGCGCCATCTTTGCTTCTAACCGTTTAGTCTAGGTTGAGTACGATTTAGTGTTTTAGCAAATAGTAAGTGAGACACACCAATTGCCCTTTCTTTAAAGCCACCTTCGCAATAGCTTAAGTAGAACTGCCACATTCTGAAAAACACCTCGTCATAACCTTTTGAGGTAATTTCCTCACGGTTTTCGTTAAGCCTGTCATGCCATGCTTTTAGGGTGCGAGCATAATGATCGGCGAAATCATGTTGCTTCACTAAACGCAATACTGAAGATTTTTCCGTAGAGGAGGTGATAGCAGAGATGCTTGGGATACAACTTCCCGGAAATATGTACTTTTGGATAAAATCAACACGGTTCTTTGCTTTTTGGTAGCGGTGATCTTCGATGGTAATTGCTTGTATCAACGCAAGGCCGTGGGGTGCAAGCAAACTATCAATAGTTGCGAAGTATTCGTCGTAATATTGATGTCCTACTGCCTCTATCATCTCAACTGATACTAAACGATCAAAACCTTTGCTACCTTTCGGAACTTCCAAATCTCGGTAGTCCTCTAAAAGCAAGTGAATACGATCTTCTAGGCCTTTATCCTTAATACGCTGTCTTGCATATTCGTATTGTTCCTTTGATATGGTGGTAGTTGTCACCTCACAACCATAGTTTTCTGCAATATAAATAGCCATTGATCCCCAACCAGATCCTATTTCCACCACATGATGCTGTGGTTTCAAGTCTAATTGTTCACAGATAAGGCGCATTTTATTTTCAGACGCATCTTGCATGGTGCTTTCAGTCGTGGGAAAAACACCGCTTGAGTACATCATGGTTGGATCTAGGAACAGTTCGAAAAAGTCATTACCGAGATCGTAGTGAGCAGCGATGTTGCGTTTTGCTCCCTTGGTTGAATTACGATTCATCCAGTGAGTGAGCCTTAAAAATGGCATCATCAGTTGTGCCATACCACTTTCCATGGATTCGAGTATGTCCATGTTTAGGCTCATTACGCGGATAACATTGGTTAAATTGTCGCTGGACCAATCAGCTGTCATATAGGATTCAGCGGCACCAATGCTTCCTGCCAATGCGATTTCTTTGTAGGCTTCGAAGTCTTTGATGACAATTTCTGCGGCAGGCCCAGGATGCTCTCCAATGAAGTCGAACGTTTCAATAGGATCTTTAATTGAAAGTGATCCAGTGTGTAGTTTAGATAGCTGACCAATAATGGCTTTGCGACAAACCTTGTGAAGGAATTTGAGGCTACTAGTATCAGTCAAAGTTTCCTTGGTTCCGGTAAACGAGTTAGTGGATGAGCTTGCCATTGTTGGCCTCCGTGGACTGAGTGTTTAAATTGTCGTTGCTGTTTGGGTGGTCGTAAAAGGGACTGCGTTTAAGCCAGAGTTTCAGGGCGTTCCAATATATGCCAACTGATATTCTTAGTGGCATAAGGGGGAAGTTGACTAGAGTTTTCGCCATTGCTTGGTTGGTTAAAGGCTCGTAATCCAACAAAAGTGTGGCATCGAAGTGTTTGCTGTTATCTTTGTGATTTTCCATATAAATGGAGAGTCGCTCATTTGGAGCGCTTAAGCACCATCGATAACTCATGTCCATGGGATTAAATGGCGAGACATGAAAGCTCTTATTAAACTTAAATTGCTTGGCAATTTTGTTCTTTTCGGCTGGCGAATTTTCCCAGGGGAGAATATAGCAGTAGCGTTCATCCCAAGGGGTGTTGTTGATGTCGGCTAATATGTACTGAAGGTTGTCTGATTGGTCAAAGCAGTAATAGAAGGTGACAGGATTAAAACAATATCCAAACACGCTCAACTGTGTGAGCATCATTACTTTGCCATCAAATTGAGAGCCGGTTTTCGCTTCGATAAAATTGCAAATAAAAGATTTGGTTGCTTTCCCCGTTCTGTTTTCGTGTTTAGTCGCTTTGGCATTGCTCTCTTGATCATGAGAAAAATAGTTCTTCATCTGCAAAGAAAGAGGGGCTAAACGTCGTTTGCCCAACAGCGAATAAGACTCATGGAGAGAATCGATAGAATCTAAATCTAAATAATAGTAATAGATTAGATATTTCAGCTCATGAGATACTGGTGTATGACGTCGGTGGCGTATAGTGCCGGTATATACTCCTTGCTCGGTGATTGGCAATGGCGCTATCTTGTTCATAGCGACTCACCAAAGGCTTCACAAACCCGAAGCGCGCTTTTAACACCATCTTCATGAAAGCCATTGAACCAGTAAGCGCCGCAATAATGGGTCCTGTTTTTTCCGCTTATGGCGGAGAAATTTTCTTGGGCATTTATAGTGTCGGGCGTGAATACCGGATGCGCATAATTAAAACGTTTGATAATTTTTTGCGGATCAATATCCTCAGTTTTATTCAAAGTCACGCAAAAGGTGGTACCGTTAGTTCGAAAATTCTGAAGAATATTCATATCGTAAGTTAGGGCTACAGTGTCTTGCTCTTCCTTAGGGATATGGTAATTCCAGGCGGCCCATGCCAGTTTTTTCTTGGGTAAAAGGCTCTCGTCAGTGTGTAGAATGACTTCGTTATCCTGATAAGGAATATTCCCTAGAACTTGCTTTTCGATGTCAGTAGGAGCTTCTAGAATTTTTAGAGCTTGATCACTATGGGTAGCGAAAATAACCTGATCAAAATAATGAAGATTACCCTTTGTGGTGGTGACCACCACGCCTTCATCGCTGCGGGAAACCGAGGAAGCGCCGTCATTGACATGTATTCTGTCACTGAACCCTTGGGTGATTTTGTCGACATAAGTTGCAGAACCACCACTAATAACCCTCCAAGTAGGGCGATCATCTACATTGAGCATCCCATGGTTCTTGAAAAAGCGGATAAAAAAGTACACTGGAAAGTCATTCATCGCGGCCCGTCCAGAGGACCATATCGCGGCTCCCATAGGCACAATGTATTTCTCAATAAATACTTCTGAGTAATTATTCTTAGACAAATATTGTGCTAGCGTTTCGTTCTTATCTATTTTTCCGCTTTCTAGATCTGCGATGCTTTGCTCATTAAATCGGAGAATATCGCGTATCATTTTAATGAAGCGAGGGGATAGTAGATTGCGACGCTGACAGAATAATTTGTTTAAATTAGTGCCGTTATACTCTAAACCGGTTTGTTCACAGCTGACTGAAAAGCTCATGTCTGAGT
>JAKSAW010000470.1 GCA_022361455.1 Pseudomonadales bacterium | reverse complement strand
GTATTGTTAAAACTAAAGAATCTCGGTCCTAAACCCCTTCATGACTTTCTAAGTCTAAGTCGCTATTATCACCCTCCGACTTAATCTGATTACCTTGGTATGAATCAGCAACTTACTCTCAATATCATTCAGCCTTTGGCCTTTGCGTTTGATTCCTTTGTGGAAGGTTCAAACCAACAGCTAGTGGCGCGTCTGAAAATGTTGGCCGAGGGTGCATTATCCGAAACTTCACCTGCGGGTAACGTTTATATATGGGGGGAGCAGGGTAGTGGTAAAAGCCACCTGCTGCAGGCGGTTTGTCAGCAGTTGCAGCAAAATCATATTCAAGGCATTTACTTAAGTTGCCAGCAACTTCGCGAATTACCTGCGGAGGCGATCGAAGGCTTAGAGCATATGGATGTGGTGGCATTGGATGATATCGATGCACTGGCAGGTCACGAGGAATGGGAAGAGGCCATGTTCCATTTCTATAATCGTGCTGCCATGGAAAATACTTCATTACTGTTCAGCGCCAAGAGTTCTCCTCAGGGTATTGCCATTCAATTGCCAGACTTGAAATCTAGATTGAATGCAGGGGAAACCTATAGGGTTTCTGGATTAAGCGATTCTGAAAAGCGGCAATTACTCACTCAGGCAGCACAGCAGCGGGGTTTTCATCTTAACGAGGATGTGGCAGATTTTATAATGCAGCGCAGTGCTAGAGACACCGCTTCGCTACAACGCATTATTGAGTATCTTGATCACACATCCTTGTCTGAAAAACGAGCAATTACAGTGCCCTTTGTTAAGCGAGTGTTGGGGATTTAGCGCCGCAGTACTCATGCAATGAAGCAAGCGCTAGTAATGGGGCGGTGGCGGCTCGTCGTCTGGGTTTTCCATCAACAGTGGCATTAGGGCTTCCAATTGCTGTTGGCTGCGTTCAAGCTTTTTCGTCAATAGATCGATTTGATCTTGCTGTCGACACACAATGTCGTTGAGAGCATCAACGGTATCGTCCATGTAGGCGACTCTCATCTCTAAATTATCTAACCGGTCTTTCACGCTATATACCTATGATTGGTGCTCATTACTGAAGGCATCACTAATTGGTGCTCAATTCTACATCTTCGTTGTAAAATGTCATAGAATTCAAACTAGACGGGCGTCTCAGGAAATGTGTAGTGCCACCAAGAAAAACCAATCAACGCCTCAGCTTGATTAGGCTCGCAAATAGCGTTTTTACGCGCTTCATGCTGGTCTGTTTTAGCTTG
>JAKSAW010000894.1 GCA_022361455.1 Pseudomonadales bacterium | reverse complement strand
TGAAATCGATGCTGATTACATTGCGTTTATTGATGACGATGAGTGGGTTGCCAGTGATTGGCTTAAGAACACCTATGATTACTGCTTACAAGAAGGTGGTGATATCGTTGTGTCTGGGCAGGTTATTTCGATTTTCCCAGAGGGCTGTCCTGAGCATATTCAGCAATCTTTGCAACGTAAGCCAAGAGCAACAGGTAAAGAACTCACTTCTTGCGCCACTAATAATGTGCTCTTTCCAATTCGTTTAACTAAAGAGCTTGGTTTACGCTTTGATGACAGTAATCCTCTAGCTGGTGGAACGGATACCATATTTTTTACCCAAGCGAAGGCTAAAGGTGTCAGTATAGTGCGCTGTGCAGAATCTACGGTTTATGAAAAGGTTCATGAGTCTCGTGCGACTATTCGCTGGATTTCAAAAAGAAAGTTCAGGGCAGGTATTACCGAAGCCTGGCGAAAGAAACATGATGGTGTTAGCCCTGCAAAGATACTTTTCTCTAACCTTTATCACCTGCTGGTGAAATCGTTAGCAACTGTGGTGATGGCTGCACTTAATAATAAGAAAAGACGTAATCGATCTTGGTTTAAGGTTTGTAAATCTGCAGGCGTGATCTCGGGGTTATTTGGGGTTGAAGTCGAGAGCTATAAGGTTATTGATAGCTAATGCAAATCGAAAATATCATTCTCTATTCTAAACGATTACCACCAGAGCATATTGGTGGTATCGAGACTAATGCTTTTTATTTGATTCGCTTTTTACTAGAGCAGGAACGATTTAAAGTTTTTGTTGTGTCTCAAGGTAATGCAGGCTTTTTTAAAAAACATCGCGAGATGGCTTTTGGCGACAATAAGTTAGATGTTTACATGGTGACAAAAAAGCAGACCAAGAAATTAAAAACCATGCAATCTGCATTTGGCTCTTCAGATTTTGATCCAAGTCGCACACTGATTTATCACAACACGCTTGATTTACATCCTCACTACGAACGATTCAAAAAGCAGGGTTACCGACAGGTTGCCAGATCTGGTGGCAACGACATCTTTTTCCATGCGCGCAATAATAAAACAGAAAGAGCAGCTTTTCTTAAACATCTGAATTCATTAGATCGGCTGATTTTAAATAGCGAATATAGTTTGCGACGCAGTGTGGATTGTGGCTTAAGTGAGCAAAAGCTGGCGGTTATCAAGGGTGGCTGTGAGCGTGGTTCTGTTTCCGAAAATGCTACGCCGGCCATTCCCGAAACCGAGAATCTTTTTTCAATCATTTGTTGTGGGCGTCTAGTGGACTTTAAAGGTTTAGAAGATGCTATTGATGCAATGAAAATTGTACGAGATAACGGTCATGAGTTTCGATTCTATATGGTTGGAGATGGGCCTCTAGAGCAATCTTTGCAAAAGCGTATAGAAGACTATGGGCTTGGAGATTACTGCTTGTTTTTGGGCAAGCAGCCACCGGAAACGATTCCTGGTTTCTATTTAGCCTCTGATATTTATCTATCCTCTTCAAAAGATATTCACAAGCAAGGTGATGGATATACCTACGTGCACACTGAGACCATGGGAAGAAGCATTTGCGAAGCTCAAGTCCATGGATTACCGGTGGTGTCCACTGATGCTGGTGGTGCTCCAGAAATGCTTTGGCATGAAGAAACGGGGTTTGTGGTGCCGCAGGGGGATGCTGAGGCTATGGCCAGTGCCATTATTAAATTAATTAGTGATGCGGACTTAATGGCGACATTCTCAGAGAATGCAGCCAAGTATGCTAGTAATGCTTTTGGTTGGTCAAAGGTAATTGCTAATACTATCCAAATTGTGGACTCTTTAGCGGATTAAGTTTACTTCGTTTAAATTGGAATGATAAAAAGGCGCCATAAGACGCCTTTTTTCTTTCGGTTTTATAGGATCTTAAAGCGTTAATAGATATTGAGTTAAGGTAGCAATGTCATCTGCTTGAGTACACCATGGATGCGGTGCATCGGGCATACCAATTGGCGCTGGAGTACCTAACTCGCCGGGGCCATATTCACTACGCATTTTTTGGTAGTCCCAATAGTAGAAGTCTTCATCCCAAGGCACTTCCACAAAATACTTATGGCGTTCAGTAAAGCGATTTTGGCGGTCCCCAGTGTCATTTGCAAAGGTGGAATCTGCTTTTGGTACTCTAAACACGTCCCCTTTGTTTTGGTATGCGGGGTATGGGTCAGGATGATCCGGTCCACCTTTGGGTGTGTTTAATGGCGGATGAAGTGTGTAATAGGCGTTATAGAGATCCGTACCAGAGCTACAACGATCGGGATCCACTAGATCTTCTAAGTTGCGAACGTGCCCGTCGCTCAGTAGGCCACGATGCTGAACCCAGTAAAGATCGCGCAAAAAAGTGGCGCGAATAGATTGGGTTTCTTTTTGATAGATGGTTGGAGCGAAGAAACGACCTACTTCATCTAAACGAATCATTTTCTCGTTGGTGTGCGAACCTAAACCGTCCGCATGACAGTTTGCACAATCTCGATCAAACACTGCTTTACCTTTATTCACTTCAGCAACTATACCTGGGTAGTTCTGCCAGCCAGCTTGAACAAACTCGCCTTCACTGGGAGTGCTACCTGCCTGTGCAGTGAGCTGATCGTTTTGCGATAGCCAGCGATATAAACCGGCGTTACGCAGATCATCATCATCTTGATCCAGTATGGTCATGTAGGCGGTTAACGCTTCTAGGGATTCTTTGTCCATGGATCCCATAGCGCCATCCGGCTCCTCAGCATGGATATAGGATCCTTCGAATCCAACATATGACTCTGTATGGGATAGCGAGCGTCGTATTGCCATGTAATTGGTCACGTTGGGAATCGCAATGGGTGAGAATTGATAGTCGTTATCAGTATGGCTACCCTCACCAACCGCTCGGACGATATTATGTTCACCAGTACCTTGCGGCATATGATAAATCAGCATGGTTTTGTCGATGCTTCTTGAAGTGCCGTCAGTCCAAACTGGACCTTTTTCGTTTGTACGAATCCCCTCAAATTTATCCAAGAGGGCCCACTTCATACTCCAGGTTGGATTAGGTAAACCGGGGATAACTTTTGTCACAGTAGTACCCGGCGCATTTTCATAAGTTATTTGGTAGCCGTGACATGAGGCACAGTTAAAGCCGATCCATTCGCCTTTTCCGGCAAAGGGATGGTTTGATTCTGCATAGCGATAGCCGGTCCAGCCGGTGTTGCGTGTTAAGCCTTTGGTAAGTTGTGGTTGTAGTGTTAAAAAACCTGGAATTGGATTCTGCTGCGGATAAGGATCGAAATAAACGTCATCCAATGCTTCGTTGGGTACTTGGCCTGGTACAGTGGGTACCGCTCCAAAAAGTAATACTGGATCGGCGATTAAACCGGTAATTGGATCAGTACTTTCATAGTTGAAAATCTTTTCCCAATCTAAATCTCGTACCGCGTGGGCGGTGCCAATGTTGTAATCATAGCTCCAGAACACTGCGCGCCCCAAATCGATTAGATCGTTCAAGTGGGGGTTGTTAACGACAACGCTAATAGGCGGTGTGGACTTGGCCTCACTTAACGTCGATACCACATCGCAATTATGTTGGAAATCTGGATCAGTGATTCGAGATGTTTGTGCGTCCACTACATTGTGGGGTTCACCAGTTCTAATCAGTGATTCTAAATAGCCGGTGCGCTTCTGCACCTGAATGATCAAATCACCATCGCTGGCGTGGTCCGGTACTCTAAACTCGATTTGATCTGGTGCCCAAGATAGTACATTTTTATCCCAGGTAGAGTGCAACTGCGGAATTTCAAAATTAACCTGAGCGATAATATCAAGCTTTTGCTCGTACATGACTAGATCAGTTTCTAGTATGCGTGTATTGCCAATCATGATTTTGGAAAAATCCACATCAACGCCGTTGCCTAGGCCTGCGCCGTGAATAGTAACAATATCACCCGCTGATAAAGTGATGGGAGTGTTTTGGCCTGCTTGCCATAGAGTAGTGTTATTGACGCTAATAGAAGTGATAACTGGGTCGGGAAACACGGCAGCGGATGCAGCACGCTCGATTTCTCTCGCGTTATCGAAGCTACATATTTCCTCTTGATCTGGGAAGTGCCCAACTTTATCGCAAGCGATAATGGCAAACGGCAACAACCCGATCGCTAACCCCTTAAGTGGCGATCTCATGGTAATACCCCTGTTCTTGTTTTTGTGGCTTATAAAAATATTAAAAATAGAAAACGCCAATGAGAGGATTGGCAATTTAACTGTACGAATCAAAGGGCTTTAAACCAATGACTGCACAGGACATGCCCGGGCGCCGATTTGGTCAATAAGGTGTTAGATGACTGCGAAATGAGTGCTACAGAAGATCTAAGTTATTCAGTTTATTACGAATCGCGTTCCCCCACGCATGATAGCCAGCTTTGTTAAGATGTAATCCATCCCACATGATGAGATCTGGATTTGGGATGTTGTTCACAGTAAGTAGAACGGAGTTTGCGTTGATGTAGTGTACGTTACCATGGTGGCTCGCATAGCTTTCTAATTGTTGATTATAGTGATCAACCGCGCGGCTGAAATCAGGGCCCTCTAAAGGACGAACCGCCAACAGCACCAAATCTGTTGTTGGCATTTTGTGTTGGATTTGGTCGGTTAGTTTAAATAGATCTTGTGATAGTTCGTTTGTGCGTTGGTAATCTCGATAGAGAATGTCGTTGATGCCGATATAAAGCACTATTAGTTTGGGTTGATACTTAAAG
>JAKSAW010000910.1 GCA_022361455.1 Pseudomonadales bacterium | reverse complement strand
ATGCCTGTATAAAACTGCCTTTGGTGCTTGTCCTTCAGCAACAAAATTCAAAACAATTTCAGCTTCAGGCCTGTACAACCCTTGAACCATGGCTCCAACAGCAATTTCTGTTTCAAGTTGATCGGTATTTAGTTGGTCTTGTAACGTACCTACCGCATCATAGAACTCTTCTCCTCGGTTTTTTGGTAAGTATAATTCTTTAGGATCAGTTTTTGCTTCATCTGCGAATAATATTAAATTTTCACTCCCTCGAGCCTCGCCTAAAGAGTAAAGCCCTGGTTTAATTCCTTGTTCTTTTCTTTCAGGTCTTGTTTTCCCAGGTAAAGAATACCATTCTGGTGGAAATTGTCTTGGTTGTTTCGGATCTTCCACTTCGCCTGTTCCATTTCTATTCAAGTATTGTGCAATTTCTATTTCTGTTCTTTTATCTTGATTCTGTGCTTTTGTCAGATCTTTTTCAGAAGGAACTCGAGCTGCTGTTTCTGCAGCACGTTGAGAATAAACTTGATCAATTTCATCAGCTGATGGCCTGTTTTCTTGAGCACGCTGTTCCCAGGCTTGATTTTTTTGTGCAGTTTTTCTTCTTACTTCCTCTGCATAATATGTATATTCAGCACCTTGAAGTCTATAAGCCTCTAACTCCTCTGCTAAATCATGCGGATCTTTTTCTGGTATTTGCGCTTCTTCAGCATCTGCATCATGCGCTCTTTTTAACAATACTTGTCTTTGATCAAGTGCCATTGTTCATCATCTCTCCATAAGTCACAACTGTAAAGTGATTACTTTTTATGCTTGTAATCGAGTCTTGTTTTTAAATCTTTGTGTAATTTGGCTAGTGAATTGCACATCTTCTATATAAGATTTTCTCAAATTTACCTATTTTATCTCAACCCAAGCCTTGCTTTCTCCTGGCTTACTTTTTTCAAAATGAATTTTTTTAGCCCGGGTTGTACCTAGAATATCGGCTTCTGCAGCTTTCAGATTAAAATTACTAGGAACTGTCAATTCTTCTAATTCGGCAGCCATAGACATATTATTATCTGTTTTATGCTTTCGAACGTCTGCAATAATCTTAATAACTTGAT
>JAKSAW010000893.1 GCA_022361455.1 Pseudomonadales bacterium | reverse complement strand
TGAACAGATGATGGGGAGCACGTCCCGTATGCAAGGCAAGATCATGTCCGAACACAGCGCGGCAAGGCCAGTCTATGTTGGCGTCGACGTCTGTAAAGAGCGTCTCGATGTCTATCTGCACCCTACCGGCCGGCACCTGAGCATCGCCAACAGCTGCGACGGGCTCAAGCGCCTGATCCAGGCGCTGGCCGGGCTCGAAACCGCGCTGGTGGTCATGGAGGCAACCGGCAAATATCACCGCACGGCGCAGCGCAAGCTGACCCAGGCGGGCGCCCGGGTCGCGGTCGTCAACCCGCTGCGCGCCCGGCTCTTCGCCGAGGCCATAGGCGCGCTCGCCAAGACCGACCGTATCGATGCCAGGATACTGGCGGTGATGGGCGCAACCCTCGACCCGCAGGCCCGGCCGCCCGCGCCCAGACAGGTCGAAGCGCTGCAAGAGCTGGTGCGGGCTCGAAGCGCCGCGGTCGCCGACCTGACCAGGCTGAAGAACCGATACGCCGAGGCCCAGACGGCGTTCCTGAAGGTCGAACTGCGCCGACAGATCGCCAACGCGGAGCGCGCCATCGCACGGCTCTGCGCCGAGATCGAGCGGCGTATCGCCGACGACCCGGCCCTCAAACGACGACGCCGGATCCTGACCTCCATCCCCGGCATCGGGCCGACCGTCGCCGCCGTGCTGTTGACCGACTGCGCCGAACTGGGAACCCTCTCGCCTAAAGCCGCCGCGCTGCTCGCGGGCTTGGCCCCGATCGCCCGAGACACCGGCGAAACCAGCGGCCAGCGCCACATTAGGGGCGGACGCAAATCCCTCCGCAACGCCCTCTACATGGCAGCTCTCGCCGCCGCCCGCTCCAATCCAACCCTCAAGGCCTTCTATCAACACCTGCGCGAGCAGGGAAAAAGGCCCAAAGTCGCCCTCACCGCCGTCATGCGAAAGATCATCATACTCGCAAATACCCTGATCAAAAACGACCGTGAATGGGCTCCAACACCCCCTTGACATAAAACACAGAT
>JAKSAW010000419.1 GCA_022361455.1 Pseudomonadales bacterium | reverse complement strand
AAGTAACAGATGATAAGAAACATTTTTAGTAATTTAAATTTAGGAAATAAAAAATTTTGAATAATGAATAGAATAAGTAATAGTATAGTAGTAAATGAATCATTAGTAGAGAATGAAATATTAAGAAAAATAAATAGTGAGCAAATAGAGTGAAAAATAGGAATGGCAGATTGATTATTAAGTAAAGATGTAAGTACGTGATTATTATGAATAATAAATATATTATTAAGATGAGTAATAGGAATATTATGAATGATATCAATAATAGTATTAGTAGTAGGGGTATCAATAATAATGTTAATAACATTATGACCAAATAAATATATAAAAAATACAATAATATTTTGTAGTATAAAATTACAGTTAGGGTATAAAATTTGAAATGTTTAGGAAGAAAAAAGGTAAAAGTTGAAATCCTATAAGAATTTTATATTGTTGACGACTAACAAAGAGTCAAAGGGAGCAGTTTGATATTAATTTAATGAAACTAGAAGAAGATCTTATAAAATTTAGAAGGGGAAAATTATTATATTGATGTTATGCGAGGGTTGTGTTTGCAGTTGGTTTATTTTGCAATACTTTGATTTTTAGTAAAGTATTTCCTATATTAGTATTTTTAGGTCCTATGTATTCGATAGGAGCACTAATTACAGTGACATATATTTATAAAGAAGAAATGAAATTTATAAAAAATTATGATTATGGTGATTGTAATCCCAGGATATTATTAAAATATTGAAGTGCGTTTAAAACAACTAGTATTTATACAACAGCATTTGGTGGTATATCAGTAGGGACTATAATAATGCTAGATGGTTTATACGAAAAATTTACGGGCGAAAGTGCTATTACACAATTAGGAAAACGAACAGGGTATCATAAAGATTCTCCATTAAGATTAAAAGGATAGAGATCTTTAAAAGATTAAAAAGTAAACGTTTGATTTTTAATCTTTTATGTCTTTTTACCTACCCTATTATAATTTTATAGTTTGAATGGGTTTAGAAATAAAGTTTATTATCTGTAGTAGATAAATACTTTGGTTTTTAGTTAAATAGGGTAAGATAGTAAATAAAGGTATAAAAATGTTAAGTTAAAAAAATAGGTTAGTAAATTTTTTTATATAAAATAAAAAAATCAAAGTTAAATAGTACGATCCTGGCTCTGATTGAATGCTAGTGATTTACATTACACATGCTAGTTATTAATTTAAAAATATTTATTTT
>JAKSAW010000107.1 GCA_022361455.1 Pseudomonadales bacterium | reverse complement strand
GCCCAAAATGTACTGCTCTTTTTGCATGTGTCGAGCAAAGGCTTGCGCTGGAAAAACGTTAACGGGAATTTGTAAGGTGTCCCTGGATCTGGCTACAAAGAAAACCTCTGCAGATTCACCTGGTTGAATAATTAAGGGGAAGGCAAAAGCTCTATGAGAGATAGGCTTGGAAGAGGGCGGGAAAGAGTCGCCTGTGTGGAATAACAGCTTCGGCCCATTACTATTCGTTTTTGAATAGACTTTTATTTCATCTAGAAGGGGATAATCAATATAGAGTACATAGTCGGAGCTGCTTGCATTTGCTGATGCTTGGAGTGCCAGATAAAGCACCGCTGCTTCCTGACTAAAGCTAAAAGACACTAATTTGGTTGAGGTCGGTATATTTTCATCTGGCAGACTTTTGAGTAGCCGTAGCAGTTCATCCTCTTGGTTAAAAACCGAGGAGGGGAAGGTTTTGGAAATCGTGGCTGGACGCCAGAGTATTTGGGTGTCGCTACCCACTGTATTTATTGCAGAAGTTTCCATAGCGGTAGTGCTAGCTGTTGATAAACAGCAGAGCACCAACGAACTAACAAATACGATTAGGCGACACCATTGATTCACTATGCCGAACATTCATTGCCTTATGCTAGGTATTTGACCACTTGTGAAATCAAGGGTAGCTCTAAGTTTAGACTGTTCGCTAAGATTCGGTAGTTGGTAACGGCTAAAGCAGGCCTTCTTTCTTAACTTCTAAATACTTATTCACAAGCGTTGCTGCCAAATCTCGAGGCAGACTATTGGCGGTAATCACCCCCTGCTTGTTTAACTGATTAGTCAGCCCTTGGCGCTTTTCCAAATACTCTGTTGTGCCTGTGTAGGCGAGGGCCTCATCGAAGCTGGTAACTTCCTGCTTGACCACATCCATTAAAAATGGCTCTTCTAAGCTGGCCACCATCACTAAGTGCTTCTTCTGCAAAAGTCGCAAAGCGGGTAGGATGTCGTCGGTGTTTTCGTCGCGTAGGTTAGTGATTAACACCATTAAAGAACGTTTCTTTTGCCGGGTTAAAATATTCTCTGCCGCGGATAAGTAATCAGATGCGCTGGTGGACGCTTCTAAGTCGTAAACGTGATTTAGCAGCTTGGGCATGTGTGTCACGCTTTTTAAGGGGGGCAACCAGCGTTGACTGCCACTAAAACTCATGCAGCCGATGCTGTCTCCTTGTTTAAGGGCTACATAGGCCATGAGTAACATGCCATTGAGAGCGTGATCAAAGTGACTAAGCTCGCCGTCTTGGCTACGCATTTTACGACCGCAATCTAACAGGAACACAATCTCTTGATTGGTTTCTTCCTGATAGTCCTTGGAAATTAGTTTGCGCATTTTCGCGCTGCTATTCCAATTGATTTGCCGCAGGCTGTCACCTTGGCGAAATTCCCTGAGTTGATGGAACTCTAAACCTTCACCACGTTTGTGCTGCTGCCGAATGCCCATTTGATGAGCTCTCTGCGACAAGTTAAACATGGAGAACTGTGTCATGGCCGCATAGTTGGGGAACACTTTTACAGTGCTTTGCACTGGCTTAAATCGACGGAATTGCCAAAGGCCAAGATAGGAGGGATAAAGCATATCCACACCAGCAAACGTTAAATCACCGCGTTGATTCGGCTGGATTTTATAGTGGGTACGGGTGCCTTGATCTGGGGTTAGTTCTGTCTGCCATTCAGCTTGATCGACAGAGCAACCTGGCGGCGGATGATCAGCCAGCGTGATGGGCGTTGTCTTTTCAAAAGGATGGGTGATTTCCAATGCGACGTTGGTCCAGCTGCCCAGTGCTAAGCTATCACTGACCGAACGTTTTACTTCGATACCAGAGAATCGCAGATAATTAAATCCGTCCACGATCAGGAGTAGCAGAATAACACCGCTGCCAATCCACCAAAAATAGCTCCATTGTTCATGGAAGTTTTCGGTGGCCCGGAAGAATTGACTCAGGCCGATGCCCAGCCCTAATAGAGTCCAAACCGATAATATTTTTAGCAGTGTGGCACTAGGACGCATAACTTAGACTCGTGGCGCCTCAATCTCGTCGAGCATTTGGCTTAGGGCTTGGTCAACCCCAATACCTTCAATCTCCATTTCAGCAGTAAGTGCAACTCTATGACGCAAAACACCAAGGGCAGCCTTTTTAATATCGTTGGGGGTAACAAAGTCACGACCCCCCATTAGTGCGTAGGCGCGCCCTACACGAATGAGGGCAATGGTTCCCCGTGGCCCTGCGCCAATAGAAAAGCTATGCCATTCGCGTGTAGTGCGGGTGATTTTGGCAGCGTACCCAAATACGGCATCGTCTACTTCGATCTCAGCAACTAGTTTTTGTAAGTGAAGCATTTGGCTGCTATCGGTGACTGATTCAATGTCATCAACGCTCAGTGAATCTTCAGCCTTACCTGTAGTGACTTGTTTAGCAAGCATTACTTCTTCCACCAGGCTGGGGTAATCGATTAACACTTTCATCATAAAGCGATCGAGTTCAGCTTCCGGCAATGGGTAGGTGCCTTCCTGTTCGATGGGGTTTTGAGTAGCAAGCACCATAAAAGGCAGTTGCGCGGAAAACGCTTTTCCTTCAATGGTGATTTGCTTTTCTTGCATCACTTCTAAAAGCGCTGCCTGCGTTTTGGCGGGAGCACGGTTGATTTCATCGGCAAGCAATAAGTTGGTAAAGGCGGGGCCTTTGCGGATTTTAAATTGCTCCGACTTCATGTCGTACATGGCATGCCCAGTAACATCCGACGGCATTAAATCCGGCGTAAACTGGATGCGTCGAAACTGGCCGTTGAAACAACGGGACAACGCTTTTACCAGTAGCGTTTTTCCTAATCCTGGAACGCCTTCGATAAGAATATGGCCCGATGAAAGCAAGGCGGCCAATACTTGGTCGATGACATGCTTTTGACCCACCATGACTTTTTGAATCTGCGAGCGGATCTCGTCGATGGTTTTAGCGGCATCTTCTATTTCCGGATTAGGCGCGCTTTCTGGTGTAGGCGTGTCCATCTCGGGTTCTTGGTTATCGTCTTCGAAAAAATTATCTTCGCTCATACCGCATTCCTTAAGCGTTGCAGGCGTCGTATTAATTGTGTGAAATCTTGTTCTTTATAGGGCGTATCGCAAGTAAGAGCCCATTCTACTTCGTCGTTGCTTAGCTGGCTGGCTTTAGCAAGTGTCGCAACCATAGCCGCTTGGCTTTGATAATTGCCATGGCGGCGCGAGTAATGAAGTTTAATCTCTTCTCGCTGACCCTTTATCAGTGTGTCCATTTGCTGATGGCGCCAATTAAAACGAGCATTGGCATTTAAGTGTTCCATCAAGCTGCGACGTGCTTTTTCAGGTTCCGCGACAATAGGCCCAAAACGTTTAGCGCGATACCACAGCCAGAAGGCTAATAATAAAGCAGCCGATACGAAGAACTCCATGAAATGGCGTTCAATAAGCGTTAGCAGAGAGTCAGAATCCTTATCAAATACAAACCAGGTGCGATTAGAATTGCCGACTAATAACCAAAGGAAAAACGCATGGTCGTACCAGCCAATATTGCCATTGGTCCATAATCGATAATTGGTGATAGTGGTGATCATGCCATCGCCAATGGGGTACTGGAGAATAGTGTTGGGATATTTACCCTCGAAGGCTAGAGCGTTGCCACTGATATCTTCTAGGTGAACATAGGTGCCGAACTGCACCTGAATGGCCGGTTTGTTCTCGGCGTATCTAACCGTTGTTAAGCGTCCATAGCTATAGGAAGTACATTCATTTATGTCAGTGGAGTTTTCTTCATCATCGCTATTTTGAAGAGCGCTATCCTGCTGAACGAGGGACTCTTCAGTATCATCTTCACCGAGTATTTCTTCGACCAGATCTTCTGCGGCTTCTTCAACCTCATCAACGTCGTCGTTAAGGGTGGTTACCATTTTCACACCCAACCGATCTAGGAATATATCACCACTATCGCCATAGTCTTCATCCCACATATTGTGTGCTGTAACGATTAAATGGCCACCCTGGTTCACCCAGTCCAATAAAAAATCATGGTAGGGCTCTGGTATTAGGCGAGTGTTCAACAAAAGTAAGCTATCGCTTGGTTCGAGTTGATCTCTGATTTCAGTAATATCAACAGCACTTTTCGACTCAATATCAAAACTGGCTAGGTACTGTTGCGCTGCTAGATAAGAGTTTTGGTATGCTTCTAAGGTGTAGCCCTTGTTTATGGTCATTCTGACCGATTCGAACTGTTCACTAATTAGGTACACAACGCCAGCTACTAGTAATCCGATGACACCTACAATGACGAAATTTGTGGTGCGGTCTTGTCGTTGTGCTGGATTAAGTTGATTACTCATCTCCACCTCCAGAACGATTTAACTCAGATTCTGGTGGGCGGAAATGAAACTCCCATCCGTCGCAAGTAGTTTCAAAAATGGAGGTTCCTGGAACTTGATGGCCATAGGCCACCATCTGCCATTGTTGTGTGAGTTGTGCGAAAAAGAACGGTTCTAAGCCATCATCCATTTGTTGGAACTGATCCACGCATTCTTCTTCGGTAAAGCTTTCATGCAAGGGGATTGATTTAACATGGGCGATGTAAATTAATGCGCCTCGATAAAGCAGACTATAGGCTTCTCTAAAGTGTTGTGCTCGCCATAACTCTCGTGCTGCACCAATGATGTCGTTGGGTAGAGAGTCTTCACGAATATCCAAGCCGAACAAGGTGTCTGGTGTCTTGACGGGAGAAACCTTGCGTACACCTTTGCCTTGCTTAAGTCGATACTCATTTAGCTTGAATAGTATAAAAATAACCAGTGCAATCGCGGCAATCCAAAGTAGCACTTCGATCCCTTGGGCAATAGATCCAAATAACTTGCTGAGCCATTTTAAAAACTCTGGTGTTTCAGAATCCTCTTCCTCTAGATCTCGATCCTTGGGTAACAATACATCTTCTATTTCGATGCGGTTAAAGGTATCAGATTCCAAAATATTGATAATGGCCTCACGGCTATGCTTTGGTGATGTTTCCCAAGTGTCAGGATCTTCTTCGGCATAGGCTGGATGTGGAACTAGAGCAAGACTTGAGAGTCCGAGCATCAAAACTATTGCTATCGATTTAATTGGCGCACTGATTCTGCTCATAAGTTGCTTGAAGGTAAGTTCAATATCCCAACCTTCTAAAATCGTACGCCGATTTATGTATAAGCAAAATCCAGCTGCGATATAGAAAGGTCCGATCATGCTCATGGCGATGTATGCGAATATAAACCGCCACAGTTCCCAATCTTCATCCAAGAGAAAATCAAATACGTCTAGATCAAAGGCGATGTGCTCTGGAATAAATAGGGCGATAAGCGAAAAGCAGGCGAAAAAAATTACGGATTCCATTAATGAGCCTGCAATGGTTAACCAAATCGCTGCGGAACTACTCGTGCGATGCAATACATTGAGACGTTTATTACGGGTAGTTCCCGAGAGTCGTTCCAGTTCGCTAACTGGCATATCAAACGCTCGTGAAATGCTAACTCGACGCAATGTGATCTTTAAAATTAGATCATGGATAAGTAGTTTTGGTGTGCGCTTGAGAATATCTTTCGCGGTTATATCGCCTTGGAAAAGCTTCTCTGCGACAAAATGCAATAGCGGCGTTTCCCATAGTGGCTTACACCACCATAATAACAAAACCGACCAATCGCGAATTACGAACAAACCAAACCAAATGATAAGAGCAAAAGGTAATGAGACGACAAACCAGATGAGCCAAAGTTCTTTCCACCACTGGCGTACCATGCTTGTGCCAAGGTCCATGGCTTCATAGGGGTTGCGTGGTCGTAATTGGGCCGCGGTCTGATTAAGGTTCATCGCGACCCCGACCAGCAAATACAAAATACAAGGTTACCAGTACCCAAAACGATCCACCTACCCAATACTTAACTTGATTGGGAATGGACGTAGCGGGGGACCAGAAGGCCTCAATGAACGCGGCAATAAACAAAAACAGAATAACGCCATAAACTAGTGGAATACCCGTTTTAGCGCTTTCTAAAAGGGCATGTTTGCGTGATAACTTTCCGGGCATCAATAGAGCGAAACCAAGCTTCATACCCGCTGCACCGGCAATGCCGATTGCAGTAAGCTCGAAAGCACCATGGCTTACCACAAATGAATAAAAGGTTTCTATAAAGCCAAGATGGGTTAAATAGCCAGCCACACCACCAATGGCCAAGCCATTGTAGATTAGATAAAACAGAGTCCCTACGCCAAACAAAATACCACTGGCAAAGGTTTGAAAGCCTATACCGATATTGTTGCGAATATAAAAACCAAACATATATAAGTCTTCTGAAGAACCCCGTGCTTCGCGCATATCTTGATGCATGGCTGGGTTGTACATTTCAGAAAACTGATTCACCTGCTCGGGCGAGAAAAAACTGAAGGCTAGGGAAGGATTAAAGAAAATCAGTAGGCCGAAAGTAATCGCGGGCACATAAAACAAGGCCAAACCTAGTGTCACCATTTTCCATTCTTTACGTACTGCAAGTGGAAAACCAAATAGCACGAAATCTAAGAAGCGATGCATTAGCCCGGTAGTGCGATTTTGATAGAGTTGTTGGTGGCCGCGTAGGGCGAGATCATTTAATCGATCCACCAAGTTGGGGCTATAGTGGCGCTCTTTAGCCAAGGCTAGATCGTAGCAAATTTTGCGATAGTTACGAGCGAAGCTGTCTAAGGTAACTGTGACAGATACCTGGCCGGTAGTTTCGTTGTTTTTGGCTGCTGATTTATCTTCTAGGGTTTTTAATTGCTGAGCAAAGTAATCCCAACTATTTTTTTGTTTTTCTTCGAACAGTTGTTGTTTCATCTTGCCCCCTTCAACCAATTGGCGATGCGGATAATCTTATCCACGGCAGCTTGGTTATCGTCTTTTAAAAAGGGGGCAATGTTATTGGCAATTTCCCGTTGCCGCTCTGGTGTGAGACTATGTTGGCGTTCGGCAAAATTGATAAAGGCTCGCTGCTCGGCCAATGTAAGCGTTTTCGGTGGTGGTAACGGTGTTGCTTGAGCAATGGTGGACGACTGTACCCGTTCCCGTTGATAGATCACCAAGGTACCCGCAGCGTAGTCGCCAAGTCGCTTGAAGTGTTGGTTGGATACCATGGTGATTAATCCCAGTACATAACCCATGGGAAGAAAATCTACAAAGCGCAGTAGGTTACGAATAATGGCGCTGTTCCAACCTACGGGCGTACCGTTGTCATGAATTACCAGGATCCCCATTGCCTTCTTGCCAATGGTTTGGCCGTTGAAGTAAACCTCAAACAGAACCGGGTAAATCCATTCCAGAAAGAAAAATACCAGTAGGAAAAGCGCAATGCCGGTGTTACCCATCAGATTGGTAACAAAGAAAGTGAAGATCCAAACAACCACTCGAATTAAAAAATCGATTAAGAAAGCAAGAATACGAACCACTGGACCAGCGATTCTAAGCTCTAAATCTATGCTTTCAGGTGTTTCGAGTTGCTGATATGTATCGAGCATTAACGTCCTTGTCTTTGCAATTGGCTATTCCATCTGGCGGCATACATAGATGTGATAAACACGACGGTTACCAGCACAGATTCAATCAGTCCCAACCATCCTAATAAGTGAGGCAGGGCAAAAGCATTAATAACACCTTCGCAGAAATAGAGCAAAATTATAAAGCAAAACCAAATATATGTGCGTGGGTTTCGCTTTAACATCCAAGGTAAAAACAACGCCAGCGGAATAATATGGAACAAGCTGATTAGCCATGGTGAGGCTGTTGCGGGTGGGCGTATAACACCATACCAAAGGGCAAAGAACGCTAACAGCGTTAGCAATAAACCCACGGTCAGTTGGTGGCTTAGGTTGGCCTTTCTTTCTAATTGCGCTAATTGTGGATTAGCTGCGACTTCATTCATTAGTAACTACTCGGTTTAAGAGGCTAATCAATTTGCTGCTGTTTTAGGGCTACGGCAGCTTTGGCCACTCGCTTACCTAGGGCTCGGCAAAGCTTGGCTTCGGTTTCGTCTAGTTGCTTGCTGTTATCAGATCCGCTCCAGTGGCTAGCACCATAGGGTGTGCCTCCTGATTGGGTATCCATTAACTCTGGGTTTTTGTAGGGCAACCCAGTAATCACCATACCGTGGTGCAGTAACGGCATCATCATGGTTAACAGGGTGGATTCCTGTCCGCCATGTAAGCTACCGGTGGATGTAAACACGGCAGCTGGTTTGCCAGATAGCTGCCCACTCATCCAAACGCCACCGGTTTGGTCTAAAAAGTATTTCAATGGCGATGCCATATTGCCGAATCGTGTGGGTGAGCCTAATAGCAGGCCATCGCAATTGGCAAGGTCTTCTTGGCTCGCATAGGAGCTACCAGCTTCCGGTATTTCTGGTGCACTAGCTTCGGTATCGGTTGATACTGCTGGTACCGTCCGTAAAACGGCTTCGGCACCGTCGACGTCCTCTATACCGCGGGCAATTTGTTT
>JAKSAW010000891.1 GCA_022361455.1 Pseudomonadales bacterium | reverse complement strand
TTTCCAACAACAATTCCAGCTCTTGAAATAAGCGTTCTTGAGTGGGTGTTTGGTACTGACCGTTAAAACCTGCAGCAAATCGCTCTGTGCCTAGTGGAAAAGATACCACTAAAGTCGATAGATATTCTGGTTGTGCGGCATTCATTAAGCGAGCAGATTCCTTCGCATGTTGCTGCCAAAATTTTTCCCCGCCCAAACCGTTTAAAATCATTACAGAGCTTTTCATACCCGCTTGTTTGATTTTTTGCAGGGCTTCCAAAGAACTGGTAAAAGTTTCGCCTTTCTCGACATAGCCAAGTACTTCGTCATCGCCACTCTCGCAACCCACATACATTAATGACAAACCCAATTCATTCAGTTCATTTAATTGCTCCCCCGATTTATTTTTAAGATTTCTAGGTAGGCAATAAGACGATACCCGTCTTAGGTTCGGAAAATGACTGCGAATTAAATTGAGCATTTCCACTAAACGACGATGAGATAATGTCATTGCATCGCCGTCGGCAAGAAATACCTTTTGTACTTTGCTGGCGTATGGCGCTAAAGATTTGAGTTCTTGCTCCAACTCCGTGGTTGGCTTAACTCGAAACTTTTTTTGCGGTTGGGTGTACATGTCACAAAAGGTGCATTTGTTCCAGGAACACCCATTGGTGACTTGCAAAATAAGCGACTTGCCTTCGCTGGGTGGGCGAAAAACTGGTTCAATATATTCCATCTTAAACCCATGGGCCCAAAAGCGGTGATCGTTCGTGTAAGCCGATAATGGGGCCTACTTTCAATGTATCGTTATTTTTTATGCCGGTGATAGGAGTAAGCCCAGCGTTACAGATTTGGTTGAACATAGCTTCCGTCAGGAAACATTCTCCACTAGGTATCACTTCTTTACTTCCGTCGTGATTAAAGAAAGCAATGGGTAGTCGGTGTAAATCGGTGAAATCACCAAGGTCAAACTGCCAGCCTTTTTTATTGTAAGATTGCGCTAATATTGCGCCCACTGCAAAAGCCCCGGGTGCCCAAGCAAGGTCATTGCTGTCCATGGGTTCAACAAGCTCGTTAAACTTGAAACTTTCAATACTGTAATGGCCAGTATCATAAGGGTAACGAATCAGAAATCGTGGCGCCGTCAAAGCAATATAATGGGATTCTGGCATGTTTCGAATTGCCTGCCAGGTCTGGGCAAAGTCTGCTTCCCATGATTGTGTCCAATCGCGAAAATCTTCGCTGAGGAAAAAGTTGTCACAATGGGCAAGGCTAGCGTTGCCATTGGCGATAAACGGGCAATCCATGTGTGTGCATAGCTTCGCTAAAATACCTAGCATTAATGCATCTTGTTTTTTAGCGCCGAACTCATAGGTACTTACGATAGCGCTGAGTTGTTCATCGCTCGCAGCGAATTGATGTTGGATGCGATGATAAAAATCACTGTCACTAGCATTGCCGTTTTGCGCTAAGTCAGTCAGTAACTCTTCTTTGGTAATGTCCCAAATATAAATGTTTAATCCAGCTTCGCTCTCGCTGCGTCTTAGAATAAAGTCCAAACCACGCCAATGGTTTTCTAAGGAACGATAAGCGTTGTTGTGTAGAAGAGAGCGCATTAAATCTGAAATACTGCGGTCTAATAGATCAAGATAATCTTCTTTACGAGGATCTTTC
>JAKSAW010000431.1 GCA_022361455.1 Pseudomonadales bacterium | reverse complement strand
GAGCTTATGAAGCTGCAACAACTGCGCTACATTTGGGAAGTCGCGCGGCATGACTTAAACGTATCGGTGACTGCCCAAAGCCTATACACATCGCAGCCGGGCATCAGTAAGCAGATACGTCTTTTGGAAGACGAACTAGGCGTAGAAATATTTGCTCGCTCCGGTAAGCACCTCACCAGAGTCACCCCGGCAGGTGAAGCAATATTAAAAATTGCGGGTGAAATTCTTCGTAAAGTCGACAGTATCAAACAGGTTGCCCAAGAATACAGTGATGAGCACAAAGGCAGCTTATCCATAGCGACGACTCACACACAAGCACGCTATGCACTCCCCAATGTTATTGAGACCTTTATCGATAAGTATCCAGAAGTATCTCTGCACATGCATCAGGGTACACCCATCCAGATCTCTGAAATGGCAGCAGATGGCACTGTGGATTTTGCCATTGCAACCGAGGCTCTTGAGCTATTCGGTGATCTCATCATGATGCCTTGCTACAAGTGGAATAGGGCAGTGATCGTTCCTAAAAACCATCCACTAGCGCAGGTTTCTCAGTTGTCCTTGGAAGATATCGCACGACAACCGATTGTGACTTATACCTTTGGTTTTACCGGTCGATCTAAGTTAGATGATGCGTTTCTATCTAAAGGTTTGAGTCCAAAAGTAGTATTTACAGCGGCTGATGCTGATGTCATTAAGACCTATGTTAAGTTAGGGCTTGGTGTTGGTATTGTAGCGAAGATGGCGTGTGATCCTAATGATCCAGACTTGGTAGCTTTGGATGCAGGTCACTTATTCGAGCCTAGTGTCACTAAGATTGGGTTCAGAAAGGGCACGTTCCTACGCGGCTATATGTATGACTTTATCGAACAGTTTGCGCCACACCTTAAGAAGGAAATCGTGAACGAAGCGGTTGAGCGACATACTCGACAAGAATTGGATGAGCTATTCAGCCATATTGATTTGCCCACTTACTAAGGGCGGACGTTAGCAGTTTCTCCTGGCTTGCCGAAAGGCAGTTCCTCAGCAAAAAAGCCATAGCTTGCAATGCAGCTATGGCTTTTTTCTTGGGATTTATCTGTAGCGTAGGGGCGTGCAGCTTAAAGAAAATCGAGGTCAGGGTTCTGATCCAGAATCTCTTTCAACTCTTCTTTCTCTTCAGTTTTTTGCTCAAGCACTTCTTTAACAAACTTGAAGTAGACTGTGTAGACGTTCACCGTGCCATCGTCGTTTTCAACAACGAAAAACGGAGCTCTATCCACATTATGCTCTGCAGCTAATACCATGCCTGCGCTTGTGGAGTCACGTTCGTCTGCAACGAGCACTTCATCAATGCGAGCCATTTGACCAGATTCTTCCAAGCGTGCGATCACGTCGCCACATTTGCGGCAAGGAGATCCATCAGCAAGAATCTTTTTAACGAACGTGATTTTCATAATCTACTCCTAGTACTATTACTGAACCTACTGATAGGGCTTACTTTTCGATATTGGTCGCGTGTAAGCCGCATTCTTTGGCTGTTGCTTCTTCCCACCACCAGCGGCCTTCGCGCTCGTGTTGGTTTGGCAATACTGCTTTGGTGCAAGGTTCGCAGCCAATGCTTGTGAAGCCTTTCTCGTGTAATTCATTGTATGGCACGTTGTTAGCGCGAATGTAATTCCATACTTCTGCTGAAGACCATTCTGCTAAAGGATTAAATTTGATTAGCTGATTGGTATCAGTGGAGAAGGCACCATCGATTTGTACAGAAGGAATGCTTACTCGAGTTCCTGGGCTTTGGTCTTTACGTTGACCGGTAATCCAAGCGCTCAAAGTAGAAAGCTTCTTACGAAGAGGGCCCACTTTGCGAATGGCGCAGCACTCTTTGTGGTCATCTTGATAGAAGCTGAACATGCCTTTTTCGTTCACAAGTTGCGAAACAGCTTCTGATTCAGGGAATGCGACTTCAATGTTTATATTGTAGTGCTCGCGTACTTTTTCAATGAAACGGTATGTTTCAGGGTGTAGGCGGCCAGTATCGAGGGTGAAAACTTTGAAGGGCTTACCAGTTTTGGCAGCAATATCGATTAGTACGACATCTTCTGCGCCACTGAATGAGATCGCGATATTGTCGAAGCGCTCAAGGGCTTCAGCAATGATGTCGGCGGGCTCTTTGCCGTTAAATTGCTCGTCTAATGCTTGGATCTCTTCTGCGGTATAACTCATGGGTGCTCCTGTTGATGCTTTACAATCAAATGCTTACGCCATTTCTCTCTAATGGGGCGGCGTATTCTAGCAAATAAAGCGCCAAAAACAGAATTATTCTGTGGGTCTACATCTATACAGATTTGCTATATCCATATTCAAATTGCAACTCATGGCAATTCTCGATAGAGTTGCCGCACCAATGGGTGCTCGCCCATTAAAAACACGAACCAAGCTAACTACAACTATTTGAAATATCAGGAGATTTACCGTGGAAATCGCTTGTCTCGACCTGGAAGGGGTACTGATTCCCGAAATATGGATCAATTTCGCCGAAAAAACCGGCATCGAGGAGCTCAAAGCTACCACCCGCGATATTCCTGATTACGATGTGCTGATGAAGCAGCGTCTACGATTGTTGAAAGAAAATGATCTTGGCCTTAATGAGATCCAGGAAGTGATCGATACCATGGCGCCAATTCCTGGTGCTAAAGAATTCACTGATTGGTTGCGTGCTCGCTTTCAGTTGGTGATCTTGTCCGATACTTTTTATGAGTTTGCTGCACCTTTGATGAAGCAACTCGGTTATCCTACATTGCTTTGCCACAAGTTAGTTGTTTCTGAAACCGGAGAGATTACTGATTACGCTTTACGTCAGAAAGATCCTAAGCGTCAGTCGGTAAAAGCATTTCATGGCTTAAATTATCGTGTCATTGCAGCAGGTGATTCTTATAACGACACCACTATGCTGTCTGAAGCTGAGGCTGGCATTCTTTTCAAAGCCCCCGATAACGTAATCGCTGAGTTTCCTCAGTTTCCAGCGGTGCATGAGTATGAAGATCTTAAGAAAGAGTTTATTAAGGCTTCTAATCGAGATCTTACCCTTTAAGAATAGAATGCAAGAGACTCTTCGTTTTAAAGAGCGCTTTATTGGAAGCGCTCTTCCAATATGCTCATAAGTCTGCCCACCTTGTCCCAGGTTTCTTGATACTCTTTATCGCAATCGGAATCGGCAACAATTCCGCCACCGCCCCAGCAAAATATTTCGTTGTCTTTAATTAATAAGCTGCGGATTGCAATGTTACTATCGAAATCGCCATTGCCGGAAAAGTGGACAATTGAACCGCAGTAAATGCTGCGACGATGGTTTTCTAAGTCCTCGATAATTTCCATTGCGCGAACTTTTGGTGCGCCGGTAATAGAACCCCCTGGAAATATCGCTTTAACAACGTCAAAAAGGCTACTTTTTGGTGTTAGCCGGCCGCTGATGGTGCTAACTAAATGATGCACATTGGGGAAGCTTTCTATCTGGAATAACTTCTCTGCTTTAATGGAGCCTTTCTCGCAAATTCTACCGAAGTCGTTTCTTAGCAGATCCACAATCATGACATTTTCAGCCCTGTCTTTTTGGCTTTCAGCTAATTCTGACTTTAATACGTTGTCAGAAACACGGTCTGTTCCTCGGGGGCGGGTGCCTTTAATGGGGTATGTCGCTAGTTGCTGGCCTCGCTTAGCCACGAAGCGTTCAGGGGACATGCTTAATATTTCAAAGTCAGGCGTGCAAAAATAAGCCGACATTGGCGAACTGTGGGCTTGCCTCAGCGCTTTATAGGCTGGTAATCCGGGGCCATTGCAGCGCGCATAAAATTCTTGGGTGAGGTTGATTTGGTAGCAATCTCCTTGAAGAATGAATTCTTTTACTGCTTCAAATTGCTGCCGATAGTCTTCTTTGCTTGTGGCTGCTTGAAAGGGGGCGAGAAGTTCAAATCTAAGTTGTGTGCTATCTTCAACAGGCTGTTTGTTGTCAAATATTTTGTGGATCGCATTCGTAATGTGTTTCGCGGTTTCAATAAAGTGGGGTAGCGCAAAAATGCTGGTGGTTTTCTTGTGGTGATTGGAAACGATAGTGACAGCATAAAAACCTAAAGTAATTTGAGGTATACGTTCTTGCTTTTGCTTTTTTGTGATGTGTTCGAAGCGATCAAATAAATCATAAGAAAGGTACCCCAGCCAGCCCGGTCCATGGGGTTGAGAATGGCTATGTTGTTTTAGGATGGCTTCAATGTCAAAGAAGCATGTACTTATGTCTGTGTGATATGTCGTTTTGGAACCAATTTGCCCAGCAGAGTCCGCTGCCGTATATGAGGCTAGGCTGTTTTCAGGATCAAAATAGATTTTTTTAATTGGATTGGCAGCGATTACGTCTATGTGGTGGCCCCCCGAATTTCTTGCATCAGAGAATCCTTTACCACTGTCTAGCCAGATGGGCCAATCATCGTTGCTAAGGGCATCAAACACAGCCGCTGAATCTGCAACGTAAGGAATATCAATGGTAACTAGATTTTTGTGCATGGGGTTGCTTGCGGGCGGGCTAGGCAAGCCGCCGATTTAGTCCTGCCTCTGAAATTATCTTGGTGGATATTTCTTCAATAGAAGCATGGGTACTATTGATATAGGGTAAATTGTATCGGTGATAAAGCGCTTCTGCGCCACGAACTTCTTGAGTGCATTGATTAATAGATGCGTACTTACTATTAGATTTTCGCTCCTCTCGAATCGCAGCTAGGCGGTCCGGGTCAATGCTGAGGCCAAATAATTTGTGACGGTGAATCTGCAATGCTTTTGGTAGTCGCAGGTCATCTAGGTCGTCATCAGTGAGCGGATAGTTTGCGGCTCTGATCCCAAATTGCAGCGCCAAATAGAGGCAAGTGGGTGTTTTTCCTGATCTTGATACACCTATTAGGATGACATCTGCTTGATCATAGTGTCTTGTTCTAGCACCATCATCGTTATCGAGTGCAAAATGAACTGCATCTATCCTAATTTTGTAACTTTGATCGTCGACGATAGAGTGAGACTTACCAACGGAGTAGGAAGAATTAACACCGAGCGCTTTTTCTAGTGGTCTTAAAAAGGAACCAAACACATCCACTAGGATACCGCGACTGGATGACAGTATATCCCTTATTTCAGCATCGACGATGGTGTCGAAGATAACGGGCTCGATTCCATCTTGATCTGCTTGTTTGTTGATTCTAATCACTGCTTGATTAGCAGCATCGATGCTATCTACATACGGTATAGTGACTTGTGCAAACTCAATGCTATCAAATTGTGCAAGCAGGCTTCTTCCAAGCGTTTCGGATGTGATGCCGGTACCGTCTGAAATAAAAAAGGCGGTGCGTTTGCTACTAACCATGATGCTTGTTTCCTATACCTGCTGTAAGGTGTTAATTTAACGTGAAAAATGATTTAGAACGAGTATTTTCTTAGCATATTTAGTAGAATCTAGAGCGTCTTTATTATACTGATTGGGGTTTGATATAACCCAATAGATTGAAACAGTTAGCATGTGACAACATGTAATTCATCTAACCACAAGCAAGGTAGGGAGATCAGCCTTGAAAGAGTATGTCATTTGGTTCGAAGACCTTTGTAAAGATGATGTTGAACGAGTGGGCGGCAAGAACGCGTCACTGGGTGAAATGATTAGCAACTTGGCCCACTTAGGCGTATCCGTTCCTGGAGGTTTCGCGACTACCGCTGAGGCATATCGCGAATTTCTAAACCAAAGTGGCCTAGATGAAAAAATACATACTGCGCTGGATGCGCTTGACGTGGATGATGTCAACGCATTAGCAGAGACTGGGGCCAAGATCAGGCAATGGATTTTAGACACACCATTCCCTGCGGCATTAGAGGAGGCGCTAACAGAGGCCTACCAAAAAATGACTGAAGGCAACGATATTGCTGTTGCTATTCGCTCCTCAGCAACTGCGGAAGATTTACCAGATGCATCGTTTGCTGGGCAGCAAGAAACCTTTCTGAACATAAAAGGCCTAGATGCCACTCTCCTCGCTATCCATGAAGTATTCGCTTCACTTTTCAATGATCGTGCAATTGCATATCGAGTACACCAAGGCTTCGAACATCGCCAAGTAGCTTTGTCAGCGGGTATTCAGCGCATGGTGCGTTCAGAAACTGGCGCCAGTGGTGTTATGTTCTCACTCGATACAGAGTCTGGTTTCCGTGATGTTGTGTTTATCACTGCGGCCTATGGTTTAGGTGAAACCGTTGTTCAAGGTGCTGTGAATCCTGATGAGTTTTATGTACATAAGCCAACATTAGAAGCCAAAAAGCCAGCGATCTTACGCCGCAACTTGGGTTCTAAAGCGATCAAAATGATCTACGGTGACACCACGGAAGTGGGTAAGTCTGTTGAAACGGTGGATGTGGATCGTGAAGATCGCCACCGTTTTTGTATCAGCGACGAAGAAGTTGAAAGTTTGGCTCGCCAGTGTGCCACCATCGAGAAGCACTATGGCCATCCCGTTGACGTTGAGTGGGCGAGAGATGGAGACGATGGAAAGCTATATATCGTTCAAGCGCGTCCAGAAACAGTTCGCAGCAGACAAAGCAACGTGATGGAGCGCTACCTTCTCAAAGAGAAAGGTAAGATTGTTGTAGAAGGTCGCAGTATTGGTCACAAGATTGGTAGTGGCCCCGTTAAGCTGGTTATGAATCTCCGTGAGATGGATAAAGTTCAAAATGGAGATGTGCTGGTCACTGATATGACGGACCCTGATTGGGAACCCATCATGAAACGTGCCTCAGCTATCGTGACTAACCGTGGCGGTAGAACCTGTCATGCTGCGATTATAGCTCGTGAGTTGGGCATTCCTGCGGTGGTGGGATGTGGTGATGCTACAGACTTAGTGACCGAAGGTGTAGAAGTCACTGTTTCCTGTGCGGAAGGTGATACGGGGATCGTCTACGAAGGTGCCCTTGGTTTTGATGTGCAGCGTAACAGCATTGATTCTATGCCAGAGATTCCGTTCAAGATAATGATGAATGTTGGTAATCCGGATCGGGCTTTCGATTTCCAAGCCTTACCAAACGCGGGTATTGGTTTGGCTCGTTTAGAATTTATTATCAACCGCATGATTGGTGTTCATCCGAAAGCTTTGCTTAATTTCGATACCTTGCCAAAAGATATCAAGCAGGCGGTAGAGCGTCGCACAGCAGGTTATCCCGGTCCGGTTGATTTCTATGTGGAGAAGTTGGTAGAAGGTGTGTCGACCCTGGCAGCGTCTTTCTATCCCAAACCGGTGATTGTTCGTTTATCGGACTTTAAATCGAATGAGTATGCCAACTTAATAGGTGGTAAACTTTACGAGCCTGAAGAAGAAAACCCCATGCTTGGTTTTAGGGGCGCTTCCCGTTATATCTCAGATGGCTTCAGAGACTGTTTTGAGCTTGAGTGTCGTGCCATGAAGAAGGTGCGCGAGGAAATGGGGCTAGACAATGTTGAATTGATGGCACCTTTCGTTCGAACCCCAGGTGAAGCAGAGCAGGTAATCAATCTTCTTGAGGAGAATGGGCTTAAGCGCGGAGAGAAAGGTTTGCGTGTCATTATGATGTGTGAGATTCCGACCAACGCGTTATTAGCTGAGGATTTCCTTCAGCATTTCGACGGTTTTTCCATTGGTTCCAATGACCTTACTCAGTTGACACTTGGCCTCGATCGAGATTCCGGCATCGTGTCTCATTTATTTGATGAGCGTGATCCAGCCGTTAAAGCATTATTAGCGAAGGCAATCGAAGCCTGCAGAGCAGCTAATAAGTACGTTGGTATCTGTGGACAAGGACCATCCGATCATCCAGATTTGGCAAAATGGTTAATGGAAAAGGGCATTGATAGTGTTTCTTTAAATCCCGATTCTGTATTGGATACTTGGTTCTATCTAGCGGGTGAGGAAGCCAAATAGTCGTTAGATCGAAAATGAGTCAACTAAAGGGGCTGTAAGGCCCCTTTTTAAATACGGCTGTCTTTTTGCTGAATCTGTTTTGATTCGCTGATATTTCAAAAACCAACAAACTTCACGTTTCTTATAGCGTAACTCAGGGCATTTGCGTCTATACTTGCTAGAAATTCCGTACAGTCTTTCTCGAATGTCGCAACAGCCCAAGAATTTAGTTATCTTTTTTGCCGATATTGCAGGCAGCACACGTCTCTATGAAGAATTGGGTGACGTGGTGGCTCATGAGTGCGTGGTGGAAAGTTTGCGCTCTATATCGGAGAAAGTTAAAGCCAACGAAGGCGTCGTGGTTGAAATAATCGGCGATGAAGTCATGGCTTATTTTCAGAACTCAGGCAAAGCCATTGATTGTGCTTGTGATATTCAACAGTTTTTCTCTACCACCACCACTTCCCATGGTCACTCCATCTTTGTACGTGTGGGGTTTTATCAGGGTGATGTCCAGTTAGATAAAGGCCATCCCTATGGTGATACCGTTAATACAGCTTCTCGTATGGCGTCTTTGGCCCAGGGCGGACAAATTATTACTACCCGTGAATCGGTGAATTCTGCCAGCAAAGTTCACCAGAATCTTTGTCGACCTTTCAGTGAAATGAAGGTAAAGGGTAAAAGTGAAGCGCTGGATGTGGTGGAGGTAATTTGGAATGAAGATGATGCCACTTCTATTTTTATTCCCACAAAAGTGCCTGATAGACGGCCAGCCTCTGGGGTGCTTACCCTTAGTTATTCTAATAAGAAGCTCGAACTGACTGATCGCAATACGCCATTTGTGATTGGCAGAGGAGAGCATTGCAATCTAGTGTTTCCTATTGATACCGCCTCTCGCTCACATCTACGAATTGAGGTTCGCCTTGGAGAGTTCGTGGTAATCGACCACAGCACCAATGGCACCTATATCACGACCCCTCCAGGTAAGCGAGCTCATGATGGTTTGGATATGCGTCTGCATCATCGTGAGTGGACCATGGTGGGGCATGGCAAAATCAGCCTCGGCAAGCCTGTTCTCAGTGCAGGGCAAAATGTTATTGAGTTTCAATTGGATAGCTGAATTGTTCAACAAGAGAACGGATGTTTATTTTTGTAACATACCCTGCCAAAGTCCCTGTATGAACTAAACTTTAGTTAAGCCGATAGAGTAGTACGGCCAAGCAGTCACTTTTAATCTTGGTCTGGCGGTTTTAATGCAGCGGCATGTAGTAAAAAAAATAGAAGACCTAAAAAGCGTATTAGCAGAAAACGCTAAGGAACCACAGCACCTAACGGTGGAGAATGTGGGTGGTGGAGTATTGCTCTCTGATGCGCTTTGGGAACAATTGCAGAATCATCAAAGAGACTTAGAAACCAATAACAGTACCATGGCTTTAGAAAAAGCCGTGTCTTTATTGATTCAAGAATCTCAAAAAGCGGAGAAGAGCGAACAGGCCGTTGCGCGTCGCGAAGAGCAGTTTGTGAGAATCTTTTCCACATCCCTTACCCCCATGCGTATTGAAGATTGGAGTCAGGTTAAGGCTCACTTAGCTACGATGGGTAAGCGTTACAATCCTATAGAGATTAAAGAACATCTACTCGATTCCCCTCAAGAAGTTAAACGGCTTTTGCAGACAGTGAAAATTGTCGATTGCAACCAAGCGTTTTGCGAAGCGATCGATGCTGAGCATAATCCCGATTACTTAGGCGCGTTAGATCAAATTATCCCGCAATCATGTTACGCGCAAATGGTTGATAGCTTTATTCAGCTCGCCAATCATAATGCTGATATTCGCCAAAACATTAAGTTGCGACGTTTTGATGGCGGGATGCGCGATGTGCAAATGCACATGTCCTTCTATTCAGAGTTTGAGGGCGGTGATACCAAAATGTTGGTCTCCTACTGGGATGTGACTCAACAAAAAAGAATTACCCGACACCTGCAAAACGATGAAGAGGTTAACGAAGAAGATCGCAGTCGTTCTTTACTGGCTCTAAATAGTATCAGAGAAGGCGTCATTACCACTGATCAGCAGGGACAGGTTATTAACCTCAATCCAACTGCCAAACGCTTGACCGGTTGGGAGAGTGATTATTTCCAACGCCCTATCAGGGAAATATTTGCGCCAGTTAATGATCAGTACGATTGCATCAACGATGTCTTAGGGAATTGCCAGGAAAAATTCGTCGCTGTCGAATGTGATTCGGTTAGCGTGCTAATCAATAAAGAAGGTGAGCAGAAATGGCTAACCTTTACCGTCACTCCCATTGTTAGTGATGAAAGTATTAGTGGTTACATCATTATTTTTCATGATGTCTCTGAATCCAAGCAACTTTTAGATCAAATCAAAGAGCACAAGAATCAGGACCCGATTACTAAATTACTCAATAGACAAGCTTTTAAATCTCACTTAAATGCTGCGATTAAAGATTCTGACATTGAGGGCAGTCGCCATGCATTACTGCTGGTAGATATCGATCAATTCCACGTTTTTAATGACACCTGTGGTCATACTGGTGGGGATATTTTATTAGAAGATATTGCGGATATGATCACCAAATTGGTGAGATCTGATGATGTTGTCGCGCGAATTGGCGGTGATGAGTTTGGCATTCTTTTAAGTAATTGTGCCACTGACGCAGCTATTCGAATTGCGCAAAATATTTTGGAGAAAGTGGAAAGCTATAAGTTTTCCTATCAAGGAAAATCTTTCAATGTGGGTGCTTCAATAGGCATTGTGGTCATGGATGCCACGGTTAAATCGGTGGACCAAGTGTTGATTGATGCTGGCTCGGTGGTTGAGGTCGCCAAAGAAAACGGCTCACATCGTGTGCAAGTCTATGATGCGAACCAGGAAGGCTTAGTTCAAAAACAAGATCAAGTAAAATGGTTTACCAAATTAACTCATGCGCTAGAAAACGATTTATTAGTGCTAAGTTATCAAAAGATTTGTCCAACCAATGCCAAGGATGAGGAGTATGATAGCCATTACGAGATTCTCATTCGTATGCTGGGTGAAGATGGTGAATTGATTCCTCCAGGTGAGTTTCTTCCTGCAGCAGAGCGCTATAATCTGATGCCACAGTTGGATCGCTGGGTCGTTAAAAATGCTTTCCGTTGGATTGAAATTAACTTGCATCGTAGTAAATCAATTTCTTTGTTTTCTATTAATCTATCAGGCCACTCGTTGGGCGAAGATGCCTTCTTAAATTATGTTGAAGACTGCTTTAAGGAGTATCACGTACCCGGTGAGCGCATTTGTTTTGAGATAACAGAGAGCATGGCCATTAATAATATGGAAAACACCTTAAGATTTATTGAGCGATTCAAGGGGATTGGCTGTAAATTTTCGTTAGATGATTTCGGTACTGGCTTCTCGTCTTACGGCTATCTAAAAACCCTGCCTGTGGATTTTCTTAAGATCGACGGCAGCTTTGTTCGTCGTATTGCCAAAGACCCCATTGATTATGCCATGGTTAAGTCCATCAACGAGGTGGGTCATGTGATGAATCGTAAGACCATCGCCGAATATGTCGAGGATGAAGAAACCATGCAATTGCTGCGTGAGATTGGCGTAGACTATGCTCAAGGATATGGTATCGAAACTCCCCAGCTGCTAGACACTAGCGTTGCTCAGCAAAAATTAGGAAGTTGATCTTTTAGTAATAGTTATTGCTTTCGCAGCAATAATGTAAGCCATTTTGCTTAAACAGCTATTTTCATCTTTTTCCACTTCAGAAGCATGTTACGCAAACGCTCCTTTTGAATGGGTTTGGTAAGATAGTCATCCATTCCTGCCGCTAAACACTTTTCTTTATCCCCTTGCATGGCATTAGCAGTCATAGCGATGATGGGGGTGCCGCTGTTCTTATTATTAGTGGATTTTATCTGGTCGGTTGCACCATAGCCATCAAGGTTTGGCATTTGGATGTCCATAAAAATTAGGTCATAGGCTTTTTCATCGCACTTAGTGATGGCTTCCACACCATCTGAGACGATGTCCACATTCACACCCAGCTTTTTAAAGATACCATTGGCTACTTGTTGGTTCACGATATTGTCTTCAGCGAGGAGTACGTTAAGTCCATAACAACTCTCCAGCACAATACCTTCATCCGTAATGGTTTGCTTGCTTTCTGGTTTGATGCCTTTCTCTAAAGACAATATCACGGTAAAAGTTGTGCCAACACCAGGGGTTGATGCCACTTCAATATCACCACCCATAAGATTGGCAAGCCGTTTAGATATAGTGAGCCCTAGTCCGGTGCCGCCAAATTTGCGAGTGGTTGAGCTATCTGCTTGGGTAAAGCTTTCAAATATTTTTGCTTGGGCTTCTTCTGGTATGCCCACGCCAGTATCGGTAACTGAAATACAGTAGCGTTCTTTATCAGAATAGATTTTTACCGTTAGACCACCCTTGTTAGTGAATTTGATAGCGTTACCGATGAGGTTAGTCAAAATCTGCCACACTCTTGTGCGATCACCTTTTACCCATGGGGCAAGGCCTTCTTGATATTCATAATCAAATGATAAGTTTTTATCATCCAACTGTACGTTGAAGAGGTTCCTTAAATCGGTGATTACTTGCTGTAGATTAAAATCTATTTTTTCTAGTTCAAGCTTTCCGGCCTCTATCTTAGAGAGATCCAAAATGTCATTAATTAGTGCTAGAAGCGTGGTACCGGATCTACTGGCAACATTAATATAATTCGCTTGCTCTTTAGTTAATTTGGTATCACCCACAAGTTCTAGCATTCCTAATACTCCATTCATGGGGGTGCGGATCTCATGACTCATATTGGCGAGAAAGTCTGATCTAGCTTGCATGGCGATTTCTAGCTGTTGATTTACATGCTCCATTTCTTGGGCATATCGTTTTCGTGCTAGGGATTCGGCTTTGGCTAATTCAGCTTCATGCTGTGCTACAGCTTGTTGTGATTTTAAGGTATTGATACGATGCCCAAGGCCGATTGAAAAACAGAACATTTCCATGGCTGCGCCGCATTTCAGCAGGATAGGGGAAAGGTCATATTGGCTAAATACATTGAGGCTGCCGGTGGCAACGCTAGCTGCGCCAATCAGAAAGCTACCCATTCCAATAATAAAGTAGCCTGCAGGTTTGTACCCCTGAAAATATCGCATGACTGTGAATACAAACATGATGACAACACCAACCATGACCATCGGCGGATTGATTCGCGCTGCGATAGCGATCGGAATAAAGTTAAAAGCGATTACGCCAGCTAAGAAAATATATTGCACCAGCAAAGATATTTTGTTGGCTATGGGCATCGATTCCTTGAGTTGCAGGAATTGCCTGGTGAATAACAATAAGAAGAAGCCAGTAGACCAAGCTGTGATATAGACTGCGCGACTTTCCCACACTACTGCTTCTGGCCAAAATTGGTATAGCAGACCATCTAATGATGCATTAAAGCTAGCGTGTGCGAGCACATAACCGATGTAAATTAAATAGATACGTTCGCGCACTGCCATGTACAGGAATAAGTTGTAGCAGAACAGACCAAAGCAAATACCGTAGAAAATACCCAATGCCGCTTGATCTATGTTTTGGGTGTTAATGTAGCCTGAGTCCGAGCTCAGTCTTAAAGGAATCGAGTAGCTGCTCTCGGTATTGATCCGAATCAGTATCGTGTAGTTATCTGGAACTTGGAATTCGATGGGAAAAAGGTGGAAACGAGTTTTAAACTCTCGAGAGGAGTAGGGAAGTCGGTCGCCACCTTTTAGATTGGCAATGTTGTTTCCTTTTTGATAAATGGAAACATCAATATGGTCTAGCGGGGGATAGCGTATTTCAAGAAATAGTTTGCTCGGGTCAGCTCGTTGATAATCAACTGCAAATGCAACCCAGTAGGTGCCTGATTTGTAGCCAAACTGCATGCTGCTCGATTCTTGCTGCGTAAATTGACCGCCAAGAAGTAATGCATGTGCCTGCTCAGGACTTAAGGACTTATCTTCATCGTAATAGTAGGAGGCTTGCTTAGAAATGCTAGTTATAAAGTGGTTATCAATGATGTCTATCGGCGGAAGCACTTCGGCAAAGGCCAACCTAAAAGGCGAACCTAACAACATTAGACATACGAAAAGTCGTAAGAATAGGGGCATAAAAACAGCGCATAGCGGAAAATAGAGTATCTGTTCAATTATAGAACAATAATTAAAATGCGCTGTTTGAGTATCTAAGCTCTGTGGGCGATTTCGATAGCCTGTTCCAGGCGCTCAATTGCCTGTTGCACCTTATTAAGTTCTTCCGCTGTAACCCTTGATATTTCGGCGAGCACTTCAGCGTTTTCCAATTGCATTGCTTGCTCTTCCCAGTCGGGGTCAAGCCCTTTGCCGTAGTCTTTTTTGATGGCATCTAAACGCTCTAGCAACTCATCGCGACGCTTGCTTAGCGTCTCCTTGCGAGAGATGAGCTCTTGTTCACTGATCATTCAATTTCCTCTTAGTAAATCCACTAAAGTTAAGTAGAATAGGCTAATTATATTCACAAAATCAAAGCACAGGATTGCTATAAGTCATGAATTTGTCTCCCATCGCTGTAATTAGGCTGATGTTCATCAGCCTATTTGTGTTATTGGCAGGATGCCGCCCAACCATAGAATTTGAAGCTGATACCCAAGATATTGCTCCGGGTGACGAAGTGGAGCTGGAATGGGAGGTTGAATTAGCCAAAGGGACTAGCAGTTCTAGGGTGACCGTGACTGATCTTGGTGAGGTCGATATTGAAGGTTCAGGCACTATTACGCTAGATGAAACCAAGGATGTGAGAATTCGCGTCAGTACCTTCGTGTTGGGAATGCCAATCACGTCTAAGCAATCTATTACCATCAATGTGCTCGATGAAAACTTTGCAACCTGGGATTTTGATATGGGATCCGATGAAGACTGGGATAGAGCCTATGTCTTCTATGAAGAACAAGAAGAGAATAAACCTGAGTTAGGCGAGTACCCCGACGACGTGCTGTGCAATATTGAGGATGATGGTTTTGATTCAACCGCAGGTGGTTCCGTATCTCCAGATTTAGGAAATCTTGGTGACAGTTTAAAGCTATGTTTTCACAACGATAGAGATAAAAACGAAGAAAAAGTAGTTATGCCTCTCGTTTATCGAAAAGTTACCGATGTTGGTGACTTTGATATCGATAATAACACTACCTATAAGATTGGAATGTCAGTTCGCTATGGGATTTATTTTGATGAGGACGAATGCGATAAAGTAACTAATCAGTTAGAGAGTGTATTTCAGCTTGTATTGGGGGCATCGCATGACAAGCCCGAAGTGAATACGGACGATCAGATACTTAAATTGCATCTAGAAGAGTTTGAAGATCTTGTTGATAAAAATAAGGACTTGTTTCAGGACACAGATGTAGATGTTGAAGAAGGATTGAGTTATCCAGAGTTTACAATAGCTGCTGCCCAATCTTCGTTCATAAAGTTTGCTGATATAGTTTTCGATAAAAGTGATGTCGATGCATCGATAACTTCTGACGACTACTTAAAAGAGCTATGTGAAAAGAACTTGCCGCTAATTGCCACTTATTCAAATGTTAGTGAGCAGGATATTGTTGTTTCAACTGACGATAACGACGACTTATATATCTTTATCGGTATGAAAGCTGGCGATTTGGAAGGCGATGATGGCGATCTTGATCAAGATCGAGTTGAGATCTATATTGACAGCGTTAGGGCGCTTATCGAAGAGCAGTGATCAGTTTTTAATGCGGGGTTAAGGAATGGCGAATACTAAACTTGAATGTGTTGTCGTTGGGGAAAGCAAGATTCATGGCAAAGGCCTGTTCGCAGCCAAAAAAATTAAAGAAGGTGATTTGCTGGGTGCTTTGAAATGCAAACCTACCAAAAAAGATGGTGCCCATGTGCTTTGGGTAGATAGCGGAAAAAACAAAGGCAAAAAGTATAAAGTGGTGTGCGATTTCAAGTTTATTAATCACAGCAGCGACCCCAATGTTGCTTACTATGATGATCTAACGGTTGTTGCACTAAAAGACATTAAGAAAGGCGAAGAATTGACGCACCATTATGGGGACGAGTGGGATTAGTTCAAGCTTGGGAAAGACCTAGCAAGTTTCCATTACCCACTTGGCCCTTGTGGTTAAGCACCTCTAATACCGGCCAAATAAGGCCGGTGCCTCTAGTTTTTTGATCGTGGTCATTAAACAGTAGGAAAACTCACTTTAAGCTGAAACAAAGTTATTGCTTGTCACATTAGTTGGTTAATTTTGTAGACTTATAGTCAAATATCCTCGGGCTTTTATACTGGGGGTTTGACCAATCCTCCCTATTTCGAAAAAACGCATATGTCTGCTCCACAAGAAGCTGCCTTAAACGTAGTACCTATTGATCCTGAGCGCCATGGAGTGTCCAGCTTGGGTAAGGCGCTGGGTGAGCTTCAAGAAAAATCCGTTCCTAAAGAATTTAAGCGTGCCGCAGTCGCCGCGGTGACTTGGCTTTTGCTGCAAGCTTTTAAAGTTTCAGGTACGGATATTGATCCTTGGGTTAGCGCTTTTATTGATCTAGCCGTTGGATTAATCATTATTCAAGTAGCCTGTCAGTCAATTATTGCCGCTACTGAGCGGGTAGCTGCTCGATTTCAATGGGATCACTATGTTGCGGCGACTTGGTCAGAAATCCTGGCAAGTTTGCCTGAGATTGTGGTGGTGGCCTTTTTGGTGCCGGTCAATCCATACTTGGCTTTCATTGTGGTGATGTTAACCATTTACAATAACGCTCTGGTGTTTAGCTGCTATTCCTTCTTTTTGCCTAAAGACTATCAAGGCAAGTTTTTAATGCCTAAACCAATAACCGAGGCTGGCACTCAAATATTGGTCGCTGGTGGAGCGATTGGTTTAGTCATCGCATCCATGATGGTGGGATTAAAAGTCACGGACGCAAAAGTGGCCGGCTTTGCCAATATCGATCTGTTATTTATTGCAGTGGTTTTGATCGTTTTATTTGCTATCTACCTTTATCGTTTAACACGTTTTTACGCTAAGGAAGAAAAAGAAGTTCGTGAAGCTCTGGCTGGAAACTCCCTCAAATTTAACTTAGATATTTTAGAAATTTATCAAGCGGTTAAAAAACGCAGTTGGGGAATGATCATCGGGCTGATTTTGATTGGCTCAGTAGGCTCGTTAATCGGCGGTGCCTGTGTGCATGATTTTGCAGAGATAATGACTGGGCAGCTGAACATTGATCCTTTTGTTACGGCATTCTTGCTAGCAGCTTTTGGCGGCATGGGTGAATATGTGACCTTATGGAACGCCCATCGCCACAAAGAATATGGTATAGCGTTGGCGAACGCCTTTGGTGGTATGACCCAGGTCTTATTCTTGATCTTACCTATCACTCTCTTTTTAGGTGCCGTCGCCAGTATAGTTAATGATAGTGAAGTTTCTTGGTTGGTATTTAATACCCCAACAATCATGTTATTTGCGTTTATGTTTCCAACGTTTTACACGCTCACTGCGTTACTCGAGGAAGATCACACATTCGACCTTCTCGATACAGCTGTTCTAGCGTCGATTGTAGTTATATTGATTTACTTGCTCTTATCCTATGGAAATGGTCATTCATAAAAGGTTGTAGCTATCTATGTCCATGATACGAAAAATTAGCGAACTCATCCTGCATAGAAAACGTAGGTTATGGAGTAATACTCAGCGATCACATTTCGAATTGCGAGATCTTGAGTCCGAGCAAGCGAGCAGCTTCGCAAAGATTGTCAAATTCGAGCTAGGGCGCCGCGAGGGTGTTGAGTGGGTATCGGTCAATCCAGCCTTAAGGCGTATTGTGGTCAGTCATGATGATCGTATTTCCACTAACACCATTGACGATATTCTCAGTGCCCTTGAAATTGAAAACCAACTTCATGAAATCGGCTTTTTAAGCCCTTCAAGTTATCCTGGTGATCAAGAGCCTCAGTTAAGAACCATAATAGAAATGGCTGCGGATGTGACCGGCCTGTTAACGGGTTTTGCTTTAAATATGGTAATACCCACAAGCTTTGTGCAACGCAACTCTAATCGAGCGATAGATTTGTCTGCTGCCATTACCGCTATTGAAAACTTACCAGCATTGCGATCACCGCTAGAGAGAGCCATCGGCACTGGTAATACGGAGCTTTTCCTCGGTATTGTTAGTACTTTCTCGGAAGCTGCTATGAATGGTTGGTCTGGGTCTACGATTGATATCGCCCATCGTTACCATCGATTAACTGTCGAGCAAAGCAGAGCAGATGCTTGGAATCACTGGGAGCCTCAGTTGTGCGATGCTCCCGAAAAGCATCAAGGTACTTGGGCTTTGTTTCAGGCGCCGAACGGTTTTTGTGAATTGAAAGGACCCATTGAAAACTATGCGGATACAGCAGCACAAATTTCTATGGGTGCCTTTGGATATGGATTAGTAGCTTCCCATAACTTCGAACAGGCGGCCGCATCATTATTTTCCACGGTGCCAAAACCCGCCATGATGGGGCGTGATGCCTTTGTCGTGGAGCTTGCTAAACAATTTCTGAAAAATGGCGTGCTTGTCATTAATCCCTATGCATTAATGAATTTAGATAAGATTAACTGCGTTGCCATTGAAGGTGAATTGCTAAAAGCGAAGCAGGGCGTTATCAGCTATATCCATCGCTTGGTTGATGTTGATATAGATACCGTCTCGCAGCAACTTCATCATTTGTTTAATGAGCAAAGCCCGTTTACTACGCAGTATTCAAACTCACATATATTAGTGCCGGTTGAATTTGATTCGTTGGCGGGAGAATTACAAGCAGAGCTTATTGAGCAGCTAGAAACCGTAAATTATCTTAAATTCTCCATTCTTAAAGAACGCGGTAAAAAGCAACGTTCCTTAGCGATTGTGGGAATTCAATCTGTCGTTGACAGTGCGGCGGAAGTGTTGGTTAAACGGGTAGCGGATGCGGGCCTTAAGTTGGCGGTGCTAGATCATGAAGATCATTTCTATGATTGGGCAAGCCCCGATTTTGTTGTGAAGAAAGAAGAATCGCTAAAAGAAATCACGATTTTAAAAGAGCGTGGCTTTGGGGTAGCTGTTATTGCCGAAGGCTATTGTGAGGCGTTTGCAGTCAGTGATATTGGACTGGGCCTGATGCTCGAGGGAGATGAAACGGTTCCGCCAT
This sequence comes from Pseudomonadales bacterium, assembly GCA_022361455.1. Taxonomy (GTDB): domain Bacteria; phylum Pseudomonadota; class Gammaproteobacteria; order Pseudomonadales; family Ketobacteraceae. The sequence goes on along the minus strand of JAKSAW010000431.1, from coordinate 60,056 downwards.
GGGGAGCCGATTTAATTTCCAAAGAAGGCCTTAAAACTTCATGGTTGTTAATGGAAAGTATTTTTGCTGCGCGCAAGAATTCCAATCAGTGTGTTGAGTTATCCAAAATTGATGCCTTTAGCGGCATGATACTCTCGATCACAAACCTTGAGCTGAGAACCATTAAACGCATTAAATTAGCTTCTAACTTAGTGGCGTTCACTGCCATGCTCAACGGCATTCGACATGCTCGCAAAATGCCCCCTTATCCCAGCCATATTAAGCGGGATTTAACACCATGGCACGCAATGCCAACTAACACCGTGTTGCAAAAGCTGAAAAGTCACCTGGAAGGACTATCTAGCCAAGAATACGATGAGCGTACTAAACGCGAGCTTAAAGAAGTTGAAGCACCCATCGAACAATTGTCTCGTATGTTGGTAGATGAGCTTGCCAATCCATTAGCTCCAGTACTAGCTGCTGGAGCAGGTTTATCCGCGGTCACCGGCGCAATCATGGATGCCGCTTTGATTTCAGCGGTTGTCGTTGTGAATGCGATGATTGGTGCTGCACAGCGTTATCAAACTGAGCAAGCGCTTCATGAATTGGATGAAAGCGAGCGCACTAAAGTCACTATTTCTCGTGATGGTGAGACCCTCTATGAGGACACCATGTCTTTAGTTGAGGGTGATGTGATTCAACTCGAAGCTGGGGAAGTTGTCCCTGGAGATTGCCGTTTACTTGAAGCCTATGATCTTGAAATGGATGAATCCAGTTTAACGGGTGAATCGCTACCCGTTAAGAAGCATGTAGATGCAAGCTACTCATCCACAATCGCAGAGCGCCACTCTATGATTTATGAAGGTACCACTATTGCTGCCGGTAGGGCCAAAGCGGTAGTGGTTGCCTTAGATGCTAAAACTGAGGCACATAAAGGCTCATTTCTTGCGCTTGGTGATAAACAAAGTGGTGTTGAAGTTAGGCTTAATCAACTAACTGATTACACAGCACCAGTGGCCGCTTTGAGCGGTATTGGGTTAATGGCTTCAGGTTTGTCTAGAAATTTGCCAGCGTCTGAAGTGATTAGTAGCGGAGTCAGCTTGGCTGTTGCTGCGGTGCCTGAAGGTTTACCTTTATTGGCTACCATGGCCCAGTTGGGTTCTGCAAAACGTTTAAGTCACCGCGGTGCGCTGGTAAGAAACCCTCGGGCTATTGAGTCGCTGGGGCGAATGGATGTGCTATGTGCTGATAAAACAGGCACCTTGACCGAAGGGGTATTGAAACTACGTTTTGTCAGTGATGGTGTTATTGATGCTCCGGTGGAGCAATTGCCAGAGAACTTTTATCAAATATTACAAAAAGCGGCCTTTGCGGGCCCGCCTTTAAATAATGAATCTATTCCACACATGACCGATAAGGCCATCGTGGATTGCGTTAATGAAATCCGACGGTCTACCAATAAAATTTCGTTGGATTGGCAACGAGTCTCAGAGATTCCCTTTAAATCTGAGTTGGGTTACCACGCTGTGTTGGGTGGCATCGAAGGCCAAAAGCACATCATGGTAAAAGGTGCGCCTGATGTGTTGGTGGAACGCTGTGATTATTATTGGGGTGAGGAAGAAGTTGGCGAGCTTGATGACACGAAACGACAGGCGTTTATCGAGCATGCACACTCCATGGCTGATCAAGGCCTCAGGGTACTCGCTATCGCCGAGAAAAGAGTGCGAAGCAACCGTAGCAAACTAAAAGAGTCTGACATTGAAGCGCTCGTATTTGTAGGTTTCGTTGGCATAGCTGATGGCATTAGACCCGCGGCGAAGGAGGCTGTAAAGCGTTTGGCTAGCATCGGTGTTGAAGTCAAAATGATAACTGGCGATCACCCTAAAACAGCTTCCGCCATTGCCCAACAACTTGGTTTGCCAAAATACCGCGGTGTTATTACCGGCCCACAAGTTGAAAGTATGTCTGATAAAGAGCTAGAAGCTGTGATGCCATCACTTTCGGTGTTTGCTCGCGTTACGCCTGCCCAAAAAGCACGTATTGTGAATGTGCTGCAGCATTCTGATGTGGTAGTCGGTATGACCGGAGACGGTTCTAACGATGCCCCAGCGATTCGTTTGGCTGATGTCGGTATAGCGCTCGGAGAGAATGCAACTGCTTCAGCTCGTTCAGCTGCTGACTTGTTGGTGGTTGATGGGCGTATTGAGACTATCGTTGAAGCAGTTATTGAAGGACGAGCATTATGGTCATCCGTTAGAGATTCGGTTTCTCTATTGGTGGGTGGCAATCTAGGTGAGATTGGCTTTGCGTTAGTCGGTGGTATTTTCTCTGGGGCGTCTCCACTAAATGCTCGACAATTGTTGTTAGTGAATATGTTAACGGACACATTGCCAGCGCTATCGGTGGCGCTGCGAAGAAATGATCCAGAGGAATTGATTAAACTTGCGGCGCAGAAGCCAGAAGAACTTTTGGGCAAAGACCTGTTACGTGATATCCAATTTAGAGCGGCGGTAACCACTGGTGCAACATCAACCGCCTGGTGGCTAGCACGTTTAACTGGTGGGCCAATGGGAGCCAGTACGGTATCGATGCTCACGTTAGTGGGTTCTCAACTTGTGCAAACTTTGCAGTTGGCAAAAGGTTCAAAAATGGTCATTGGCACTAGCTTAGGTTCATTGGCAGTGTTGGTTGGCATCGTACAAACACCGGTATTAAGTCAGTTCTTTGGTTGCCGGCCGTTAGGACCGTTGGGCTTAATGCAGGCTGCAGGAGTCACGACAGCAGCAGCTGCAGTGCAAACCATTGTACCCAAGTGGTTCAGCCACTGGTTGGATAAAAATGCTGAACAGCAAAAAGCTTTATTGCTCAAGAAAGATGCAGGCTTAATTAGTACTAGACTCAATGATGGAACTGAACTAGAAAAAGCATTAAAAGAGATTGTTGAAAAACAGAGTTCTTAGATGAAAAATCTACGTTAAGAAATATAAACTGATTAAACTTAGTTTTGCTATCTTTGTATCGAGAACAGCCTTTGGTCGCCGAACGCTAGTTTTAATAATATAAAAAGGAAACATCATGACGGGTACCCGTTTTTCCATAGAGGTCCAACCCAAAATTCCTGCGGAGTTGTCGCGAATCGAAGAGTTAGCGAACAACTTAATCTATAGTTGGGATCGACAGGTGAGGGGGTTATTTTTTCGCCTAGACCGTGAGCTGTGGGACGAGACCAATCACAATCCGAAGTTGTTTCTACGTCGTATTGATCAAGTGAAGCTTGAAGGTGCTGCGAAAGATCCTGTTTATATGCAAGATTATCAGCGGGTACTAACAATTTTTGATAGTTATTTGCAAGGTGTTGTTCACCCAGGTATTGAGGAGTTTGTTAATCAAAAAGATCAATTGGTTTCTTATTCTTGTGCAGAATTTGGTCTCCATGAAAGTTTCCCAATCTATTCAGGTGGTTTGGGTATTCTAGCCGGTGACCACTGTAAAGCTGCCAGTGATATGGGGTTACCTTTTGTAGCTGTCGGCATGCTCTATCGCCAAGGATATTTCAATCAGCGAATCGATGCCCACGGCAATCAAATTGTGGTTTATTCACCATCACAATTTAGCGACCTTCCCATTAAGCCTGTATTGGATCAAACCGGTGAGCAGATGCAAATTGCGCTCGAGATTCCTGGGCGTCAAATCAGTCTTAGAATTTGGGTCGCTCATGTGGGTCATATCAAACTCTATTTAATGGATAGCGACATTGCTTGTAATAGTGAAGACGATCGTCGCATTACCTATCAACTTTATGGCGGCGATAGCACAAATCGGTTGCTTCAAGAAATGGTGCTTGGGATCGGTGGTGTTAGAGTGAAAAGGGCGTTAGGGCTTCGCCCAACCGTATGGCACATTAATGAAGGTCATGCGGCATTTCAGATTATTGAGCGTTGTCGTGAGCTAGTACAGCAAGGCCACACTTTCGATACCGCTATCCAAGCGGTTGCTTCTAATACAGTATTTACCACCCATACGCCAGTGCCTGCTGGGCACGATATCTTTGATCATGATCTGATTCGGCATTACTTCTCTGAGTATGTCCATGATCTAAATATTTCTATGGATGAATTTATCGCATTAGGAGACAGCCCAGCTAACGCTCATGGGTTTAATATGACTGCGTTAGCATTGCGTGGATCGCGTTTTCACAATGGTGTTAGTCGTATTCATGGTGGTGTAGCTTCAGATATGGAACGTTATATCTGGCCTGATATACCGCCCGAAGAGAATCCTATTCGATACGTTACCAATGGTGTGCACGTTCCCACATTTCTAGCTAGTGAATGGGCGAATCATTTTGATTTGGCATTTGGTGGCCGCTGGCGCTTCGAGCTTTTAAATAAGGACTACTGGCAGCAGATTTACGATATTCCTAATCATAGTTTCTGGAGTTTGCGTAAATCCCTTAAAACAAAAATGCTTGAGACGGTTTATGAAAAGGCCGTTTACCAATACCGCCGCGACGGTTTTAGCGAATCTCAAATCAGACGAATGACCAAGTATCTAAATCCTCGCCTGACCGATGTTCTAACTATTGGTTTTGCAAGGCGCTTTGCTACTTACAAGCGAGCTACCTTGATATTCTCCGATATTGATCGCTTGCGAAAATTGCTAACTGATGAAGAGCATCCAGTCGTTTTAATCTTTGCTGGTAAAGCGCATCCGCATGATCAACCTGGTCAAGATCTTATTCGAAGAATTTGGCAGTTTTCACTAATGCCAGAGTTTCAAGGCAAGATTATATTGTTAGAGAATTTTGATGTGGCTCTGGCGCGTAAACTAGTCACTGGTGTGGATGTGTGGCTAAACAATCCAGCGTTTCCGTTAGAAGCTAGTGGGACTTCTGGACAGAAAGCCGGTATCAATGGAGTGCTTAATTTAAGTGTCTTAGATGGATGGTGGGACGAAGGCTATAACGGCGAAAATGGTTGGTCGATCACGCCTCATGGTGAACAGTACAGTCCAGAATTCCGAGATCATGAAGAAGCTAAAGAGCTGTTGGACGTGCTAGAAACAGAAGTGATTCCGCTTTACTACGAGCGTGATGGTCAAGGCTATTCAGCTGGATGGATCGATCGCTGCAAAAATGCTATGGCATCTTTGATTCCGCAATTTAATGCCCAGCGAATGCTTCATGACTATGTGAATGATTTCTATATTCATGCTGCCAATCTTGGTCGATTACTTCAGGAAGAAGAAAACCAAAATGCAAAAGCAGTCGCGCTGTGGAAAGCTAAGGTTTTAGAAGTATGGCCCCAAGTATCTATCGAACGCTTAGACGAACCTGTAAACCAGATCTTTAGGGATCAAGCTTTCGAAGTAAGGCTTGCTATTGATTTAGGTGGTCTAGAACCTGACGATGTTGCGGTGGATTTATTGATGGGACGTGTGTTGTCTGAAGGGGATTTTGATCGTCACCGTTGTGCTAGCCTACATTTCGTAGAAAAGCTTCCCGATGGTAAAGCACTGTTTAGAATATCGATGGCGTTAGCTGAATCAGGTAAGCAATCCTATATGATTCGTGTATATCCTTATCACCCACACTTAGGGCAACGCTTTGAAATGGGTTGTATGAAGTGGCTCTAAGTGCCGTCAATAAAAGCCGGGCTATAGAACCCGGCTTTTATGAGAGAGTATCGTTCTAATTACGCCTGAAAAGACGATTCAAGCTAGCCAGATAGGCCGACAGATCATGGCTTATCTGATGCCATTGAAAGCGCCATTGCCAATTTCCTTCTGTGGTTCCTGGCGTGTTCATGCGGTGAGATCCGTCCAAAGCCAAAACATCTTGCATCGGAATGATTGCCATCTTAGCCACTGAGCTGAGCGCGCTTTTTATGAGGGGCCAAGGCATTTGTTCCCCGGGCCAAGCCAAATATTGGTTCAAGCGATCTTTGCTATTAGCGGATGCGTCAGTGTACCAACCCACGGTTGTGTCATTATCATGGGTACCAGTATAAACAACGCAGTTTTCGATGTGATTGTGTGGTAGGTAGGGGTTTAAGGCGTCGCTATCAAAGGCAAAGTGAAGAATCTTCATGCCCGGTAAGCCAAAATCATCACGCAGTTTTTCCACATCCTCGGTGATGATTCCTAGGTCTTCAGCGACAATTGGTAAATGTCCAATGTGTTGCTTTAAATGTTTGAATAATTGTTGGCCGGGTGTTTTTACCCAATGGCCGTTAATAGCTGTTTCTTCCTGAGCTGGAATTTCCCACGTTGCACAGAAACCTCGAAAGTGATCTATACGTACCATGTCGTAAAGAGACAAGGCGTGGGCAAGCCGCTGTTTCCACCAGTTGAATTCCGAGTTTGCCATTGAATCCCAATCATAGACTGGATTACCCCAACGTTGGCCGGTGGCAGAAAAATAATCGGGTGGTACACCAGCAACGACTGTAGGCTTTCCATGCTCATCCAGTTTGAACTGCTCTTGGTGGCTCCAAACATCGGCGCTATTGTCAGACACAAAAATAGGGATGTCGCCAAAAACCGATACACCTTTTTCATTGGCATAAGCCTTAAGCGCACGCCATTGATCAAAGAAGGCAAATTGCTTGAACAATTCAAACTTATACTCTTTGGGGTATTCCGTGCTTAGATGTTTGCAGGCTTCGCTGTGATTATTGCGATAAGGTTCAGGCCAGTAATTCCAATGTATATGGTTGTTAGCATTTTTAACTAAATTAAACAGCGCAAAGTCATGTAACCAATCAGAATTCTTAGTGATGAACTGGTCATAAGATTTTAATGTGTGTTCATTTGCGCGTTCTTCAAACTGTTCGAATGCAGCTTCAAAGTAGTGTTGCTTATCTTCTCGGCTGATGGGTTCTTGAATATCTGTACGATCGAAAAATCGTTTGAACAATTCATGAATGCTAACGAGTTCGGTATTGCCTGCAAACGCTGAAGTGCTGTTATAGGGCGAGCCATCAGCGAATACCGGACATAGAGGAAGGATCTGCCAAACGGTAAACCCGCATTGGCTCAGGAAATCGACAAATCGGTAGGCGCTACTATCTAATACCCCATTGATATACGGGCCGGGTAGACTGGTGGGATGAAGCAGCACGCCTGAGCGCCTATGATTGAGCACGATATTAGCTGACGCTACTTCCATTGCAGAGACATCCCTCTATTTGGTAACTAGATATCGTGCCGTTAGGCAACGATATCTAGTTTACGTTGTCTTTTGGCTAGCATTTCAGGAGATACTAGCACGACACCTTTGGGGGATACATAAAAGTCTTCAGCATCTTTCTTATGGTTGTAACCGATCACAGTACCCTCGGGTATGGAGCAACGTTGATCGATAACAACTTTGCGGAGTCTGCAATTTCTGCCAATGGTAGAGTTAGGTAAAATCACACAGTCTTCTAACTCGCTATAACTGTGAAGGCGCACATTGTTTGATAATAAACAGCGCCTAACGTTGCTACCGGAAATAATGCATCCTCCAGATACGAGGGAATCAACCGCCATGCCTCGGCGATCATCGTCATCGAATACAAATTTTGCTGGTGGTAGCTGAGACTGGTAGGTCCAAATTGGCCAAGACTCATCGTATAGATTTAGATCTGGAGTTACGGACAGTAATTCCATATTCGATTCAAAATAGGAATCGATGGTACCCACGTCACGCCAGTAAGCTGGCTCATTGGTTTCTCTATTTCTAAAAGAGTAGGCAAACACATTCTTGTGACTAATGTTGGCAGGGATAATGTCCTTACCAAAGTCATGTGAAGAGGTGGGAATAGCCGCATCTTTTGATAATGCCTCGAATAGAAACTCTTTGCTAAATACGTAGATTCCCATTGAAGCTAAAGCACGCTCAGGGTTACCTGGGACATGATCGGGATTTTGTGGTTTTTCCGCGAATTCTGTAATACGCATATCGTTATCGATAGACATGACGCCAAATTGTTTCGCTTCCTCAAGGGGCACCTCAATGCAGCCGATGGTCATATCGGCTCCTTTATCGATATGCTGTTGGATCATATCTGAATAATCCATCTTGTAGATATGATCACCCGCTAACACAAGTACGAACGATGGATTAACTTGCTCAATAATATCTAAATTTTGATAGATCGCGTCTGCAGTGCCTTGATACCAGGCGTCTTTAACTCTTTGCTGCGCCGGGATGAGGTCGATAAATTCTCCCAGTTCGGGTCTAAGAAAATTCCAACCTTTTTGAATATGGGTATTTAATGAGTGTGACTTATATTGGGTTAGTATACCGATTTTGCGAATATCGGAATTAATGCAGTTTGATAGCGGGAAATCGATAGTGCGAAACTTTCCCCCAAACGGAATGGAAGGCTTGGCATGCCATTTTGTTAACGATTGCAATCGGGTGCCACTACCGCCAGCAAGTATTAATGCCAGCGTGTCTCTTATAATGCTCTTAGGGTGAAGTGCAAACTGGTTAACCATTAGTTCCTACCTGCATAATGTATGTGCTCTTCCAAAGCCTAACTATACGACTAAGTACTGCTAAGGCTATCTGAGCATCATGGGGCATTGAGAAAGTGGTTAACGCTTCATATCAGTTAAAGTCCACTGTGGATTTTAGCAAATCTAGTTTTGCTAACTCCGTTTGGTAACCTGTGAAACTGTAACTACTTTACTCGCCGTTGGATTCAAACTTTATTTATTTCACTGCTTTATCGAGAAAATCGCAGTTGATTTTTATTACTATAAGTACTTTTTCATGACAGCCATGTGACAAAAGCGGCTGAAAAACATCCTAATTCTTTCTAATTTGATCAACATCAAAATTGCGCACCATCTGGAGGCATATTACTCCCTTAAGGATTGCTTGAATATGCCATATCTCTTATCTTTCTGTAAGATTGATTTGCATCAAGAGATATTTTCAAATCATGGTTTGTGATGATACGTATTTTGGTGCTCAAGCAGCCAATATGACTAATGCCAGAGTTGAAAATATGTCTCCTGGCCTATCACCGAATACTCATGGTAGCTAGCAGTCATATAGGGCAAAAACGGGTTACCCAAAAAAACAGGAATCCTTATCATGGGGCATGAGTTTTTGCCGGGCATCATAGTTAGATTCGCTACGAGTCAGATAAGGTTTGCAATAGAAATGCGTTAAAAGGCAAAGCAACTCAAGTAACATGTAATTAATGTAGAGTAAGCTATGCAAAAGCAGTTAAAGAAACTCGTGAGAATGCTTTTTGCCTGTATTAGTGCAATTACCAGAATATAACCAAGAGTAGCAATCAGATGCAAGATATTGAATTGGCCAAGAAGGATATGAATTTAACTGACTCAAATCTAGAGCGTTTAATCGAGGCTCGGCATCATGATCCTTTTGCTTTATTGGGTAGAAGAGAATGGCAAGTTAAAAAAGGTTTAGGCAAATCAAAGCTCGCATCTCTTACAGTTTTCAAACCCGACCAAGAAAAAGTTTTGGTGCAACTAACGACTGGTCAATCGGCGCATATGCACCTAGTTGATGCCAGAGGGTTGTATAAGTGGGAGGGCGATGCACAGTTATTGCCTATACATCCCAAGATAAAATGTTCATCTGAATCAGATGAATGGCAGGTGGATCCATACAGCTTTTTGCCCTGCCTTGATGAATCAACTTTGCATCATTTTAATGCGAATGATCATTGGGATGCCCACCAAATGTTTGGCGCACATCCTGTGATGGTTGATGAGGTGCCTGGTGTACGCTTTAGTGTATGGGCTCCTAATGCTGAACGCGTTAGTGTAGTTGGCGATTTTAATCACTGGGATGGTCGTACCCATGCCATGCGTTGTCGGGGTTCCACCGGGGTGTGGGAGTTGTTTATACCGGAGTTCGCTGAAAGAGATCTCTACAAATTTGAGATCCGCAGCCGAGAGGGCGGACACATCGTTCTAAAAGCTGATCCGTTTGGCTTTTATCAAGAAGTGCGACCAAGTAATGCTAGCGTGGTTTGGCAAAACGATGATTTCGAATGGAATGATAGTTTTTGGATGGAGCGGCGCAGGCAGCAAAACTACTTATCTAATCCAGTGTCTATTTATGAGGTTCATTTAGGAAGTTGGAAACGACGCGAGAACGGCGAGTTTTATAGCTATCGGGAACTCGCTGATGATTTACTTCAATACGTGAAAAAGATGGGCTATACCCATATTCAACTATTGCCCATGACCGAATTCCCATTCGATGGTTCTTGGGGCTACCAAGTTACCGGTTATTTTTCTCCTACTAGTCGTTTCGGAAACCCTACAGATTTCAAATACTTCGTTAATTTATTTCACGAAGCAGGTATCGGTGTGTTGCTAGATTGGGTGCCAGCACATTTCCCCAAAGACCAACATGGCTTAGCCAGCTTTGATGGCACTTGTTTATATGAGCATGATGATCCCAGGTTAGGCGAACATAAAGATTGGGGAACCTTGATTTTCAATTATGGCCGCCAGGAAGTAAGAAACTTTTTATTGTCTAGTGCTTATTTCTGGTTAAAGGAATTCCACATCGATGGTTTAAGAGTCGATGCAGTGGCCTCCATGCTCTACCTCGATTATTCCAAAGAAGAGGGGGAGTGGTTACCTAATCAATATGGTGGCAATGAAAACCTAGAGGCCATTGATTTTCTTAAAAAACTCAACATGGTGATTCACGAGCAATTTCCTGGTGCTCTAATGATTGCGGAAGAATCGACGGCCTGGCCACAAGTTTCTCGACCAGTCTATCTAGGCGGTTTGGGATTCACCATGAAATGGAATATGGGCTGGATGAACGATACGTTAGCTTATTTTTCTGAAGATCCGGTACATCGTAAATATCACCACGACAAGCTCACCTTTAGTTTGCTGTATGCGTTTAGTGAGAATTTTGTTTTACCACTCTCTCATGATGAGGTGGTGCATGGTAAGAATTCAATGCTAAACAAAATGCCTGGTGACTCATGGCAAAAGTTTGCAAATCTACGTTTGCTTTATGCATATCAATACGCGCACCCGGGCAAGAAATTAATGTTTATGGGTGATGAAATTGGCCAAGGTGAAGAATGGTGTGAAACTGGTCAGGTTCATTGGCACTTGTTGGATTATGAGTTCCAGCAAGGGGTGCAACAATTGGTGATTGATCTTAATCTCCTGTACCGTCATCAATCAGCCCTTCACAAACTAGACGTGGATGGCCATGGTTTCCATTGGATCGATTGCCATGACAATGAACAGTCTATCGTGAGCTTTTATCGCACCGATGGCCAAGACATGGTGGTTTGTGTATTTAATTTTACTCCCGTGGTTCGTCATGATTATCGAGTTGGCGTGCCAGAGTTTGGTAACTATGAAGAGATCTTAAACACTGATTCGGTTTTCTATAGTGGCAGCAATGTTTCTAATGGTACTGAGATTGTTAGTGAAGCGGAATCTTGGCAAGGTCAGCCTTGCTCGGTGACTTTATCAATTCCACCCTTGGCGGCTATCTATCTGAAAAGGAAAGCTTAATGAGCAAGATACTCTTTGCCACTAGTGAAGTATTTCCTCTGGTTAAAACGGGCGGACTAGCAGATGTGTCAAACAGCTTGCCCAGTGCACTCCAGTTGCTAAATCAGGATGTGCGCGTTGTGGTACCCGGCTACCCGGATGTTATCGCTAAACTCGAAAATCCGATGCATCTCTGTGATGTCGACGGCTTTCTGATTCCAGAAGGCACTCGATTGTTAGAATCATCGATACCTGATACTAACGTTACTCTTTGGGTGGTTGATTGTCCTGATTTCTATTCTCGTGAGGGTGGACCCTATTTGGATAGTTATCAGCAGGAGTGGCCCGATAATGCGCAAAGGTTTGCCATGTTTTGTCGCGTTATTGCTGATATAGCGCTTGGTCATTGTGATACCAGTTGGCAGCCAGATATTGTTCATTGCAATGATTGGCAAACAGGGTTGGCTCCTGCTTTCATAAGCTTGGCAGAGAACCGACCTGCGACAATTTTTACCATCCATAATCTAGCTTATCAGGGTAACTTTTCTAAAGAAGCGTTCGATGAATTGTTGCTACCCTATCAATGGTGGAGTGTCGATGGTGTAGAGTTCTATCATAAATTGTCTTTCTTGAAGGCGGGGGTAGTGTTTAGCGATCAAGTGACAACGGTTAGCCCCAGTTATGCTCAAGAAATACTATCCCCAGAATTTGGCTATGGTATGGATGGTTTATTGCGTCACCATCAAAGCAAGTTAACTGGCGTGCTTAATGGGGTGGATTACAGTACCTGGTCACCGAGTTCAGATACCCATATCAAGTTTAATTATGATCGCGAGTCTTTAGAGGAAAAAATTAAAAATAAATTAGACCTACAGCGAAACATGGGTCTTAAGCTCACTAAAGGAACACCCTTGTTTGGTATGGTTTGCAGATTAGTGCATCAAAAGGGCGTGGACTTTGTAGTAGAAACCATCAAAGCCAATATTGATGAAAAAATTCAATGGGTGATTTTGGGCAGTGGCGAGGAGTATTTCGAAAATGCACTGTTCGAGTTAGCCGAGCAATACTCAGAAAAAATCTCTTTTACCCAAGGCTATAGTGAGTCGCTTGCTCATCGCATTGAGGCAGCATCAGATGTTTTCGTCATGGCATCTCGTTATGAGCCCTGTGGATTGAATCAAATCTATAGCTTGCGTTATGGAACTTTGCCTTTGGTAAGGGAAACCGGCGGCTTGGCTGATACTGTAGTCCAAGTTAATGAGCAGACTTTGGAAGACCGTTCTGCCACCGGTTTTGTTTTTCAGGAAGCTAGCTCTGAAGGGCTTAGTGAAGCGGCGCAACAGGCCTGCAACTTTTTCCGCAAGAAGAAGAAATGGCGTAGCATGCAAGAAAACGCTATGAATCAGGACTTTAGCTGGAAGCAGAGCGCTGATCTGTATCTAGGCCTATATGATTTAGCTTTAGAGGGTGTCCGCTCTGGTCAGATGGTGGCCGAATGAATCATTGCAACAAGTTGTCTACTTTTTATTATTGGTTTAACCAAATAAGAAGGAAAACATCATGGCCAATCCGCTTAACGCCGTCCCTGGGATGGTTGAAGAGCTAAAAGACAAGATCGGTAAAATCGGCAAGCAAGACAAGCGTTCTGGTCAGCTATATCGTGAGGCTTTCGATATTCACTTTTCGAAGCCTCAAAAGCACCATGCAAATGATCTGCAACTTGCTGGCGTTGCTGAGGTAGATATTACCCCGCCACCAGGTGTTCCCAAAGGCGGCTATGCCGCTATGTCTCAAACCAGTGTTGGTTTTAGAGCAAGAATAAAATCTAGAGTCTTTTACATACGCCCTAAGAAAGGAAAAAGTGTTTGTATCCTTCAGGCGGATCTGCATGCTGGCTCGGCTATTATTCGTAATCGTGTCGCGGAACTGGTTGCGCCCCATACAGATTTAGACCCAGCAAATATCTGTCTAACCTGTACCCACACGCACTCTGGTCCTGGTCAATTACTGGAAAGCAATTTTTACAACAAGTTTGCTTCACATAAGCCTGGTTTAGACAAACAGCTCTTCGAATTCGTATCTCGTCAAATTGCCAATGCCGTTATTGAGGCCTACGAAAATACGCGTCCTGCCAATATTTCGAGTGGTACTATTGACGTTACAGGGCTCACCCGAAATAGATCGCTAGCACCTTACCTTAATAATCGAGGTGCCCACGGAGCGGAAATTTCTGACCTGGATCCCGAATTAAAATACAAGGCCGTTAATCCAACCCTTTACATGCTTCGGATCGATCTGAAAGGGGATGATGATCAGTTTTATCCAGCCGGTGTTTTTTCCAATTTCTCTATTCATGGTACTTGTTTGCCCGCAACCAATGACGTTTTTTCCGCTGATAGCTGGGCTTATATTTCCAAAGAGCTAGAAGATTGGCTTGAGACAACTTACCACACGCCATGGAAGCCCATTCATGGACCTAGCCAAGGTACCCATGGTGATATTGCGCCAGATGTGAAAGATAAGAATATTGGCGTACCTGAAGCGGCTAGAATCGGAAAAGCGATCGCTAAAAAAGCTATGGAGTTGTTTTCCCAGCTAGATAATCAGGGCGAAAGTGACTTGGTTGTGCAAAATGGCTTACGTGTTGTTGATTTCTATACTGAGCCCGAAATCGACAATGTGAGAATAGCGGAGCGGCCAGTCGTTGGAACAGCGTTAACTGCAGGGGCCTTTGAGCACTCCACTCCAGTGTTATATCACTTACCTTTTTTCAAGCATGGTATGGGCAGCGCGCGCTTTTTCTTCCCTGATAAGGAACAAGGTCACAAGCGCAAAATCGGCGGTAATTTGCAGTCACTCGTGTTACCGAAGAACGAATTTCCCCACGAAATCATTTTCCAGACGTTACGTGTAGGGCAGTTTGTGTTGGTGGGTGTGCCTTTCGAAGTCAGCGTAACTGCAGGCCGAGAAATTGCAGCGGCTGTAAAGCATCACTTGGCAGCGGATCATCAAGTCTGCGTAGCGAGTTTAACCAATGGTTATACGGGCTATACGACTACAGCTGCCGAATATGAGAAACAATATTATGAAGGTGGCCACACCTTGTATGGCCCTAACACCAATCAGTTTATTGCCAAGCATTGTGGTCGTTTGATGGCTGAAACGTTGGAGCAAGATGAGGTTAGCAATCTTCCTGATACCTGGCATTACGATATGTTGTGTGCTGATTATATGGTAAAGCCGAAACCGCTCTCGAGTGGCAGCTTTGAGCGTCTGAGCGACCCTGAATTTGTCCAAGATAAACATGAAAGCTACTGGGCATTTCGCTGTTGTGGGCCATTGATATCTGAAGTCAATTGGCAGAAGCCGTTATTGAAACTAGAAACCAAGCAAAATGGCCATTGGGCGGAATATGACAACGATTCTGGTTACGATCTTGAGGTTCGGCTTCTCAATGAAAAGGATGGCGATACCCACTATGAGTTTCGTTATTATGGCCAGCCTGCTGGTAGCCCCAATGCTAGCTACCGTTTTGTGGTTTGGCATAACGGGACTTGTGCTATGACAAGTGCTGGGTTTGGCTTATAACGTGACTCTGTGATGTTCAAAAATACTATAACTAACAGATAGATAGACATGACCGGAATCTCCCGGATCCAGTGCTATAGTTAATGATATAACAATATTATTTCCAATAGTGTGGAGTCTTATATATGGATCGCTTGCTGGCACCGGCAATCCTCTTTATCAATCAGCTCAATTATGCTTCCAAGTTTATCTTGGTGAGCTTGTTGTTCTACATACCCCTCAGCGTGATGAGCTTTGTACTGATCAATAGCGCCTATCAGGATATAGTGACGGCGGATAACAAAGTGCAGGGCATTGCTATTATCGATGAGTTGTTTAAGGTGCGGAAGGCTGCGGAGAAATACCGAGACCTTCAAGCAGTCAATATTTCTTTAGAGCAGTTTAAAGAGTCGGACTTACATCAAGCCTCCCAGGCTGAGCTACAGCGAACACTCAAGCAGTTTGTGGAAAATAACGAGTCTTTTCTCGATGAACACTATCCTGATTTTTCTAGTGATTTGACGCGATTGGTATCGCAAGCTGCTTCTGTTAGTTCTAGTAACGGTGAAGTTGCTGCTGCTTTTACTATCTTAGGAGGCATGGTCTCGAAGATTGACCAGTACATTAATCTTATTAAGGAAACTAGCGGCCTGGGTGTTGAGAATGATCCGGCGATTCGCTCCATGTTCAACTTAATTCTAAATCAATTACTGGACATGCAATTGCTTGGTTCTAGAGTGCGAGCCTTTTCCATGTACGGTATAAATATGAACTACCTAAATACCGCTACCTATGATTTTTTAGATAAAAGCTTTCTTGATCTCCATCGTAAAGCTGAAGGTTTACAGTTAGCTTATGAGCAGACGATTCCCAATGCAGTTAAAACTGAACGGGTGCAACAGCAATTAGAATCAATTATTACTGGAGTTGATGAACTACTCACAGAGATTGATGAAAACTTGATTAATGCTTCTGAATTACCAAAAGAGGCTCAGTCTGTTTTCAATCTTGTTGAAGTTGAATTGGTTAAACAGTATCAGTTATCAAACCTTTTCTTTGCAGAGATGCAATCGAGACTGTTGGTGCAAAAGCACGAAGCTGAAACTTATATGTATCAAGTGCTGGGTAGCGTTCTATTAGTACTTTTCTTAACAGCTTATCTTTATGTCGCTTTTTACGTCTCTATCAAGCGATCAATTAGTAAGATTACTTACGGTGCGGAATGTATGGCACAGGGTGATATGACCTTCGAGATGCACGGTGAGTCCAAAGATGAAATGGGTGATTTAATTGAGCGCTTTAATGAAAGTTCCGATAAAGTCCGTCATTTGGTCGAAAGAGTAGGGCTGAGTGCGGATGAAGTATTCAATCTATGCAATGAGACCCAGCGCTTATCTTCACAAACCAATGGTCTCACCATGGAACAGTTAGATAACACTAACCAAGTGGCAGTTGCTGTTAGTGAAATGTCGCAAACTGCCCAGGGTATATCTGATTATTCTGAACAAGCAGAAAAAAGTGTCCATGAGGCGCAAAAGGAAGCTCGAAACAGTAGTGAAATTGTGGATCAGTCTTTACAGAGTATTACGAGTTTGTGTAGCGAAATTCAGGTGACATCCGACACCATAAACGACTTATCAAGCGACAGTAAGAACATTGCTCAAGTGGTTGATGAAATTAAAGGGATTGCGGAACAAACTAATTTATTGGCATTGAATGCTGCTATTGAAGCGGCCAGAGCCGGTGAGCAAGGTAGAGGCTTTGCGGTAGTGGCAGACGAAGTGCGTTCTTTATCCCAAAGAACCCATAGTTCAACCTCAAATATCGAAACTATTATTCAACACTTTTTACAGCGAATTGAGCAGTCCGTGGAAACGATGAATCGCAGCCTCGATATGGCTAATAGAACGGTAGAAGAATCAACCAAAATTCATGATGCGCTGCAAACTATTAATGTTCGCTTAGAGTCTGTGGTTGAAATGAATACTCAAGTGACCCAATCGGTTAGTCAGCAGGCCAAGGTGTCAAATGAAATAGATCGTAGTGTGCTGAAGATTCGAGATAGCGCTGAACAGGCTTCGCAAAAATCTAGCGATACTGCCAGTGCCAGTGTGTTCATGGCTAAAGAAACTATTCTATTAAAAGACGCATTAAGCCAATTTAAGATCTAGGGCTTAAATAAAAAAGGAGGTTTTAGCCTCCTTTTTTATTATTATACCTATTAGACGTGTTCTGCGTGTTTTTCCAATTCAGAAGCAAAGTCATGAAGCTTGTTCGCTGTTAACTCCAGTTCGTCAAGCACCGCTGAACCAATGGCAGACTCTACTAATAACGTTAATTCGTCGAAGTGATCATCACCTAAACCAGATATTTCTGCATCGTTTAACTTTTTCTTAAAAGAGCTCACTACTTTTTCAGCGTGTGCTAAGTGTTGTCTTTTCATAGTATCTCCTTACTACTATTCGTCCGCAGCCGAAGTTCGACTTACTATTTGTGTATCCACATTACAAGCTATTTCCTCGTCCCGATCTTCATAGGGAATAGCGTTTAGAATATGCCGCATAGCATTTAAGCGGGCTCGCTTTTTGTCGTCAGATTTAATCACTGTCCAGGGAGCATCAGCTGTATCCGTATAGAAAAACATAGCCTCTTTCGCTTCGGTATAGTCGTCCCATTTGTCTAGGGATGCCAGATCGATTGGGCTGAGTTTCCATTGCTTTAAGGGATCGTTACGACGCATTTGAAAGCGTCTAAATTGCTCCTCCCGAGACACAGAGAACCAAAGCTTGAATAAGCGAATTCCGCTTCTGACTAGCATGCGCTCCAATTCTGCCGCTTGGCGCATAAACTCCAGATATTCTTTCTGGGTACAGAAGCCCATTACTTTTTCTACACCTGCTCGGTTATACCAAGAACGGTCGAATAATACGATTTCGCCTGCAGTAGGAAGATGTTTTATATAACGCTGAAAATACCATTGTCCTTTTTCCTCGTTATTAGGTTTTTCTAATGCGATGACTCTCGCTCCGCGAGGATTGAGGTGCTCCATAAATCGCTTAATGGTTCCTCCCTTACCTGCTGCGTCACGCCCCTCAAAAAGTATCACTAAACGCTCGCCTTGATCTTTAATCCAGCTTTGCATTTTCAGCAGTTCAATCTGGAGCTGCATTTTTTCCTTTTCGTAGTCCTCTCGGGTCATTTTTCTACGATAGGGATATGCGGGGCAAAGAATATCTTTTTTCTTAATGGACGGATCCATGATCGAATCAAGCTTATCGGTAGGTTTTTGAGGAAGTGAAACAACGCTGGTGATATTTTCTGACAAAACTAAGCCCTCCTGAATTCAACACGGATATAGTGAACGTTTAGGGGGAAATTTGTACTGACTTGTATCAGTTGAAATTACAGCGCTAATAATAGTTTGCTATTAAAAGAATTTGTTAAAAGCCTGCAAAGTATATTGCAGGCTTTTTGTTAGGTTTTAGTAGAAAAAATAGGCGCTAATGGGTGCAAGTAGTTATTTGGATTAGATCTAGCTAATAGGTTTTTTCATGGCTTCGAATTCTTCTTCAAAGAAGAACTTCTCTTCGCCAAATGCGGGCTTCAAGTGATTTAACCAAGTGGCTTTGTCATCATATTTTGCGAAGAAAGGGCGCTGCACCCAGTTAGGATTACGGCCTTGAATAAATCGTAATACAAACACTTTTTCGCCATGGATTTCGGCAACACCTTGGATTTCAACTTTTCCTGGATCAGCGCTCATTGATGGTCCTCGAGCGGTTCTGCCGAGTCCGCTGACTTTCTGCATGGCTTCTCGGTAAACTTCCCAGGCGCGCGCTAATGGAATCTCAAAGTATCGTTTTGCTCCGGTGTCGCGTTCCACAAACATGTAGTAGGGGATAACACCCAGCTTCACTTGATCGCGCCATAACTTAGCCCAATCGTCGCCACTATTGTTAATGTGATCCAATAATGGTCCTTGGCTACGAATTTCCGCACCTGTTGCACGAATACGTTTAATAGCTTCGTGAGAAATTGGTGTGCTAAGTTCTTTCCAGTGGTTGTAATGAGCCATTAGAGCCACATGCTTACCGGCATCAACCAACATTTGAAATAACTCGATTAACTCATCAGCATCAGTGTCGGTAACGAAGCGGTAGGGCCAAAATGTTAATGCCTTGGAACCGATTCTGATGGTTTGGATATGATCGAATTCTGGCTGCGTGAGTGGCTCTAAATACTGCTTTAAATTCGAGGTCTTCATCACCATAGGGTCGCCACCCGTGATGAGTAAGTCGGTGACTTCTTGGTGCTCTTTTAGATATTCGTGTAATTGGGACGCTTCTTTTGCTGCAAATTGAAGTTCTTTGTCACCAATAAACTGGGCCCAACGGAAACAGAAGGTGCAGTAGCTATGACATACCTGACCTTGGCTGGGGAAGAATAATACGGTCTCGCGGTATTTGTGCTGCATCCCGGGAAGCGGTACGCCGTTCAATCGGGGAACGTTTAGATCCATTTGTCCAGCAGGGTGAGGGTTGAGTTCAGCTCTTACTTCATCGATAGCTGCATTTAGTTCGGCTTTAGATGCTTCAGTCTTCATTAGCTGAGCGATGCGATCATAGGCCTCAGGAGCCAACATTTCCCTTTGAGGGAAAGTTAGCTGAAAAATCGGATCATTTGGGATGTCATCCCAATCAATGAGTTCTTCAATAACGTACTCATTTACTCGAAAGGGCAGAATGGACGCTACCACTTTCATTTCGAAACGCTGTTCTTCCGTTAAATGTTGTAGTGCTTCGATTTTGTCCAGTTGTCGGTGGGTGTATACCTTAAATGGTCGAGCTTCAAATTGTGCTAAGTTGGCTACGTTAATCGCTTGGTTCACTGAAACTACCCTAATTGTCTATTTTTGCGCGTTCTAAAAATGGAGGTGTTATGATCGTGATTTGTGCGTGCTTGCTCATAGGCTTTTAACCCTTGAGCTTATTATCCCTTTGCTTTGTGTCACGATGGTGCAAGGCAGCTTTGTTGCTGCCCTATTTGAGGATGTTTGCAGTATAGCAAAGATGGACGGCTAAATTAACCGTGCCCAAAATGTGAGCGGCTTGATCTAAACTGGCTCAGCCCAGAGATCATATTCATCTGATTGAAAGACTTTAGCATTCAAAACATCGCCAGGTTGAAGCTCAGTTTCGCCGTTAAGATACACTAATCCGTCGATTTCAGGGGCATCAGCTTGAGATCTTGCGATGGCGCCTTCTTCATCTACTTCATCAACAACCACTTCCAAGGTCTTGCCAATCTTAGCTTTTAGTTTGGCTGTGCTGATTTTCTGCTGCGCTTCCATAAAACGTTCAAAACGTTCTTGCTTTACTTCGTCAGGAACGCTGCCTGGTAGCTCATTGGCTGTGGCTCCTTCAACAGGTGAATACTTAAAGCAACCGACGCGATCTAGCTGTGCTTCATCAATAAAACTGAGTAGCTCTTCAAAGTCTTGCTCAGTTTCACCAGGAAAGCCCACTATAAAAGTCGATCTCAGAGTGAGATCTGGACAGGTTTCGCGCCAGCGCTTTATTCGCTCCAGGGTGTTTTCAGTGGCGGCAGGGCGTTTCATTGCCTTAAGCACTTTTGGGCTGCCATGCTGTAAGGGGATGTCTAGATAGGGAAGGATTTTGCCCTCTGCCATCAGAGGAATAATGTTGTCGACATGCGGATACGGGTAAACGTAATGCAGGCGTACCCAAACACCCATATTACCTAACTCTTCGCATAGCTCCTGCATTCGGGTTTTAACGGGCCTGCCTTGCCAGAATCCGGTGCGATACTTGGTATCTACACCATAAGCGCTGGTATCTTGAGAAATCACTAATAACTCGTTGGTGCCTGCTCGGACCAGTCTTTCTGCTTCATCCAGCACATCGCCGATGGGGCGGCTGACTAGGTCACCCCTAAGTGAAGGGATGATACAAAAACTGCAGCGGTGATTGCAGCCTTCGGAAATCTTTAGATAGGAATAATGTCGGGGAGTCAGCTTGATGCCTTGGTCAGGTACTAAATCTGTAAAGGGATCGTGCTTCTTCTCTTGGGGAACAAACTGATGCACCGCACCGACCACTTCTTCATAGGCATGGGCGCCAGTAACGCTTAATACATTGGGATGAAGGTCTTTGATCTTCTCCGCTTCGTTGCCCTTGCAGCCGGTCACAATTACCTTGCCATTTTCTGCGATAGCTTCGCCGATCGCGTCTAAAGACTCTTGCTTGGCTTCATCAATAAAGCCACAGGTATTGACCACGACAATGTCGGCATCGTCATAGGTAGGGACGATATCGTAACCATCGATTTTTAACTGGGTGATAATCCGCTCGGAATCAACCAAGGCTTTGGGGCAGCCGAGTGAAATTAAGCCAACTTTTTTGTCGCTCATGAAGGGCTCTGGTTTGCTGAAAATGGGGCAGGAATTTTATACGAAGATGGCGATTTTATCTAACCGTCTGCTGTGTGGATAAATAGTATACAGTAGGTAT
This sequence comes from Pseudomonadales bacterium, assembly GCA_022361455.1. Classification (GTDB taxonomy): domain Bacteria; phylum Pseudomonadota; class Gammaproteobacteria; order Pseudomonadales; family Ketobacteraceae. The sequence goes on along the minus strand of JAKSAW010000431.1, from coordinate 38,478 downwards.
ACGTAACGTTTCATAAATTCTACTTGTTAAATCAATAAAACATTCACATACTTAATCATAGTGACCCGCGGGTTCTGTGTGGTCCATAATTAAAAATAACAATTAGAACAATGCGTTAAGTGCAAAGGAAAACTAAAACGCAATATAACGACCAATTGGTAACACTTGGTGATTTCTAGTTTGTTGGAGGGTAAGTATGAGTTCACAGCTTGTGATGGTGAACGGTGTACTCAAAACGGTAGTTAAGCCCGTTATTCAGTATATGAGTATGCACCCCAAGAAAATCAGTCAGCGTCGCCCTTTATTGTGTGGTGCTGCCGCGTTACTGCCAATTCCTGATCACATCCGAATTGAGCGCCAAAGCTTGGGTAAATTCGACGCAGAATGGATCCATTCCGAAAAGAACGATTCCCGTGTGCATAGCAAAGTAGTGTTGTACCTTCATGGTGGTGGCTACATTGCTTGTTCACCAATTACTCACCGTAACCTGACCACTCGTTTAGTTAGGTATGCGCAAAGCCGTGTTCTGGCTATCAACTATCGTAAGTCACCGGAATATCCTTATCCCTATGCGTTAGATGATGCGATTCATGCCTATGAATGGCTACTATCTCAAGGCATTCATCCTAAAGATATCGTGATTGCTGGTGATTCGGCGGGCGGTAACTTAACGCTGGTGACTTTGTTAGAAATTCGCGATCGCAATTTGCCTCTACCGGCCGGTGGTGCTTGCTTGTCACCCTGGACAGACCTCACTTGTAAAGGCGATTCCATCAAATTTAACCGTGGCAATGATCCGATGATTCCATCGCGAAGAGTTCGGCATGCCGCAAAGATGCATGCCAATGGTATGCCTTTGGACGATCCGCGGTTGTCTCCCATTTTTGCTGACCTTGAAGGGTTGCCTCCGTTGTTAATTCACGTCGGTGACAATGAGGTCCTTTTAAGTGATTCAACGCGATTTGCAGCTAAAGCAAAAACCAGTGGTGTGGATGTGGAGTTGAAAGTTTGGCAAAACGCACCTCATGTTTTCCAGCTATTTGCGGGATTGGTGCCACAAAGTACTCAGGCTGTGCGTGAAATTGGCCATTTTATGCAGCGAGTTCGTGGTGAAACACCGGCTGTCGCTCAAAATAATGTGGCTGAATTTAGTCGCGAGTCTTTGATTACGCAGCCTAGCTAATAAAAAGCATTAGATGACAAGTATCGTCGTTAGACGAATTTAGACCATGGCGGGGGGAACGTGATGGATCAGCCGAAACAAATCCTTGTTACCGGCGGTGCCGGCTTTATTGGAGCGAATGTTGTTAAGGCGCTTTTGGAATGGTATCCAAGCGCCAAAGTTCGTGTACTACATCTACAAAACGATAATCTCATTAATCTTAAAGGTCTCGATGTTGAACTGATGGTGGGTGATGTTACCAAGCCATCAGAGATGACTCGTGCTGTCACTGGCTGCGACGTGGTGTTTCATTTAGCCGCCGTGTACGCACTTTGGTTACCTGATATGTCGCTGATGCAGCGGGTGAATGTGGATGGCACTAAAAACCTATTGGACGCCTGCGTTCAAGAAAAGGTATCTAGAGTGGTGGTCACCAGTTCCTTTGCATGTTTTGCCGGGCAAGGTTTAGATCAAGCTTGCACTGAGAAATCAGAATTTGCGCTTCAATATAGCTATTACTCACGAACCAAATACGAATCTACCAAGTTGGCTGAAGCTTATGTAACCCGCTATGGCTTAGATGTGGTAATTGTTTGTCCAACTTGCCCAATTGGTCCTGGGGATTATGGTCCTACACCAACCGGTAGGGTATTGGTGGAAGCCTTTAATGCCCCATTTATGCTGGGTATAGATACTGATTCAAATTATGTGGATGTCAGGGATTGTGCCATCGGCCATGTGCTGGCCTATGAGAAAGGTCGCAAAGGCGAAAGCTATATCCTAGGTGGAGAAAACTACACCCATCCTGATATCGTGCGGCGAATTATGCGTATTTATGGACTGTCTCGACCGGTCATGCATGTGAAACCTAACTGGTTAAAACCGTTAGCAAAGCTCAATGTTGCTTTAGCTAACAGAGGCTTAACTAAGAAGCCACCATTCACCACACCTGTGGAATTAGATATCGCTAATAACGGTTTGGTTGCTGATGCTAGTAAAGCCCGCAAAGAGCTTGGCTTGCCAACTAGACCTATAGAGGAAAGTTTGAAGGATGCGGTAGATTGGTTCGTGGAGAATGGTTATATCGATGCGGAGGCGGTAACTCGAGGCGCAAAAACGGTTTTGGCCTAGGTCTAAGGAAAAACCATAAATTCTGTTGACGGCGGCCCGATCCCGCCGTAGAATTCGCGCCCACGTCACCAGATAAGCGGGAATAGCTCAGTTGGTAGAGCACAACCTTGCCAAGGTTGGGGTCGCGAGTTCGAGTCTCGTTTCCCGCTCCAAATTCTACATTTCAGTTCTGAAATAATCTCTTTTAAACTCACAATGAGTTACTGCTTCGATAACCATCGTTTAGTTAGTTTTATCTAATTTCAATTGTTCGCGAACGCCGTCTAATAGCTCACATAATGCTACTGCTGCATCAATCGCTCTGGGTGAGCTGCGCGTAAATATATCGGCATTTACATAGTGGATCTGCTGGTTTTTAACAGCTTTTATTTGCGGCCATTTCTTCCAGTTGCCTCGTAGCTGTGCCAAGGTTTCTTTACCATGACGATCACCTGTTAAAATGACATCTGGATTACGAGTTAGAATGGCTTCTAGAGAAACGATAGGCGCTTTTTCCTTAACGTCAGCGAAAATATTCTCGCCGCCACACACAGTAAATAATTCTGCAGAAAAATGACTTCCACCTAAGGTGTAGCGCGGGTTTTGCCAAACTTCATAGTAGATTTTTATGGTTTGCTTACTTGCGCTACTAGTTTTTAATTCATGGTATTTTTCTAAAAAAATCTGCTTACGCTTTTTTCCTTGTTCTGCTGTGCCTGTAAGAACGGCTAGTTTCTCCATGCTATTAGCAATATCTTGAAAACTACTAGGCTCGCTATAGTAAACAGGATACCCCAGGTCCTGCAGGCGCTTGTTTGCTCTTGAATCGTTGCCTGTTCGCCATGCCACAATTAAATCGGGCTGTAGGGTTATAATCTGCTCGATATTAATTTTATCGTAGCCACCTATTCGTGGAATATCTAAAGCTGCTTTGGGGTAATCGCTATAGTGCACGGTTCCCACCACCTTATGACCTGCGCCAATCGAAAATAGAATTTCCGTATTGTGTGGCGCCAGTGACACTATGCGTTTTGCTGGTTGCTTTAAAGTTACTTGATTTCCCAGATCGTCGTTAATAGAGACGGGGTGTTGGTTATCATCAGCAAAACAAAGGGCTGCATAAGTTGCAGCCCAAAATAATAAAAAGGTTTTAATAAAAAGCCTTAGCACTTGCATCATGTTGAAGAATAACTCTCAGTAGTGAGTGGCGTTAAAGATGCGGTATTGTCCTTGGTTTCGTAATCTTTTTTCAACCATTTATTGGCGAAAATCAATAGTGCTGGTAAGAACACGAAATCATAGATAAGTGCCATAACAATGGTGATAGATACCATAATGCCCAGGCTAGAGTTAACATTAAAGTTTGATACGGCCAAAATCATAAAGCCACTGGCTAGTACAACGGTTGTGGTGAGCAATGCAGCACCCACGTGGGTGAACGCATAATGAATTGAGTCAAATAAATCCATTTGATGTTCTTGCCTTGCGCGTAGAAATTTAGCGAGGAAGTGCACGGTATCATCCACTACGATTCCTAAAGTAATGCTAAATACGGCTGCTGATCCCATATTGATTTCACCGACTAATAATCCCCAAATGCCGAAGGTGATCAATGCTGGCAAACTGTTCGGGATCAAGCTTAATAAGCCTAAGCGCCAGGAGCCCAAGGAAAGCATTAGCGTTAAGGAAATTACGATAACGGCTACCAATGTTCCCCACAGCATCGACATAATATTCTTCTGGCCGATGTGAGCAAACATTATGGATGGGCTAGCGCCTGGTGAAGCCAGTTCTGGCGCATTTTCTGCAAACCATTGTTGTGCTTTTTCTTCAATGGCCAATATTTCTTTTGCTTTTACATTTTCAACAGAAACAGTAATTCGCAACGCAGACTTGTCCAAATTAACTTGGTTGTTCAAGTCCATGCCAAATGGTAATGACATTTCGTATAGCAACGAGTACTGTGCTGCTAACTCTCGATCGTCTGGCAGCTTATACCAGCTATCATTGTCATTATGCATATTCTTATTGAGCCGCTTAATAACGTCCGTATAGGTATACACGTGAGTGACATGTTCTTGTTGACGATACCATTTAGCGAAATCATCCACCTTTTGTAGGAACTGGATATCATAGACACCGTTGGTGCTACCTGAATCAATGGAATACTCAATTAGGTTCATGCCATTGAGGTTAGCTTCAGTGAAATCGGCAGCCTGTCTTACCGCAACGTCTTTAGAAAAGTAATTTACGTTGTCGTCGTTTAAATCATTCTTGTTCATTTGCATCATAAATACGCCAGCTATCACCAAGAACACCATAAAAAGAGGCTTGCGGTGATGAATGACATAATCAGCCAATTGATTAAAACGAGTAGTGCGTTCAACATCAGATTTAGGTAAACGCCAGGTTAACCACAGCGCAAGCTGAGGTAATAGGGTTACAGAAAATAGGAAAGTGAAAGCCACGCCAATAGCAGCCATATTGCCTAGCTCACGGAATGGAGGTGATTCCGAAAAGTTCATACTTAAAAAGCCGACGGCGGTAGTGAAGCTTGTTAAAAACACGGCTTTTAAATTGATATCGATACTGTGCTCCATGGCCTCGGTTTTGCTCATGCCTAGTTTCAAACCACGAATATAGTGAGACAAGATATGAACGCAGTCTGCTACTGCCAACGTTAGAATAATAACTGGAACCACCGTGTTTACGTTATTGAGCTGAATACCAATAAACCCGGTGACACCCATGGTCATTAGCACACCTGTAACCACTACAAATAAGGTAATAATAGTGCTGGCAAAGGATCTAAGCATCACAGCAATAAATAGAAAGATGACTGCCACCATGATGGGTAGGAGCCTTTCAGAATCTTGCTGTGCCACTTCTTCGAAGGCAAAGTTAAAAGGTGATAGACCAGCGATGTAAGTATCAAATTGTGGGTAGCGTTCTTGAAACTGCGCCTCTAGCAGTCTGGCTGCCGCCATTGTTTCTCTTAGGGCAATGGTTTGATCATCTGGATAAGCGAGGCGTACATCTACTGCGCCAACGTGGCCAGTTTCTGAAACTAATCGATGGACCAATAAAGTTTCGTTGAGCGCTATTTCTTTCGCCTGCTGAATTTGACTCGTACTAATTGATTCAACATCTTCCACTAGGTTCTCAACAATTAAATCATCGTCCTGTGCAGTGGTGTGTTGAAAATTGGTGATAGATTCAACCCGTTGTGAGTAGGGTAGTTGCCAGCTTTCCTCAGTTAGCCATTGCAATGCGGCGAGGTTCTCAGCGGTGAACATGTCACTGTTTTTAGGAGCGAGCACGAAAACAACATTATCAGATGCAGAATAGGTGCTTTGGATATGCTCATAGGCAACTAGTTGTTCATTAGTTTTGTCAAAAAATACGCGATAGTCAGAGGTAAAACTTAGCTTGCCTAAACCTGCGAATGCACCTACTACTGCAAGTACGCTCGCGATAAATAAATAAAGCCGCTGTTTAACTAACCAATGTGCTAATTGCTTAGGATTCATAATCGCTCCTTTGGCTTTTGATGATTAACGTTGTTTGTAGTTAGCGCGAGTCAACGTCAAAAAATTATTCGGTGTTCTTTTCTTTTTCGAAAACACTTATTAGCTCTAATACATAATTTTGAGCGGATTCCAAAATGCCTAGGTAATCCATATCAGAGCTTAAGGGTTTCCACTGATAGCCATCTAATAGGCAGCTTAATTGCAAGGAAAGAATGTTTTGGTCTTGTGCTAAATCCATATTGTGCAGAAGGTCGCTAGCTTGTTGCAGTACAGAAACACCGAAGCTTAGTGACCACAGGCCAAAGCAAATATCGTCTTTACCCAAACCCCCAGGGATAGATAAGTGACCTTGGCTGATGGCGTCATCGATCTGTTGGCGTATGAGCGCCATTAACATGCCATCTGTTTGGTCCGCGAATGCAATGCGTTCTTCGGAAGCTTTTTCCCTGAGGTTTCCGGCACGGGCTTCCATGATGAGATCAAACTCCTCAGGAAACTTCTCGGCATAGACTTGGTAGGCAACGCCTACGACGGCGAGCTTTTCGCGGGGAGTGCCCGGGAACTGCTCCATTGCTTGGCAAATACGGACCATGTAGGAAAGTGCCTGGGTACAAAGCGCTAGAACTAAGTCCTCTTTGTTCGCAAAGTGCTTATAGATGGTGCCTTTGGCATACTCAGTTTCAGCCGCGATTTTTTCCATGGTTAAGGCATGAAAACCTTGGGCACGGATAATGGATCGAGCTGTATCGAGAAACAGCTGCTCCCGTTGTTGAAATTCGCGCTGGCGACGGGTTAGCGTATTCATGTTGACACCATATTTACCACTAATCTGGGATAATGTTAACGCACAGTCATTGTGTGACGCAACGTCACGTTTGGCCAAATGATGGAACAATGTTTCTCATACTCTAGTTTCGACAGGGCCGTAACTTTGCCAAGTGCCTGATATAATTAGCGCTTCGCTTGTGAAATTTAGGTTAAATTCATGTTAGATGCGCTACATCCTGAGCTTTTAGACGGCTTTGAGAGCTTACCTGACGATGTTCCTGTGGCTTTTTTGACCCGCCACTCAATTCGCGAACAACCTCAAAATGGCTTTGCCAGCTATGATGTGCCTCTCACTCAAGAAGGCGTGGATCTCGCTGTGGCGCTAGGAAGGCACATCTCGCGTCCTGTTCATCGAGTATTCTCCAGCCCGGTGCAGCGTTGTATTGACACTGCTCAAGCTTTACTGGATGGCCAAGGGGCTAACGTTGATATAGAGAAAGCCGGCCATCTAGTGGAGCCTGGAAGTTACGTGCAAGATATAGAAAAAGTCGCGGGGCTCTTCTTTAAGTTGGGTCCGGTCGATTTTGCTAACAAACATCTCAGGGGCGAGGTCAGAGGTGTGCTTAGCCCCGAAGAAGGTACACGACAGATCCTGCAACATCTCAAATCCACGCAAGGCCCAGCTAATAGTTTAAACCTGCATGTTACCCACGACACGATTCTTGCGGCGTTTGTCTATAGCTTATTAGGCATGTCAGAAATAGAAGAAACTCATTGGCCATGGATGATGGAAGGGGCCTATGTATGGTTTCGCGATAAAAGTGTGCATTGGGTTTGGCGTGGTAATCACTATCAAACTGAAATTTTTTCCCTCGATTAGGTAATAGGTTTAATGTCATCTGCATTAAAAATCTCGGGTTTGAAGAAAACCTATGGCAATACATTTGAAGCTTTAAAAGGTATCGACTTTGGTGTGCAGCCCGGTGACTTTATGGCTTTGTTGGGTCCCAATGGAGCAGGTAAATCCACCACTATTGGAATTATTAGTTCTCTTGTAAACAAGAGCGGTGGCAAGGTGGAAGTGTTTGGAAAAGACATGGATACCCAACCGTATGAATGTAAGTTGGATATTGGTATTGTGCCCCAAGAGTTTAATTTTAATCAGTTCGAAAAGGTCGGAAATATACTCAAGACTCAAGCGGGTTATTTTGGTATCAAACCTGGGCTAGCTGAAGAGCGAGCTGAGAAATACTTAAAACTCCTTGGGCTATGGGAAAAGCGAGATGAAATGTCTCGTATGTTGTCTGGTGGAATGAAGCGCCGTTTAATGATTGCTCGGGCTTTGGTTCACGAGCCTCGATTATTAATTTTAGACGAGCCTACCGCGGGTGTGGATATCGAGCTTCGCCGTTCTATGTGGGATTTTCTTCGTGAAATTAATGAGCAGGGCACAACAATCATCTTAACAACACATTATCTTGAAGAAGCTGAACAATTATGCCGCACAATTGCCATCATTGACCAAGGTGAAATCATTGAAAACACCGATATGAAATCTTTGCTAAAGCAGTTGGATAAAGAAACATTCGTACTTGATGTTCAAGGCGATTTAGAGAAAGTGAAGTCTATACAAGGTTATCGAATTAATCTGGTAGACGAGCATTGTATTGAGGTTGAGGTGTCCAAGGGGCAAACTTTAAATCAACTTTTTTCTGATTTGAGTGAGTTGAATATTGAAATTATTAGCCTGAGAAATAAAGCCAATCGCCTAGAAGAGCTGTTCGTATCTTTGGTAGAAAATAAAGGGGCTGCATAATGGACTTTTTCTCTCAATGGGTTGCATTTCAAACCATCGTCACCAAGGAGATCCGTAGATTTACTCGTATTTGGGTGCAAACGTTATTACCACCAGCTATTACTATAGCGCTCTATTTTGTGATCTTTGGTAATTTGATTGGTAGCCGCATTGGCACTATGAATGGATTTGATTACATTGATTATATAGTGCCCGGACTGATTATGATGTCAGTCATTACCAATTCTTACTCTAATGTGGTCTCGTCATTTTTTAGCACCAAATTCCAACGCAGTGTGGAAGAATTAATGGTATCGCCGGTTCCCAATTATGTGATTATTGGGGGCTTCGTCACCGGAGGCGTTTGCCGTGGCTTAGCTGTTGGTGGCATTGTTACCATACTCGCACTAGGTTTTGCGGATTTAAAACTAACAAATATTTTCGTTACCTTATCAGTGGTGCTGTTAACTGCTGCGATGTTTTCACTCGCAGGTTTCATCAATGCGGTATATGCGAAATCCTTTGATGATATCTCTATCGTTCCAACCTTTGTGTTAACTCCGCTGACTTATTTGGGTGGAGTGTTTTATTCGATTAGCTTACTACCTGATTTTTGGTACAACGTTTCCTTGATTAATCCGATTGTGTATATGGTTAACGGCTTTCGATATGGCATCTTAGGTGTGTCAGATGTCAGTCTTTGGGTGACTTATGGCATGCTAACTTTGTTTATCGTGAGCTTGTACACGTGGGCCTGGTATTTATTAAGTCGTGGTATTGGTTTGCGGCAGTAGCTGGAATTTAGAGTACGAGTTTTGTACTCTAGAGACTTATATTGCATAATCTCTGATATCGTTAACCAGGTATTTATTAATCGAGCTGATACCCATGACAGATCAAGTTAATGATTCTCCGTTAGGAAAAGAGACTCCCTATCCTGAAAGCTATGATGCTGCGCTGCTATGTCCTATCGAAAGAGCGCAAGGGCGCAAAGCTGTTGGTATCAAAGTGGGCGATGATTTACCTTTCAAGGGGGTTGATTATTGGAATGCCTACGAGATTTCCTGGTTAAATTCTAAAGGCAAGCCCTGTGTGGGTGTGCTTGAGTTAGTGGTACCTTGTGATTCAGATTGCATTGTAGAGTCGAAATCACTAAAGCTTTATTTTAATTCTTTAAATCAAAATCGGTTTGAGTCCGTTGCGCAATTAGTCAGTACCATTGAATCTGATCTAGAAAAGGTCATTTCAAAGCCTGTTGAAGTTAGGCTACATAGCGATGTTGATAATGAAACTAGTTTTGCCGTTTCCACACTTAAAGGCGAGTGCGTTGATCATCTAGATATTAGTGTTGATGACTATGAATTTGATGATACCGCTCTTGCCCTTGAGCCCACTGCGACCTTTGTTAGTGAGACCCTTATTAGCCATTTATTAAGATCCAATTGCCCTGTGACTTCACAACCGGATTGGGCAAGTGTCTTGATTCGTTATAAGGGTAATAAGATTGATCGCGAGAGCTTGCTCAAATACCTTATATCCTATCGCACCCACAACGAGTTTCATGAGCAATGCGTAGAACGCATATTTATGGATATAAAAAGACAATGTGGGCCGACAGAGCTAACTGTTTATGCACGCTATACTCGGCGTGGGGGCATAGATATTAATCCTTTCCGTTCTGATTTTGAGTTACCGTATCCTAACGCTCGATTGCTGCGGCAATAATGCCGCAGAGGTAAACTAAATTCCTAGTGGAATACCTAGCGCGAACCATGCAGCGAAGATCAGGGTCCAGATCACCAAGAAACTAATGGAATAGGGCAGCATTAACGCGATAACGGTACCAATACCCAATGATTTTTCATAGCGTTGCATAAACGCAATGACCACTCCGAAGTAAGGCATTAAAGGCGTAATGATATTGGTGCTGCTATCGCCTACACGATAGGCTGCTTGAGTGGCTTCTGGTGGAATGCCTGCTAGCAATAGCATGGGCACAAACACAGGAGCCATAACTGCCCACTTTGCCGAAGCACTGCCAACCAATAGATTGAGGCTTGCAGAAAAGAGTATAAAGATGACCAACAAGACGGTTCCCGAGATCTGTAGGGATTGTAATAGTTGCGAACCTTTTATGGCAGTGATGATGCCCAGGTTTGACCAGGAAAAATAACTAACAAACTGAGCGGCAAAAAACATTAATACCAAATAACCGGCCATTAAGGCCATGGTATCTTCCATACTGGTTATAATGTCTCGATCATTTTTAAAAACGCGATTAGAAAGTCCGAAGATAACTCCACTAATGCCTGCCCAAAGAGCGATTAAAGTGACGATGCCGCTTACAAAGGGAGACTTGGTTAAACTGCCAGTCACCGGATCTCTTAAGATGCCATCTGCAGGCAAAGCGCCGTAAAGAAGTAAGCCAACAAACACCATGGTAAAGATAAGGACGTTCTTTAATCCTTGGCGTTCGCCAAAGTGAATGGTTTCTTGAGTGGTATTTGTTTCAGCTTCATAGGGTAATCTTGGAATAATCACATATTCTGTGATGACGCTACCAATCAAAGTAATGATAAATGTAGAAGCGATAATAAAATAATAATTCGATAGTAGCGTCAGTTCCTGTGGTGACTTTATTAGTTGAATGGCTTCATTAGTAATGCCGCTTAATACTGCATCGATTGGCCCTACTAATAGGTTTGCACTGAAACCTCCAGATACACCTGCAAAAGCGGCAGCCATGCCTGCTATAGGATGTTTGCCCGCTTGCTGGAAAACCAATCCTGCTAAAGGTATTAAAACGACATAGCCTGCGTCTGCCGCTAAGCTGGAAAGTACCCCGGCGAAAACGACCATTGGTGTAATGAACTTAACGCTGGTTTTTAAAACTAACAACTTAAGAATACTACCGAGCAACCCTGATTTTTCTGCGATACCTAAGCCGAGCATAGCTATTAGCACAGTGCCAACCGGTGCAAACTGAGTAAAGTTTGAAACAGTTTTACTAAGAATTAAATGCAGGCCTTCGGTGGAAACGAGGTTTTTCGTGGTGATAATCTCACCACTAATGGGATGCTGCGCTGAAAATCCAATCCAGCTAAATACCGCTGATAACACAAGTGTTATCAGCGCGAATATTACGAAGAGAGAAGTAGGGTGGGGTAAACGGTTACCAAGCTTTTCTACTTTAGAAAGCAGTTGGCCAATGGCGCCACTGGGCAGAATCTCCATAGCCTAGCAAGTTCCTTTTCCCTTACGGATGAATAAATAATCAGACGATCAGTTTTTCTTTTATGCGTTTACTAGCGCTTTCAAGAGCTTGTATTACGCGGTCTTTATCGTAGTTGCGGATTTTATCAATGTCTACATACATAGAGAAGCCGTCCAGCTCGCACTCAACGAAGCTTTGGGTTGCGCCAAGCTCTTTTCTTAAGTCGACAATCTCAAAAATGGGTACTGGTTTACTAAAACCTTTTACATTGATTTGACCGCGATCTCGACACATGACGGTGTCTCTAATTAAGTTGTAAGTGGTTTCCGCTACCAAGATTTCGTCCGGTTGGGCCACACTTTCCAAGCGGCTAGCGAGGTTTACTTCTTTACCTATGATGGTGTAGTCCATGCGAGTTTCGGCACCAAAGTTACCCACTGTACAGTAACCGGTATTAATACCCATGCGTACTTGCAGTGGTTTATTGATACCGTGCTGGCGCCAAGTTTGGCGGAGCATTTTCATACGCTTGCGCATTTCAATTGCCATGGACACACATGCAGCTGCATCTTGTTTGTGACCGCGTGAGGTTGGATCACCAAAGAATATTAAAATGGCATCACCAACAAACTTATCGATTGTGCCACCGTATTTAAGCGCAATGCGTGACATTTCCGTAAAGTAACTATTCAAAAGCTCCGTTAAGGCTTCTGGTTGTAGTTCTTCCGAGATTTCAGAAAAGCCTTTAATGTCGGAGAAGAATACCGTTAATTTTTTTCGTTGAGTTTGTAATTTAACGTCTGTTTGGCCAGAGAAAATAGAACCCCACACTTGTGGTGGTAAGTACTTGGCGAGTTTGCGTGAAAGGGTGGTAGACTCTGATTGTTTCTTTTCAAGCTCTTTCTGAGCTGACAGCAATGATCTCGCTTGTTTAAACGAGAAGTAAGAAAGAATGGTCACATAGCCAACAGCTGTTATGCTCACCACGGAAATAAATAGCAGGTTCGGTATTTTGTAATCCACGGTAGGCAAGCCAAAAATCAGCATGGCAAAAGCGCAACCAAAGAACATAGCAGCAATACAAGCCACCCAGCCTCGCAAGCCTCCAAGGGTCATTATGCCGGCGCTGGCAATAAGAAACAGAAATAAGCATGGAATGGCACTAAAGTTCATGAGAACAAAAGCACCACCACAGATACAGGCGTCGACAATTAGCAATACCGCATTTGTGGAAACCGGTCGCTTGTTACGAATAAAGCCTGTAGCTATATGGGAAAGAATGGGATAAATGATGGCAACGGGTATTAGCCACCAGAGTTCTTCATCGAAAAATTGTGTGTAAAGACCAATCGAAAAGGTCACCGCTCCTACTAGGTAGGCTAAGAAGCGCACCATATGCGGAGGAAGGTCTTTATTTTGGCCTTCCAGAGGAGCTAAATCGATGTCAACCTTGTTGGTCATAGAGCCCTTAGAATCTTTTATAGGTCACAACTAAATAGTGTAGCCGCGAATTTATAAGATGGCTATTACTGCACCTTTAAGATAGTGAAAAAATCCAATGAGTTCAGGTTGTTGCGAAGATTAGCCCTGTTTTGCAATGACTTGCAACAACGGAATCGAAGGGGTTGGGTTGGTCTTGCTGGGATAGAGAAATTCTAAGTACTGTCGTGAGGGCATCGAATTTGGGAAAAAATGAAGGATCTGGGCAATTGCTTCTTTCTGAGAGATCTTATGAGCAGGAGAAACTAAAATTGGATCCAATGCAGTAAGTGCTCTAAGTACCACAGATTGATCGTAGCTATTTTCTCCAACAGAAATCCATTGGCCTCTATCGTTGCCCAGGTGATTTGAATTATCACGGGCACGGGGTGCTCTAATACCAATAGTTGGCAGGTTGGTAATTAGGCCAATATGAGCCGCTAAACCAAAACTGTCTTCGCCAGTTTTGCCTCTACCATCACAGATGATTAAGTCAGGTGTTTTGGGAAGCTTCTCTAAAGCCGCAACAGCAGCAGGTGCTTTACGAAAGGAAAGCATTCCAGGAATTCTAGGAAAGGCGGTATTCTTAATGGCATGCTTTCTTTCTAAAATGGAAAGATCTTGGGCCGAGTATAAAGTTACCGATGCAGTTTCTGATTGAGTTTTTGGTTCGCCATCAAAATTTTCGCCAGATTCTGAATTATCCCCACTAGGGTGAACTTCTACTCGCGCGATGGTTTTTGGCTTAACTGGGACACCATCGTTCACAATCCAGGCGGATAGATTCTTCTGAATCGCCTTGGCTTGTTCAACAGAGAGTGACCATGAATGTAGCTGGTTTGTTTTCATTGCTTTAATTGTTAACGTTAATCTTTTAGCGAGTAGTACGGTTAATTATCCTATTTTTCTCAGAAAAAACTGCAAAGTCGATCAAAAAACAGGCTAAACAAATATTCGATGTTTTTATAAAAAAGCGGGTTTTTACTATAAAATTCTAAAAACATAGTTGAATCAATCCCATACAGTCCTTTGAGCAACCCGATGAGCGATGCAAGCAACGAGAAGACAAACACTATGAATCAAACTATTGAGCAGATTATTCAGCGGCAATCTAGGCCAAGACTGGAATTACCGGCTCCAAACGAAGCTGAATTGCAGCTGGTTCTGCGCTGTGGATTGCGAGCTCCAGACCATTTCCGACTAAAACCTTGGCGATTTTTGGTGCTTCAGGGGGCGGCATTAATCAGGTTAGGGGAGACTTTCCAGGCAATTAAGGCCAAAGAGCTGGGAGAGCTCTCGGAGGCGCAAGTGCAAAAGTTCCTCAATATGCCTCTCAGGGCGCCCATGATAATTGTGGCTATCGCCAATATCCAAGAACATCCAAAAGTCCCCCCGATTGAGCAGGCGGTGGCTGTTGGTTGCGCGGTTCAGAATATGCAATTAGCTTTAGCAAGTATGGGATACGGAGCCATGTGGCGAACCGGTGACTTGGCCTTTAATCCAGCAGTTAAGGAATATTTTAAGGCCCAGGAAAAGGATGAAATCATTGGCTTTTTATATGTAGGTACTCCTGCTGGACCTGTCAAAGAACTCACTGAGCAGGCTATTGAAGAGGCCGTCGAGTTTTGGTCCTAAAGTGGCTGAAATGATTGATGTTTGAATAAAAAAACAGTATCTTACGCGGCTTCCCAAATTTGGGATTCCGGAGAGGTGTCCGAGTGGCCGAAGGAGCACGCCTGGAAAGTGTGTATACCGCAAGGTATCGAGGGTTCGAATCCCTCCCTCTCCGCCAAATCATCTGTTTTAAATTTCCCACCTATACTTCTGCTTTCATCAAACCAGTTCTTTCATTGGATTAGCTTGATTTAATCACACTGATCTTAATCTTATGGCTTGATGCGATTTCAGCCCCAATTGGTTACCATAGTTTTCTGATCAAAGAATGGAATAAGAATAAAACATGAATAAGTCTCTCGTTTTCAGTCTCATTGATAAAGATATTGCCGTTATTACTCTTAGTCGTCCTGAATCTCGCAATGCTGTGAATGAAGAAATCATTGAAGGTATTGAACAGACAGTTCAAAAAGTGAATAGCGAAGAGCAGATCAAAGTATTGATTGTAACGGGAAGTGGTCAGGCATTTTGTTCTGGCGGCAACGTTAAAGACATGAAAGCAAAGGAAAATATTTTTGCTGGTTCCCCCAATGAGCTGCGCAGAAATTATCAGCGACATATTCAACGCATTCCTTTGGCTCTAAATCAGCTCAAAGTGCCCTCTATCGCAGCGGTAAATGGCGCAGCCTATGGTGCTGGTTGTGATCTAGCAATGATGTGCGATATGCGTATTGCCTGTGAAACCGCGGTGTTCGCGGAAAGCTTCATTAAATTAGGTCTAATACCAGGTGACGGTGGTGCATGGTTCTTGCCCAGAGCCATCGGGTACGGAAGAGCCGCAGAGATGCTGTTCACGGGTCAACCGGTGTCAGCCCACAAGGCCGCTCAATGGGGTATCGTCAATAAGGTGGTTGAAGGCGATCAGCTTATGGATGAGGCTATTCATCTGGCCAAGCGTATTGCACAAAATCCAGCCCAGGCCATTCGCATGTCAAAATTGCTCCTCAAAGAAAGTGAAAAGGCCTCTCTAGAGTCCATGTTGGAGTTATCAGCATCCCTTCAGGCACTAGCGCATCAGACTGCGGATCACCATGAGGCTGTGGACGCCTTCCTGGAAAAACGAGACCCTAATTTCACTGGTGATTGAGCTAATTTGCTCAACGAATTTGCTTCAGCGATAACTTTTATTTGAAGAAAAAAGGAGCTGGCCCATAATTAATGGGGTAGATTACTTTTCTTCAAGAAATAAGGAGTTAGGCGCGTGGGCAACCCAGTACTGCGAATCCAGTTACTGCGTAAACTTTGGGTGCATTTGTCATCAAAAGAAACCTATGGTCTGACGCCTCCCGACCACATTCAACGTAGTGGTCGTCAGTTAGGCGAGGTTCGCCGCAAGGAGCTCATGCACCTGTTGCAGATCGAAAAGAATCTGCACGAGTTACGCCGTGGATATGCTCAGCTCGACGACATGGGCAAAATGGTTAAAATGGCTAACGCCGAAAACTATAACGACGTTGCATTCTCCTCAATTATCGAAAGTTCCGAAGCGCCTGTAGAGAAAGAGAAAGACCTGCCCGAAATTGGTCCAATGCTGCAGAACGCCATTGAGCTTTCCCATTACGATGCGCTAGAAAGATTACTGCGTCTCCAAAAGCTCTATCTGCTTACTGAACGAATTATTCTTGGACTCGAGTTTAATGAAATTGATAAAGGCGCAATGGATCGGCGCTGGTTTAATCGTTGGAAAGTCAACGCGTGTGAGATTTCAAATGGCGCCATGCAGCAACTATGGGCGAGAATTTTGGTCCGCGAATTGCGCAATCCTGGTAGCAGTAGCATTAGAGCCTTAGAGTATTTATCTGGATTTGGAATTGAGGATGCGGAAAACCTCAATCGTCTGGCATCTTGGACCTTGGGTGATTTTGTTTACCGAAGTGCTTTGCAAGCGTTACCAGATCACTACGACTCCGAATTGTTTGAGCGACTTGAAGAGCAAGGCATTGTGCGGGGCGTATTTGGAAAAGTGCTTTCAAAAGTCCTGCGTACTGATATGGACGGTGGTTTTCGCTGTGTGTTGTTAATTGCCGATAAGCGCCTGACAATCACCTCAACGCAAGCAAGGACTGAGCTTCACGTTCCCGCTTACATGCTGACCAGCGTGGGTAGAGAATTACTGACTTTAGTGGCTCCCACGGTAGATCAGGATTATCTGGAATTAGTGATCCAGGATCTCCATGCTAGAGGAATGACCGTCACTGTGGACGATAACGAATCAGACCCGTCGGCTTTGCAGGTTTGCTAGTAAAACTAGTCTACACTTATTGGAAAACAAAGGTTCACATTCATAGAAGGGTGGTTTGTGAATAAACGCAAACATGAGCGCCAACCGTCGGAGATAGAAGCGGTTTTCTCAGTTAAGGCTGGCGCGGTACATACAGGGATGATCAAGGATTTTAGCCAGGGTGGTATCTTCCTGCAGTTCACTGACCCTTCTCAGTACATCCAGCTTAAGCACGCCTCTATTCACATGGGAGATACCATCGAAACGGTGGTCTCTCATCAAGCAAATGAAGTTCATATCCGCGGCAAGATAGCTCACTACAATGACGTCGGCTTAGGGATTCAATTTTTAGAAAGGCATGTGCAAAACTTCCAATTATTGGAATTGGTTAGCCGCGATCAAGAAGCCGCAGTTGATTCGGCGCGTAAACAATTTCTGAATAATCAACGCACGGTTCCTCACGATGTTAAGGAACGAATTTTAAAAAGCTTTTCGAATCTTGGTTTGGAGTTCCTTAATGAGAACTTCAACGAGTTTTTCGATGTGCTTGATGAAGTCATGCTCGAAGAAGCGGACAAACAAAAGAGCGACGAAGATCAGCACCCATTTTTTGATGCAATGGCACTACTCAGAAAGCATCGAAAAAATATTGTCGAGAGTATTGGTGCTGAATTAAAGATCGTCTTAGATGAAGTGGCTGTGGGCAAAGAAATGGATGAGCCCACTAAAAAAATCAATCCAGAATTGGCGGTTAATCAATTATCCCTAGTAGAAAAAGAAGATTTTGAAGATTGGCTTATTGTTCGGGTTGTAGTGTCGAGAGCTGATCTGCAATTTAAGGAGCAATTACTTGAGCTGCAATTACGTATGGGGGCAGCCTTCCCGGTTAAAACTGGTGGTAGTACGCAAAACCCGTTTTCCCCAGCTTCTATTTGTCGATCATTGCACCGATGCATTCGACATTTGCGATTTGAACAAAAAATTGAGCGCGTTATTTTTAGAACTTTTCAGGAAAAGGTGGTTGATCGCCTAGGGAAGTTTTATGCGAGCTTAAATAAAGTTTTGGAAGAGAATGGTATTCTGCCAGATATCGATGTTCATCGTTACTTAGCGACGGAGGCGGCCAAAAAACGTAAGGCGTCTGGCGATACCATTGCGCCGCCAAAGACTGCTGCGGCAAACCAAGCGGCGGCACAAAATGAATCCCAACATGATAATTCTGCCACCGGTGGCGCGCAGCTTGCACAAGGTCAGCCCGGAGCTGGGCAGCAACAAGGTAATGTGACTCAAGGCAATTTTGGTAACGGCTTGCCATTACCAGAAGTACAAGAAGGGCACATTGGTGATGTTAGTCAGCCTGGTGTTACCAATGCTGGTCCTAATACAGCTATGCCTGCCTCTTCATATGAAAACACCGGGCAAGGCGTTAGTTTATCGCGTTTACAAGAAAGCTTAGCTAAAGCACGCAACGCTTATTCAACCGCTAGTCGATTGCTTAAACTTCATCAACGGGTGACCAGCAGCCCCGAAGAGGCAGAGGCAATTCCTGCAGCTCAATCCATTCGAGCGATGCCAGCTGCTGCCAATCCTGTTCGTGATGAACTTGCTACAAATATGACAAGTTCTACCATTTCCGTGCAAATGGATGGTATTCAAAAACAATTAGCGTCTTCTCAAATCAGTTTTGCAGGAGATCAACCGTTAATTGAGTTTGTTGAAACTAACGTCTCTGATGCGGGGGATATTTCTGGTAGTGAACGTGAAGCGATCGAAATGCTCGACGCACTGTTTGGCAATATCGTCGATAATCAACGGGTAGCGCCGCAGCTAAAAACTGTACTTCGCCAAATGGAAGTCCCAGTTTTGCGGGTTATGCTGAGCGATCCCAGTTTATTCCAAGCAGAGCAGCATCCAGCAAGGCAATTAATTAATTCACTTGCGCTGCTTTCAGATAGAGACAGTATTAACTTAGCTAATAATGTAAAAGCCGTTGAGGAAACGGTCTCCAGCGTGCTTGCAGGGTACGAAGGTGATCTTAGCGTTTTTGAAACAGCACAGCAGAAATTAAGCAACGAACTTGATCGTGAAAAACGCGTTATTAAGCGAAATTTGGAGCGTGTAACAGAAGCATGTCGCGGCCAAGAAAAAGTTAATCAAGCTAACCTACGCATAGACGCTGAAATTAATAAGCGCTTTTCTGAGCGACGTATTCCCCTTGTGGTGGTTAATCTTTTAGCCGCTGGTTGGCGGGAATTAATGCGCCTGTGTTTGTTTAGAGAAGGCGTCGACAGCCGAGCATGGTCTACCACGTTACTGGTACTAGATCAGTTGTTGTATCGCCTATCTCCCGGCTTATACGATATAGAGAAAATTACTTTTTCAGAAGATGAGCTACTCAAGCTAATTGAAAAAGGCTTAGCGAAGATTCCACAAACCAAATTTAATCAAAGTGAAATTGTTGCGGAGTTGAATCGCTTATTACATGTAGAAACCATTGATGAAAGTGAGTTGGTGACCTATCACGCAGAAGTCAGTGATAGCGAAGATCCCGTTGTTGAACTTAAGCGGCTTGGGGGGGGGGATAATGAACAGTCGTTGCAGCGCTGGATTAAGCGTGTCCAGGAATTAAAAGAAGGGCAATGGTTAGAGTTTGATGCGTTGTCTGAATATACGCACCTTTATCAGTTGGCTTGGATAGGTGAGAACGCCAAACGCTATGTCTTCGTTAATCATCATGGCATGAAAGTCTCCGATATGGCGTTGGCAGAAGTAGCGTTAAAGCTGAAGAAGGGCGATATTCGAGTGCTCAGCGAGGAGGGGTTCTCTGCAGTTGATCGTGGCTTAGATGCGCTTGTTCAGAAAATATATGATCAACTTGCCTTTGAATCTGCTCACGATCAATTAACTGGCTTAGTAACGCGTAAAGAATTTGAGCGTTGTTTAGCACGCAGTGTTGGTCGAGCCAAAAAAGATCGCGAACAGTATTTGTTGAGTTACTTTGATCTTCAAGAATTCAAGGTCATTAACAACACTTGTGGTTACGAAGCGGGCGACACGCTGTTGCGTTCCATTGCGAAACGTTTG
Organism: Pseudomonadales bacterium; assembly: GCA_022361455.1. Lineage (GTDB taxonomy): Bacteria > Pseudomonadota > Gammaproteobacteria > Pseudomonadales > Ketobacteraceae. Next base: position 18,441 of record JAKSAW010000431.1, on the reverse strand, counting down.
GTAGCTGAGAGCGATTCTAGTGATGTACTAGGTCGTTTGGGTGCTGATCAATTTGCCATGTTATCAGTGGTAAAAAATGATTCTGAAGCATATCGTAAAGCTGACCATCTTAAGCAGGTTATTGAAAAAGAAAAGTTCGAGTGGAATCAGGAATCTTTTGTTATTTCCTGCATCGCCTCAATGGTGGTATTTGATCACAACAACAATCATGTACTAGAGCTGCTGCGTGGTGTTGAGTCGGCTTGTATCATCGCGAAGAAATCAGGCCATAAGGAAATCCAAGTCTTTGATCCACTCGATGATAGAGTGGAAGAGCGTGACAGCATTATGTCTTGGGTTGCGCGTATCAATAAGGCCTTGGAAAACAATCAGCTTAAACTACGTTGCCAAAAGATAGCACCCATTGAAGATCTTGAAGTAAGGCGAAAGCCTCATTTTGAAATTCTACTCACTGTCGTGGATGAAAATGGAGAGCATTTACCGCCCGCAGATTTTATTAGAGCTGCGGAAGAATATAGCCGTATGGCTTCGGTTGATCGTTGGGTCATTGATAATGTCTTAAATTGGATGACGGAGAATAATGGTTTCTTAGATTTTATTGGTGGTTTCTCTATTAATCTTTCCGGCCATTCGATGAATGATGATAGTTTCTTAGATTATATTTTTGAGAAACTCGTAGAAACCCAAGTGCCAAGAGATAAAGTTATATTCGAAGTTACTGAAACCACCGCTGTCGCTAATTTAGAAGACGCTGCAGACTTCATTAGAGAGATGCGCGAGATTGGTTGTCGCTTCTCTTTGGACGATTTTGGGGCCGGCCAATCCTCTTACGCTTACTTAAAGCACCTGCCTGTTGATTTCATAAAGATTGATGGCAGTTTCGTGCGTAATATCGCTGAAGACGACGTCGATTATGCAATGGTTAAATCCATAACTGATATGGGACACTACTTGGAAAAATCCATTATTGCTGAGTTTGTATCATCGCAGGATATTTACGACACAGTGTCTGATATTGGGGTTGATTACGTACAGGGATATCACTTGGGTAAGCCAGTATTTCTTGAGCAGCTTATCGAAAGCGAAGCTAGCGCATAAGAAGCCGCCGCGCTTAAGCGTCCCTGTACTTTTCCAATGTGGCTTGAACTTCCTCTGCCCATCTAAGCCAAGATTCTTGAAGTTCTATACCTCTCTTTAAAGAAAGATAAATCATTTCTGATTGCAGCGTTTTGCCACCGATCATGTCGAAAAAAGTGGCCTCGAATTGTTTTAATGTAGTGAGCTTCTTATCGCAGCGAGCCATGATCTCGCCGAGTTGCTCATGAAGTACCATAGGATCTACCAGATGGGTCGCCACCATGCGAACCATCAAATGGTCCCGCACCTTTTGCGAGGGTATTGGAGAATGCATCCAGTTGCGGAGTTCCTCAATGCCGGAAGCGGTGATTTCATAGACTTTCTTATCCGGTTTTCCTTCTTGTGGAACCTGTTTCCATGTCACTAAGCCGTCTTTATCCAGTTTGCCGAGCTCATGGTAGATCTGCTGGTGGCTGGCGCTCCAGAAATTTCCTAGCGATCCCTGGAATTTCTTAGCAATGTCATAACCAGTGCCAGATTCTGACTCGAGAAGAACTAATATGGTGTGCTTGAGGGACAAAGGGGTGTCCTTATTTTGTATATTCAAAAAGTTGCATAATAACAGGGATTGGAGTACTGTCTATATGCAATTAATTGAATATGGGTGGCTGGAGCATTACTACCCAAATTCTTTATTACTATTAGACTAATCATCATGACAGACGACAGGGGTAATGCTCATGACCGTTGAATCACAAGTGGTTCCCTCTAATACCTATTTAGAGGGTAACTTTGCGCCGACTCACCAAGAAACCGAACAACCATGCCTAAATGTTCAGGGCGAGATTCCAGCAGAATTAAAAGGTTGCTTTTTACGAATTGGTCCCAATCCTCAATATGTTAAAGATATTAAGAGCTATCACTGGTTTGATGGCGACGGCATGATTCATGAGATCGAGTTTGATTCTGGTAATGCTACCTATCGCAATAAGTGGATCCAAACTAAGGGTTTTAAAATCGAGCAGGAAGAGGGTAAAGCACTTTGGAACGGTATCAATTCGCCACCGGACTTTTCTAATCCCCATGGCCCAATGAAGAACCCAGCCAATACTGCATTTGTATGGAATGCCAATCGCTTGTTGGCGCTTTGGGAAGGAGGCGAACCTCACGAAGTTAAATTGCCATCACTTGAAACCGTAGGTGCTGAAACCTTTAACAATAAGTTAATGGGATATCCTTATTCAGCCCATCCAAAAGTTGACCCGGAAACTGGCGAGATGATCGCCTGTGGTTACTTCATGGCTGCTGCTCCCTTTGTTAAGCATTTTGTGATTAACAAAGATGGCGAAATGGTAAAGGAAACTCCTATCGATATACCCAAAGGCGTGATGATGCATGACTGCGCCATTACCAAAAACTACACGGTTATTATGGATCTGCCATTAACCTTTGATTTACCGCGAGCAATGAAAGGTAAAAAGCCAATCCAATGGGAGCCTGACAATGGTGCAAGGATTGGTGTGTTGCCACGACATGCAGATGGCTCTGAGGTGGCTTGGTTTGATGTAGAACCTGGTATGGTTTTCCATTCTATGAATGCTTATGAAGATGGCGACGAGATTGTGCTGGATGCGTGTCGATCCATTCAAACCACCATGCTACAAGAAGATTCTGATCCTGATCTTGATTATGCGTTTCCTCATCAATGGCGCTTAAATCTAAAAACGGGTGAAGTGAAGGAAACAAAGTTTTCCGAAATCTCCTGTGAATTTCCACGCATTAATGAAAACTATCAAGGTCGTCAGTACCGATACTGCTGGGCATCACGTTTTGCGCGTACTCCGCAACCACTGTTTAACGCGTTCGTTAAATTCGACCGCGAAACTGGCGAAGAGTGGGTCTACGAGCTCGGTGAAGGTCGTTATATGGGCGAGGCGGTTTTTGCTCCTAAAGAAGGTAGTGATAAAGAAGATGATGGATGGGTGATTGGCTTTGTTCGTGACGAAAACAAAGAAGTCAGCGAATGTGTGATTATGGATGCTAGCGATTACACTAAGGGACCGGTTGCTGTAATTACCATGCCAACTCGCGTGCCCTATGGATTTCACGCTGGTTGGGTGGGTGGTGCACAATTAGCCCAACAACGTTAATTAAATATCTAGTGCGCTGCTTATAAATCAGTCAGTGCAGAGCTGTTGACTAAGGCCAGGATTATTCCTGGCCTTTTTTGTTTTATTAGAAGGATCTCGACATCAAATGGCTTGATTTTCTGAACACCAGCCATATTTCATTTATAATAGGTAGAACTTTACTTGGGGAGAAACTATGGAAAGTTTTCAAATTCTTTATTGGCACTGGGTCTTGTTTGGGCTGTTGTTAATTGGCCTAGAGATGGTTCTACCTACATTCTTGACGCTTTGGTTTGGACTGGGTGCATTGCTAGTCGGTGCGGTGCTGTTTATCTGGCCTGAAATGTCACTGGCTTGGCAATTAGGTATTTGGCTGGTGGATTCTGCCATTATGGTCTTTGTTTGGTTTAAGTTCATTCAACCTCAAATGAAAGATCGAACTAAGGCAGGTATGGGCAGAGAGGCGCTCTTAGGAGAAACTGGGATTGTGATCACAGTGCCTAGGGAAGAAAAAAAGGGGCGCTTAAGATTTCCAACACCAATACTTGGTGATGATGAGTGGGAAATCATTTGTCAGGAAGAAATTGCTGAAGGTGACCGCGTTATTGTGATTGAGTTATCCGGCAATGCCTTAGTCGTTAGCAAGAAATAGTTTTGCGATAAGCAGTAAATTAAACAGTCTTAGAAAATAGCATTCATACATAAATAGGAGATTTTATGATTGCGTCTTTATCAATAGTGTTGGGATTAATATTTCTATCGCTCCTCACCTTATTTCTTGGGGTGAAAATTGTGCCTCAAGGGACTAAGTATGTTGTACAGCGTCTAGGTAAATATCACGTCACCTTGTCACCGGGATTGAATCTGATCATACCTTATGTAGATAGCGTGGCTTATAAGGTAACAACCAAGGATATCGTTCTAGATATACCTTCCCAAGAAGTTATTACTCGAGATAATGCTGTAATCATTGCCAATGCCGTGGCCTATATCAATATTCTTAATCCAGAAAAGGCTGTATATGGTGTAGAAAACTATATCATCGCTATTCAAAACTTGGTCCAAACGTCTTTGCGCTCGATTGTCGGTGAAATGGCTTTGGATGATGCGTTGTCGTCCCGTGATCAAATTAAGACAAAATTGAAAGGCAGTATATCTGATGATATTTCTGATTGGGGTATTACTTTAAAGACTGTTGAGATTCAGGACATCAAACCGTCTGCAACCATGCAGGATGCGATGGAAGAGCAAGCTGCAGCTGAACGTCAACGCCGTGCCACTGTAACCCGTGCAGAAGGTGAGAAAGAAGCTGCAATCCTAGAGGCTGATGGCCGCTTGGAAGCGTCAAAGCGTGACGCAAAAGCCAAGGTGGTATTAGCCGAGGCAAGCAAAGAGGCTATTGAGCGAATTACTGGTGCCATACAGGATAAGGAATTACCTGTGATGTATCTTTTAGGTGAGCGTTACGTAGATTCTATGCAAAACATGGCGACCTCTCAAAACGCTAAAACAATCGTTATTCCTGCTGATTTGCCTGCGGCTGTTCGTGGCATTCTAAATCAAGGTAAAGCATAGGCCCACATTTGAGTGTTTAGCCTTGTGTGGATAGCTTTGGAAAAGCCCAGTTTTAAACTGGGCTTTTTTATTTGCCTGGAAGCAATGAACCAAAATAAACGAATTTATAGCCTGTGATGAATTAGAAAACCTACTGAGTTGACGGTATCTAAAAGGCTGGTTACCTTAGATAACTATTAACTTACAAGATCATTTTAATAAATCGATCATATTAAAAAGAATAAAAAGCAGCCTTTATTAGTTCGGCAAGAAATATAGAGACTAATAACCTCAGGGGGATAACATGAATATAGCGTTGTTGCATGAAGCGATCGCTAACAACATTCCGGATCAGCCTTGCATTATATTCCGTGATAAAACGTTCAGCTGGCGGCAAGTAACTGATCGAACCCGGCGTTTAGCCACCTTGTTTAAACAACATGGGCTAGGGTGCCACAGAGAGCGAACTGAACTACAAAACTGGGAATCTGGTCAGGACCATGTCGGATTATATCTCTACAACGGTAACGAATATCTCGAGGGTATCCTCGGTTGTTTTAAATCTCGTACAGCCCCTTTTAATGTCAACTATCGCTATGTTGAAGAAGAGTTAACCTACCTTTTCGACAATGCTGAGGCGAAAGCCATTGTGTTTCACGCCCAGTTTGCTGAGCGGCTTGCAGCGATTAAACATCAATTACCTCAAGTAAAGCTGTGGTTGCAAGTGGCTGATGACAGCGGTGCACCCTTAATGGAAGGCGCCCTTGATTATGAAAGCGCACTAGCATCTGTTGATCCCGAACCACCAGCCTCAGGTTTAAGTGATGACGATCTTTATATGGTTTATACCGGCGGTACCACTGGTATGCCCAAAGGTGTTTTGTGGCGTCAATACGATTTGTTTTATTCATCGCTTATAAAGGGCAACCAGATAACCACTATCGACGAAATCGTTGAATCGGTTGTTAAACATCATGCGCATAAGGCGCCTCCTATTGGTCTACCTTCGCCGCCTTTGATGCACGCGACCGCCCAGTGGATTGCCATGTCATTGTGGGTAATGGGTGGGACTGTAGTCATGCAATCAAAACCGGAGTCTTTCGACGCTGACGACATTTGGCAATGTGTCGAGAAGCATAGAGTGAATTCGTTAACCATTGTGGGAGACGCTTTTGCAGTACCGCTATTAAAGCAGCTCGATAAGCAATCCTATGATCTTTCCAGTTTGCGAATTTTGGCATCAGGCGGTGCCATATTATCCCCAGTGAAGAAACAGGAGATCTTTGACAAGTTGCCTAAAGTGACCATTCTTGATGCCCTGGGATCTTCCGAAACCGGCACTCAAGCGAGCCAGCTGTTGAAAAAAGGTGAGAATATCACTACTGGTGATTTCGCTATGAAAGATGGTTGTGTGGTACTGAAGCAGGATTTTTCTGGATTCTTACTAGCAGGATCCGAAGATGTGGGTTGGGCGGCAAGATCTGGGTATGTCCCGCTTGGTTACTATCGGGATGAAGCCAAAACCAAAAAGACCTTTCCAGAGATTAATGGCGTACGATACTCAGTGCCTGGTGATAGGGCTATGGCGAAAGCCGATGGTGGAATGAAGCTGCTAGGCCGGGATTCGGTAACTATAAATACCGGTGGTGAAAAAGTGTTTGCTGAAGAAGTAGAGCAAGCGTTAAAGAATCATAATCAAGTATTTGATGTCGTGGTGGTGGGTACCCAAAGCGAGCGGTGGGGTCAACAAGTAACAGCATTAGTAAAGGCCACAGTCGTTGATAGTGCTGAAGTGTTTGAGAGCGAGCTGAAGGCAATAGCTAAAAAACACATCGCTGGATATAAAGTACCCAAAAAGTTTGTTTTTCTCGATGAAATAGTAAGAGCACCTAGCGGAAAACCGGATTATCGCTGGGCTAAGCAGACTGCAGAAGCAATGTTAGCTAGCGAATCAGAAAAACAATCGGCTTAATAATTCACATTAAAGGTATATCCAAAGCCTCTGTACTACACTGATATATCAGTCATTTTCGTGTTTTTGCTGGTATTGAATGATCCTTTTGGTGCGAGACACTACATTTTCTTCATTTATCACTAGGCTGCTTTTTGGCAGCTTGGTATGCCTCCTGCTGTTGCTCGATAATACCGCTAGAGCTGAAATCCCCACCAATCACACACCTGTGAAGCTTGGATATCATGCGGAATACTTCGTAGATCCGAGTGGAGAGCTAAACCTAGATCAAGTGCTTAAGCACTCGCAGACTTGGCAAGTAAACGATTCGGCATCGGTAAATCTTGGTTTTGTAGAAGATGTGGTTTGGATTCGCATACCGATAGATTCAGCCACATTATCCTTACCTCCCTCCAAATACATTATTGAACAGGATTACGCTCTAATTGATGTCATGGAGTTATATTGGTTCGTTGATGGCAACTTAACGAAAGCAATGGTTGTCGGCGATCGGGTGCCACTCAAGCGTAGAGAAGTTGCTCATCGTAATTTCCTGCTCCCCATAGAGATTAAGAAAGAACATAGCTATTTGTTAGTCGCAAGAATAAAAAATTCAGAGGCTATGCAGTTAACTTTTACGCTCTGGCTGGATAGCGCGTTCGACATCTACGATAGAAAACGGGCCATAATCGATGGCATTTTTTATGGTCTGCTCTTGATTATGGCAATTTATAATTTGTTTCTGTTTGTATTGATAAAAGATCGTACTTACTTTCATTACGTGCTGTTCGTATTCTCTATGTTCATTTTTTTTGTCAGTCAGAAGGGAGATCTTTGGTTTTGGTTTTTGCATGATAGTCCGTCGCTACACCACTTCAGTATTCCTATCATATTAATTTTTAGTGTCATCGCAGGTTTTAATTTTTTTGTTACTTTCTTAGAGCTCGATCGGCGCTACCAGTTAGTCAAACCCATGTTGCGGGTTTTCTATTTTGCTATTACAGCGCTTTTTATCGCCTTTTTTACTGCTTCATATCAAACATCGGTCGTAGCATTGATAATTCTGATATCCATTTGTGCTGCGATTGGTTTTGGAACATCGTTAGTGCTGGCATTCAGAGGGCACAAAGCTGCTCGAGTTTTTCTGTTTGGCTGGTCGCTACTAGTGGCAGGAATTGTGCTCACTACTGCATCAAAACTAGGATTGATATTTAGTGAGTTTATTGCAGAGTTTGGCTTACGGTTGGGGATCTCTCTGGAGATAGTAGTATTTTCCGCCGCTTTATCATCGCGACTCAATGAAGAACGCCGACGGCGTTTTGAGGCTGAGAAAAATGAGCTTAAATCAGTGCAACGAGTAATGCTTGCCGAGCGCGAGGCAAAAGGTAAGTCAGAGTTCTTAGCGACGATGAGTCATGAAATTCGCACTCCCATGAATGGCATTATCGGTATGGCTGAATTATTGAAGGACACGCCGCTTAATCAAGAGCAATTGCGTTATACCAATACGTTAGAGCACTCAGGTAAGGCGCTATTAACCATCCTAAATGATATTTTAGATATTAGTAAAATCGAATCCGGTAAAATGGGAATTGAGCCGGTGCTATTTTCAATTGATGAGTTGCTCGATGAATGCATGGCTGTGTTTTCCATGCGAATCGAAGAGAAGGGCTTAAAGGCCTATGCGATAGTTGATCATAATGTTCCAGAACAAATCACATCGGATCCAACTCGATTACGACAGATTCTTCTTAACTTAGTAGGCAATGGATTGAAATTTACCGAGAAGGGTAGTCTAACTATTAGAGTCGGTATTAATGCTACTAACCCCAGACTTATCGAGTTTCAGGTGATCGATACTGGCATTGGTATATCGCCAGAACAAAAGGAGAAGTTGTTCCAAGCTTTTACTCAGGCTGACGCGTCCACATCACGAAAGTTTGGTGGTACTGGGCTGGGTTTAAATATATCAAAGCGTCTTGTGGAATTGCTAGGTGGTGGCATTGATCTAGAAAGCCAGGTGGATATAGGTACCAATTTCAAATTTAGTATTTTAGATATGGGCACTGATTCTGATGCCAATATAGTCGCTACCATTAACGATTTAAAACCAGCTGCAGAGCGTATTACTCACGTTTATTTCTATGGACAAAGTGAACTCTTAAGGGAGTTTGCCGAAGTCTTTGCGCAAAGGAATCTGGCAAATTTTAAAGTCTTGGGCAAGCAGGCTTTGTTAAGTGAAGGCGCTGATAAAAAAGATAAAACATCGCAACAAGATACACAGCCAGATAATCCAGAGTCGGTGTTATTTTTAGAGGGGAGGGATTATATAGCGTTGAAAGGGAACTTAACTTCCTTCGATCATTTGTTGGTGGAAGGGCATGCCCACGATGTAGCCATGGAATTAAGCGGTCCATTCGCCCACAGACTAACGATTCCAGTCACCTATATAGAAGCATTGGAAAACTTAAATGCGGCTGGGTCAAAGGACGCCATCAAAGCTTCTGAAACTGCTTTGCCACAATTATCTCTATCTATCGCTGTTGCTGAAGACAACGCTGTTAACCAGATGGTGATAAAAGCCTTATTAAACAAATATGGCCTAGAGCCACAGATCGCCAATAATGGAATTGAGATAGTTGATCTAGTTCGCCGCAACGGCGATCCCATCGATGTGATCTTAATGGATTGCGAAATGCCAGAGATGGATGGATATCAAGCCACAGCGCTGATCCTTAAGATTTGCAAGGAACGCCAGCAAGAGCCGCCTGTCATTATTGGGCTTAGCGCCCATGCACTCAAAGAATTTCAACAAAAAGCCATTGATGCAGGAATGGTCGCTTTCCTTACCAAACCGATCGTCAAAGAAGAGCTAACAGAAGCCTTTAGGCGTTGGATCTAACACTTTATCAGTGTTTTTAATAACTTTAATAGTCAAAAAACTATTTCTCTCTGACAGATAACAAAATTAGTCTAGGGGCTGGTAGTGTCAATATATAGTCATGTCGTACCTCTGTAATATGGCTAAACATTAACCATTCAAAAGATTGAACGGTTCCGCATTTTGCACGCTTAACAAGACCAGCTCTTTCATGCGTTTTTTAAATCATTTTTGCCCAAAGAAGGGCTAAAAAATAACCAGAAATTGTTTGCCCAAAAAAATAACTATAAATAACAATGATATAACATGTTTAGTTGTTCATCTGCTCTGTAACGCTGTGTAAAAAATGTACGTGACTAAAAAGTAATCGGCGCTATATTAATCAATATCGACTGCGGGCGATGCTCTTGAAGCCTGGTAACTTTCAGAGCAACTTTGAAGCGAAACGAACTAAACGGTTAAGGGTTCAAAAAGCGTCAAAAATCGGAAATGGTCGAAAAGTTGGGTCTAGGGCAGGCGCCCATCAATTTGATCCGTAAAGAACTGCCAAAAGGCAGGCAGCCGGTAACTAGGAGTAGCAGTATGAAGTTCTCAGCCAAAAACATCGTCGCTTTTGTAGCCATCCTTTCTTCTCTTGTTCTTTCAGGTTGTGGAGCCACTCTACAAGGTCGTTTTGTAGATAGCGCTGTACAAGGTTTATGGTACGAAACAGAAACTCAAGAAGGTTACACTGATGTAAACGGTACCTTTAACTTCTTAGAAGGTGAGTCAGTGAGCTTTTATCTAGGTCAAACTTTGTTAGGCACGGTAGAAGCGAAAGACTTGGTAACGCCTTTAGACATGCTGACTGATGAAGATCACCCAGATAAGCTTCAAAACATTTTAAGAGTTCTTCAATCTCTAGATGCTGACTCTGACTCTAGCAACGGTATTGAAATCACTTCTGAAGCTGATGAATACCTTGACCAATTCACTATTCCTTTCAACAACCCAGCGACTATCTTCCAAGCTAGCTCCGTAGTCACTGACATTGTTGATGCGGTAACTAACGGTAGCGATCTAATCTCTGCTTTAGACTCTTTCGTGCACTTCCGCGAGACTCTTCTAGCTGAGCGTCGTGACACAACAGGTGAAATCGTACTTAACCTTCTAAACACCACTTGGGATGCAGAAGTTACTTCTACTATCTGCGACGAAAGCGAAACTGCTTCACTGGTTTATAACTTCAACATTGTAGGTGCTACTACCTTAGGTCATCACCGCTTAGTTGAAACTGAAGATGAATTTGGCAACATCACTTGCAAACCAGCTGGCTACGGCTTCCTATTCAAAACTTACGAAACTGACGAATTGTTCGCTTGCGCTAACGAATGCACTGAAGAAGATCTAAACCGAGTGATTGTAAGCGAAGATGATCTAGGTGATGTAGTAACTACCATGACCTATAACGCAGAAAACGACAGCATGACGATCAACGTATCCTACTTTGACGGAGAAGAAACTCAAACAACATCAACTGTACTTACTAAGCGTTCCTAAACCGGCCAAAAAAATAAAAAGTGTATACCCACCCCTGGGGGCCAAGGTACTGGCCCCTTTTTATTTTCTAGCTAATCATCGATATAATCCCTGCTCCTAGACCGATTTCTGACCATTCAAGGATTCCCATGGAGCGTCTCACTTCAATAGTTGACTTCCAAAAGCTACGTAAAAGCCATCAAATCACCTATATAGTCGTCGATCTCACTATGGTGGGATTAATCATGTTTAACTTAGCTTGGATTGTGTTCGACACGCTGTTTAGCAGTCAATCAGTGCAATCCTTGTTGGGTTGGGCGTTTCCAGACTTTACGGTTTTTTATCGCGATACCATTCATCCAGATTTTGTCGCTTATGATATGATTTTCGTATCTATCTTTATCACAGAGTTGTTGATTAGATGGGGTGTCGCTATTTATCAAAAAACATATCACAAGTGGTTCTTCTATCCCTTTGTTCATTGGTACGACGTGCTAGGCTGTATACCCATAGGTTCTTTTAGATGGTTAAGATTACTCAGGGTAATTTCCATTCTGTATCGTTTACAAAAATACGAGATCATTGACCTTAGTAATAGTTATCCAATTCGCTTCTTTAAAAAGTACTTCAATATACTGGTGGAAGAGGTATCCGATAGAGTTGTCGTGAATGTCCTAGAGGGCGTTCAAGAAGAGGTTAAAACTGGCAACCCTGTTGCAGGAAAAGTCATGCAGGAAGTGCTTTTGCCGCAAAAGCAGGTCATTATTGAATGGCTTACGGATAAAGTGAATGACATTACGGATACGGTTTATCCTCCGAGAAGGGAGCAGCTACGACAATATATCGATAATGTTATTGGCGAATCTATTAGCCAGGACCAGAAAGTGGCCGCGCTAGAAAAATTACCCGTGGTAGGGCAACCTATTACTGAAGTGATTGAGACCACGGTGTCCGATGTGGTGTTTAGTGTGTTGGATCGCTTAGTTGGCGATGTGGGGCATGAAGATACAGATATGCTAGTGAAAGAGCTTGCGGATATTGTTTTAGAGAGAGTAATGGAGCCATCTCATCAGCTTAATGAGGCGGGCAGGGATGTGATTTTAGAAATCATTGAAGTGATTAAAGACGAAGTGAAAGTCCAAAAATGGAAAATCAACGAACAACCGGTATAAATTAAAAGACATTATTTATGAACGTTGAAGAGTATTTGAAGTACGACGCAGTCGGCCTCGCAGAACTTGTAAAGACCAATCAAGTATCCGCTGAAGAATTATTAAATACTGCTATTCAAAGAGCAGAGCAAGTTAATCCAAAAATTAATGCAATTATTAATCCGCTCTATGATTTGGGCCGTAAAATGCTGCGGGATTTACCGGATGGTGATTTTAAAGGTGTGCCTTTTCTATTAAAGGATCTTGGTACTCCGTTAGCTTCTGTGCCCATGAGTCATGGTTCGCAGATGTTGCGTTACTATGTACCTCAAGAAGACGGTACCCTAGCAAAACGTTTTAAACAGAGTGGGGTTGTTATTTTCGGAAAAACCAATACACCAGAATTTGGTTTGATGGGAACCACCGAGCCAAAACACTTTGGTCCAAGTCGAAACCCCTGGAATTTAGAACATACCACCGGTGGAAGTAGTGGTGGCTCAGCTGCAGCCATTGCTGGTGGGATTGTACCGATTGCATCGGCCGGTGATGGTGGTGGTTCAATCAGGATTCCAGCGGCTTGCTGCGGGCTTTTTGGTATCAAGCCTAGCCGCGGGCGTGTATCTCTTGGTCCCGATCGTGCTGAAGATTGGGATGGCGCGGTCGTCGAGCATATCCTTTCCCGCTCAGTCCGTGATAGCGCTATTATGCTTGATAACGTTTGTGGGCCTGCACCTGGTGATCCTTACTTTTTACCGAATCCAGATGTTCCCTATGGCGAAGTCGCTCAGCAGGATCCGCAGCCATTAAAAATCGCTTTTAGTACTTATTCACCCCTTGGTAACCCCTTGCATCCTGAGTGTGCGGCAGCGGTGACTGACTTTGCAAAAAGACTGGAATCCATGGGGCATCATGTTGAAGAGGCGACTCCCGATATCGATGGCTATGAGGTTGCAAAAGCCTACTTAACGATTTACTTAGGACAAGTGGGTGCTCAGATAAAGCGCTTTAAATCCATTTATGGCAAAAAGGCCGTTAAAGAAGGTTTAGAAGAAGCCACCCGAATCTTTGGTTTAATGGGAAATGCACTTTCCGCCACTGAATATGTGGAACAAAAATATCAGTGGAATCGTTTTGGTCGTATTATGGGTGAGTTCCATACCTGTTATGATTTATTTGTGTCGCCTGTCTTAGCGCAACCGCCCTCAAAGTTAGGTACCTTGTTGCCTTCGTCTACTGAAGAATTAGGTTTGCGATGGGTAGAGAAACTAAAAGCCGGAAGAATATTGCTTAGATCGGGTTTAATCGAAAAGATAGCGATACAGTCGTTGGAAAAGACACCCTTTACTCAGCTAGGAAATTTAACCGGTCAGCCAGGCATGTCTTTGCCATTGTATTCCTCCTCAGAGGGATTACCGCTTGGTGTACAAGTAATGGCTGCTTTAGGTAGAGAAGACCTATTGTTTGGCTTGGCGGGTCAAATGGAAAGGGCTTACCCTTGGTTTGATAGATTACCCGATTTAGGCGGTTAGTTTACTAGTTCAGCCTAAAAGACAAGGCCTTTAAACGTTAAAATTGGCTGGATCTTTGTCTGCAGATTCAGCCTTTACTTTCTCTATATTCTCAAGAGCCTGTTTCAAGGCTTCTTTGGTTTCAGCTTGTGAAGCGGGTTCAAATTCAATGTATTCCTTCGCAAGACGAACTACACGATCCAAATGGAAGCGTATTTCACCTAGCATAATGGATACGTCTTCAATCTCACGATAGGCAAATGTTAGACCGTCTTGCTTAACCTGTTCTAAGAATCTCAAATAACCTTCATCAAGAATGCCGGCGCCGCGTACTGCAATAGCAATATTCATGAGTACGGTTTGTATCATATGAAGCTTGCGGTCTTGATGGGTAAAGCCCAGCCCTAAAATAGGATCCTCCGCGGCTTTTAGCCAATTGGACAACAAGGCATTGGTAAGCAGCAACGTATCAATGAACTTGGGCATCTCATCTGGTTCTATAATGCCTTGTTCACCCAATTCTGCTTTTCTAAGTACTATGACAAATGCTTCATAGGTGCCATAGAAATGAGCATGGCTATTAATTTGAATGACAGGGATGATATCCCTAAAGTTTCTCCCCTGATTTTTAAAGCGTGCTAAGATAGCCACCGTGCTGTCTGCCATTGCGACTATTTGGCCCAGCTTGCCAAGGTCGCTCTCAAACTTTCCTGCAGGGTAACCTGTGCCATCGCAACGCTCGTGGTGTTCTTTCACTGCGCGAACGACTTCATCGGAAATGGAGGAAATGTTCTGTAAGATCTTTTCACCGATGATGGGGTGGGCATAGATTTGTCGCCATTCTTCAGGAGACAGACCGCCCTTTTTATTGAGCACTTGCTCATCGATGTGCAGCATGCCCATATCATGGCAAATAGCCGCTAGGAAAAGGTCTTCAAGTCCTTCTTTGGGTAGCTCCATTTGCTGGCCGATGATGGTAGCAATCCAGGCACTAAATAATGACTGGCTATAAACGCGCTTCATCTGCATGGAGAGCACTGTAACTTTTTGGCGAAGAATTGGAAACGTTTGATAAAAGTGACAGAGCTTTTTCAGTAGCGGCTCTAATTCAAATTGAGCATGTATATTCTTTGCTATTTCATTGGTACCAATGATGGCTTTAATATGTTTGAGCAAAGCCTCACCATCAATGTCCCCATCAATGGCCACTGATTCTTCAATGGGTTGCATTAACTTGAACTTAACAATCTGTTCAGTCGCTTTTGCAGTCACTGCGGAGCCGGCTTTAAGAAGAAGCGCTCCTTGCTCATTGCGAATGTCCTGGGTAGCAATCACTTGCTTGGTTTCGTTTACCTTGGCCAGGTGTTTCGCATATGCTCCCGCCTGATTGGGATCATAAGCCGATTCATCGGTCTCGGTCATGGTGCTCCAAAATTAGCTTAAAACAATAAAAAACAACCAATTATTCAAGTCTAATTTAATTAACCGATCCTACAAGTTTCAGGCTTGGGCAAAAGCAGAAAATCTAACTCCTTATAGGGAAAAGATATAAAAAGTATGTCCGATATTGGATCATGGCAATAATGCTAAAACTTGCCATTAATTCCTAAGCTCATGATCCAGGCATTCACTTCGCCTTTTATGTCCGAGCCAGCATAAGGATTAATCACAAACTCCATGGGATCAGTGCTATTGACCAAGGTGCTGCTATTGGCGGGAATGGTTATTTCAGAATGTAGGTAGCTCAAGGCAAATTCAATTTCGGTATCCCTGTCCCATTGATAGGCGAAACCGGTACCGTAAAGATCCGCTTCTCCAAAAGGGGCGAAAAGGCTGTAGCGGTTCTTTGGAATTGATGACTTTCGTGGTTCGTAGCCAAGGCGCAGTTCTAAACGGTCGCTGTAGGTATATCGCAGACCAAACGCTAGATTCCAAACACTTTCAAAAAGAAAGGGCAGGGACAGGGTATCTAAGCTGGCATAGGGAGTGACTTGATTTAAGAACCGCAGTAGATCCACACCTTCGGTATCGTTGGTAGTTAGTTTCACGGGCAACGTATCCCAGGCATCATAGTCAGTCCACTTCGCATCCATATTAAATTGAATAGAAGGCGTAATCTGTAAAGCGAAACCAATTGAAAAGTGGGCTGGGGTAATAAATTCAACCTCAGCTTTGCCTTGCTCTATATCGTGTCCATAGGGGATACCAAAAAGCTCATTATCGATATTTGTGCTGAACAATCCGCTTTCGTTCATGCCTCTGAAAAGTCCGGTCCAGTTATCGGAATAGTCAAAGGTAAAGTCACCCTCTAAGGTGTCTCTAACTTCGGGTGTGTAAACCGCCCCAACTGAAAACCACAGGGTTGGTTCCCAAAGTACCCCAATAAAAAATGAGGTGCTAAATGCTTCGTCGGCCTCTAATTCTAATGCTCCTGCTTCGGTGTATGGGTCAAAGTAGCCGCCACAAATATCTGCCACATCGTAGATCCCTTCCGCACCCGGTTTTGGTGTCAGCACGTTTCCTGGACCAATTTCGCAGAGTACATTTTGAAAGGAACCTATGACCGCTAAACCCAAGTGAGCAACCCTTAGAGGTAATCTCATGGCCATACCTTGCCAGGAGAAATGAATGCCA
Source organism: Pseudomonadales bacterium (assembly GCA_022361455.1). Taxonomy (GTDB): domain Bacteria; phylum Pseudomonadota; class Gammaproteobacteria; order Pseudomonadales; family Ketobacteraceae. Next base: position 2,038 of record JAKSAW010000431.1, on the reverse strand, counting down.
GCGCCAACGGACCAATGATCATCAACTTCAAAAGCGATGGTGGGCGAAAAATAAGTTAGTCGCACCATACCCATTGCTTCGCCTTCATAGCGAGCGGGATCGTTAGGTTCTCGCGCCATCATGTTGCCTTCGCGCATATAGGCGGTGGTGCCAAAGGTAAAACGGGAGCCAGGTGGATTGTAGGAGGCACCACCTGCTGCACCTAGAGCGCTATCGATGGACTGTAACTCCACTCCGGGCAGATAGATGGCTGCCCCAGCTTCGCTGTGCACTGGTGATGCAGGAGTTCCATTAGCGCAGTCGTCGGCAAAACGCTGTTCAGCGCTGCTACCATAGCGATCGTCGTAGAATACTGGATCACGGAAGGGGCGGTTAAGTCCTCGACCACACAAGAAATCAAACATGCCCATTTGTGAGCCATCTGGCAATGTGGCCTTTTGGCTATTATCGGGTGCATAGATAGTCGCATCCATGGTGATGTCAGGGTAGATGATTTTGATCTGATACTGCCGGCCTTTAAGCTTTGCTAGGCCCGCTGGATTGAAATGAATTGAATCGATCCCTGGCGGATCTGCAGTGACTGCATGCCCTAAGGCTAGCGCCTTTGCGGACCCTACACCAAAGTTTTCAGCAAGCGCGCTGAAGCTACAGGGGCTGACCAAAAGACCAAGCAACCCCAATAATCCCACTACCCATTGCAGTTTTAAGTGCGGCAATAGAAGTGCGGGCATTCCCCCTTTGAAATGTCCAAGCATCACCGTAATTTCCTTGTATCTTTTTATTGTTTTTTTCGGTGATAAAAAAAGCGACGAATCGCTTCACTACATTGTCCCGATTTTAATCAGCGCATGTCATTTTGTGACTGGCGCCGATGATCATTTGTGTGGATGTTTTTGGATATAATCATGTCTTCAGATTAAAAACAAGCATGAATGATTGTTTTTAATCTGAAGTTGTTTTGAGGGGTGAATGATTTGTGAAATTTAAGTTGTCGTGGGGCCAAGATAGCTTCAGCTGAACCACTTTCTAGATATTTGACTCCTCAAGCATTGATTCAAGTTGTTTAGCTAAAAAGGTAAGCAGCCTTTCGGCGCGTTGTTCGTCTTTTTCCTGCATATGGTTAATGGCCATGCCCTCCATTAGGTTTTGAGTTAGGTCCATGGCTAGATCGAAAACGTCTCCAGTTTTTTCCCACTCTGGAAATAGCGCTTTAGCGGTTTCGTACCAGGCCTGATCGAAGGAATCCACTGCAGGGTATAGGATGTCGCCAAGCTCTGAGTCTGTTCTTGCGGCTACCGCTAACTCGTGGAATGCAACGAATAATGGGCTTGTTAGATGCTGCCAGTAGACATTAATACCAGCTCGAATTCGATCGGTTTCATCCGCGGGAATTCTTGAAACCGCGTCCCTAAACGCATCCAAACGGCGTCGATGCAAATACTCAACTGCGGCCTGAATAAGAGCGGATTTGGATGGAAAGTGATGCAGCATAGCCCCACGGGATAGACCCGCTTTATTGGATATTTTGGCCGTAGTGGTCATGGCATAGCCAAGATCGATAAAGCAGGTAATAGCTGCATCTAAAATAAGGTTGCGTGTTGCCGCGCTTTTTTGTGCCTGCCAGCCTAATGGCTGCTCTTCTGCTTCAGTAGTTGCGTTTTCTTTAACGGATGGCATAGTATAAACCTAAAAAACAGTCAGGTATGTTTGAATCAGTCAAGGTCATTTTCTGATCTGTAACTATAAAACAATCTAGCAATACTGCAACCAATAATTATCAATAAAAGAAAGGCTTAGGAACGAATAAGGGGTAAAACATGTGCTCAGTGGTTAGCGGTCAAATCAAATCGTTTGGTGACATTGCCAGGGTGTATGGTGCTCAAAAAGCGAAACACCCGGCGTTGATTTTTGAAAACAAGGTGACCACCTACGCAGCTTTAAACAAGCAATCAAACCAGGTGGCTAATGGGCTATTAGCAACAGTCAGTGACACCCAACAACAAATCGTTTTCTTAGGGAAGAACTCTGACTGTTACTT
>JAKSAW010000093.1 GCA_022361455.1 Pseudomonadales bacterium | reverse complement strand
GATGGAACAAACCACCTCGGAAGTTGTTCGCGGTGCACGCTTAGCACAAGACGCGGGTGTGGCGCTGGAAGAGATCGAGAACGTATCCAGTAACCTGGCCGACTTGATCCAGAACATTTCGAACGCAGCACGTCAGCAAGCGGCATCTGCGGGTCACATTTCCAATACGATGAACGTTATCCAGGAAATCACCTCGCAAACATCTGCTGGTACGACGGCAACAGCTAACTCGATCGGTAACTTGGCAGAGCTAGCGGTGCAAATGCGTAACTCGGTTGCTGGTTTCAAACTTCCTGAATCAGCATAAAGGCTCCGGCGCGAATGGGATTTTGTAGTTTTATCTTTGATTACAAAACACCAGTTCGCGCCTTTTGCTTTGCTTCATAACCACGTTGCTTCATAAACACGTCGTAGTGCCGGGAGCGGATTCAGTGTCTGTCGAAACTTGGAGTTTAAAAGAAACCCCAAAAATGGATGAAGAGCAATTCATCCTGTGGCAGTCACTGCTTGAAGATCGCACCGGCATGCAGCTTTCCAACCAACGCAAGACCTTCCTCGAAACTAGTCTTACTATGCGCATGCGCGAGATTGGTGCCTCTAGCTACGAAGAATACTATGAACGTTTAATGTCTGGCTTAGCAGGTGAAGTGGAATGGGCCACGCTGGTGGATCGTTTAACCGTTCAGGAAACCAGTTTTTTTCGCCACAACAGTTCCTACGAATTGGTTGAAAAATACTGTGCTGAACTTTTGGAAAAGGCTAACGAGAAATTACATATCGATATTTGGAGCGTGGGTTGTTCAACCGGTGAAGAGCCCTATTCCTTAGCGATGTTAATTGATGATCTTTTTCTTCAAAACACTGCGCCCCACTATTTTGGGATCACCGCAACTGATATTAGTTTGCCAGCGTTAAGCAAAGGCAGGCAGGCAATTTATGGTGCTCGTAAATTGTCGTTATTAGATGCGGAGTTAAAGGCACGTTATTTTGAAAAGTTAGACAACAATCGTTACCAAGTGGTGCCTAAATTAAGGGAACGAGTTTGTTTTGCACAGGTGAATGTGCGCGAACTGGAAAAGGCACCGATGTCTGATATGGACATTATCTACTGTCAGAATTTGTTAATTTATTTTCGTCGTTGGCGACAACGAGAAATTGTTTCGCGTTTAGTTGAACGCTTGGCTCCCGGTGGCATTTTAGTGCTCGGTGTTGGTGAAGTCATAGAGTTTGAACACCCCTTGGTGAAACGTGTGCAATATGAAAATACCTTAGCATTTACGCGAAAAATGGCTTAGGGCGGGAATTCACATGGCCGAGAACCATGATTATCAAGCGCTAGAATGGGTGAAGGGTGAAATAGAAGAAACCCTGAAACAGGCGCAACAGTCTCTCGAAGCATTTGTCGAGAATCCAGAAGATTCCACCAGAATGCGATTCTGTTTAACTCACTTGCATCAGGTGTATGGCACCTTGCAAATGGTTGAGTTTTACGGTGCTGCTCTATTAGCCGAGGAAATGGAAAACTTAGCACAAGCACTTTTTCATGGTCGTGTCGCTCGAGTTGAGGACGCGCAAGAAGTGTTGATGCGAGCTATCTTGCAATTACCCGCTTACTTAGATCGCGTTAAAGAAGGTAAGCGCGATATGCCGGTAGTTATTCTACCGTTGTTAAATGATTTACGTGCTTCCCGCGGTGAAAGTTTATTATCAGAAACCGCGTTGTTTAAACCAGATATGGCTTCTGGTGGAAAAGGCGCACCTTCTGAAGAAGTATCCGATGATGTGGTAAAACAGTTGCCACAGTTGCTCACCAAAATTCGCCAGTTATTTCAATTCGCTTTGGTTGGCGTTATCCGTGGCCAAGACATGCCCACGAACCTTGGCTATTTAGCAAAAGCTTTAGCTAAGTTAGAACAAATTTATTCAAATGCACCTATGGCCCAATTATGGTGGGTTTCCGGTGCGGTGGTGGAAGGATTATCTCGTTCTTCTATCGAACTAGGCACCTCCGTTAAAATGCTGTTGGGCCTAATTGATCGTCATTTAAAAACCAGTATTGATGAAAATCGCAGCCGTGATGAAGAATGTCCGCAAGAGCTTGTTAAAAACTTACTTTATTACGTGGCTCGTTGCGATGGAGACTCACCAAGAATAAAAGCCGTTAAACAAGCTTTCCGCTTAGACGAAGCATTACCTTCAGACGATCTTGTTGACATTGAACGTAAGCGTTTAGCTGGTCCTGATCGAGAGGCTGTGGTGACTGTTATCACAGCGCTGTTGGAAGAGCTCACCCAAGTTAAAGAAACCATGGATATATTTCTACGGGGCCAAAGTAGAAATATTGAAGATTTAAAAGGCTTAGTTCCAAACTTAAAACAAATTAGTGACACCTTAGGTGTACTAGGTATCGGTAATCCTCGTCGAGTTATACTCGAACAATTAGATGTCATTGGTCGTGTAGTCGAGTCTGGCATTTTGCCAGATGATAATACCTTTATGGATGTGGCGGGCGCACTGCTTTATGTGGAGGCAACGCTTCAAGGTATTGCTGATGATGGCAATCGTTCCATGGGCGCAGGTGCTGACGGATCTGCTGAAGGAAGTGATCAATTTGTATCGCCAGAGCACGTTAGTAAAGCGCGTGCAGCCGTTATTGAAGAATCCCGAGCAGGCCTAGAGAACGCTAAAGATGCCATTATGGAATATTTGGGTTCTCAGTTTAATGCTGACGCATTAGCGCCAGTACCTGAAATTCTAAATAGCGTTCGTGGTGGTTTGGTCATGGTACCGTTAAACCATCCCGCAGATCTTTTATTAAGTTGCGTTCAATATATTGAAGAAAAATTAATTAGCGCAGATGCCCAACCCGAATGGCGCGAACTCGATACGTTAGCAGATGCCATTACCAGTATTGAATATTATTTAGAGCGCTTGGGAGATCATTTGCCCGGTGATGAAGATATTCTTTCCATTGCCGAAGAGGCTGTTGCATCTCTGGGCTATCCAGTAGAGCGTCGCCCTGATGAAGATCCGGCGGATGAAGAAGCTCCAGTGGTAACTATTGATCAAGTAGACGTTGAGGAAGAAGTTCCCGCGGTTGAAATTCCAGAGCTATCAGAATCGATTGTCGATGAAGAAGTAGCCCATGGAGAAGAGGTTAATCTACTTGAAGTTGAAGCAGAGGCTGAGACACAAACAGAAAGTCAAGATCAAGTCGAGTCCGAAGCTATTGCTGTTGAGGAAGATACCGTAGCTGCAGAGCAAGAAGTCGCCGCAGAACCTTCAGTAACTTCCGAGCCTGAGGCGGTGGAAGAAACTATGGAAGAGGAAGAAGACGACCTTATTGATGACGAGCTGATTGAAATCTTCGTTGAAGAAGCCGCAGAAGTACTCGAAACCATTAATGAGTTTATGCCTCAATGGCGAGGCAATCATGAAAATGAAGATGCTCGCACAGAAGTTCGCCGTGCTTACCACACCCTTAAGGGTAGTGGTCGTATGGTGGGTGCATTAGTGGTGGGTGAATTAGCCTGGTCAGTAGAGAATATGCTGAACCGAGTCATCGATGGCACTGTGCCTACCAATGACGCAGTTTTTAACATTGTAGAAACGGTAACGGGGGTTGTTCCAGAACTGGTTAAGAACTTTGAAGAACGCACTCAGCATACTTTAAATGTAGAAGCGCTTGCCGCTGTTGCTGATGCGCTAGCTAAAGGCGATACACCACCATCGTTGCCTGATGATCTCCACGCAACAGCTGAAGAAGCGGTAGAAGAAGCAGTGGCTGTTGAAGAAGTGACAGAAGCCACAGAAGAGCTTGCTGCAGAGCCAAACCTTGAAACTGAAGAAGTTGCTGCAGATGAAACAGCTGAGGTGGCGGCTGAAGAATCATTCGAAGAAATTGCAGAAGCAGAAGAGCCTTCCGCAGAATCCATGTTGGTGGCTGAGCCTGAGCCTGTTGTTAATCTTGAACCAGAAGTGGAGATTGATCCGGTATTAATTGATATCTTTAAGCAAGAAGCTTTGTCTCACTTAGAAGTGGTGAAAGAGTTCTTAGGTGAAAGAAAAGCGACCATTTCGAATCCTTTGTTGCGTGCTCTTCATACCCTCAAAGGTAGCGCCCATATGGCAGGAATTACACCTATCGCCGACGTTGCCGCGCCCACCGAAAAACTCATCAAGGAATGCCATTTACAAGGAATTCCTGCTGATAAGGAAGTTCAAGAATTCTTGCAAGAAGCCATTACCCTTATCGAAAGTGGCTTAGAACAAATTACCACGGCGCCGAATGCACCGATTATCGGTACCGATTTGTTAATCGAACATATCCAGGGGTTACGCGAGAAGAAACTTACCCATGCTGAAGAAGCTGCTGCGGG
>JAKSAW010000153.1 GCA_022361455.1 Pseudomonadales bacterium | reverse complement strand
GGCCAGAAGTTACCCGAAGTGTTTTCGACTATATCTGGCGTGACGGCTGCGATCCAACGGATCAGGAGGCCTTCGCGGGGCTTTGCTCAGAACTTGAGGTCGAGCCTGGTGCGGTGAAGCATCCGGATGTTAAGCAGAGACTCCTTCAAAACGGTAAGGAGGCGATCGCGTGCGGTATTTTCGGTGTCCCGACCTGGCATGTGTTGAACCGCATGTTCTGGGGTTTCGATGCAACGGATATGATGGTGGATTATCTCCATGACCGCCGCATGTTCGAGGATGAAGAAATGAAGCGGGTTAAGAACCTGCCCTATGGTGCTCGGCGCATTTGAGAGGGCACAGGTCTATCAGACCGCGGTAGGGATCAGTATTTTCACGGGACTGTCCCTGGTCATTTTAATTTTAATCGTACCTCTGGTGCGCCGCTTACGAGTTCTGGCCAAAACGGCGGAGGCTTTCGGCGCGGGCAATTTCGATGCTCGTGTACCGCCCGGCGGTGCGCGTGCGGTTGCCGAACCAGGTACCGCATTTAACCGCATGGCCGATCGCCTGAAGCAAGCCGAGGCGCGGCACCAGATCCTGACCCACGCCCTGTCCCACGAGGTGCGTACCCCGCCGGCCAGGCACCGTCTATTCTTGGAAATGGTCGAAGACATGGATGTCCCGGAGCAGCAGCGCTTGTTCCTGCAAGACATACAACGCGACGTTCGTTGCTGATTCACGCCTTGGGGGACCTGATACGCCTAAAAGTACGGAACGCGTGCCATCGAGATTCAAGCGGGCTGGGTGGAAAGGAGGCATGGCTGATTGTGGACGATGACGGATCGGGCATCGCAAAAGAAGACCGAGAACGCGTTTTGTTCCCCTTTGACACGTCTTCACCCGCCCGTTCCCGGACGGGTGAAGGTTTCGGTCCGGGCCTCGGGATCACGGCACAAATCGCCGCGTCTCACTCGGATACCGTTCAGGTTTTGGACAGCCCCGCGGGTGGTGCCCGCATCTGTTTCAGTTGGAGGTTGGATGCCTAATTAGGTGTCACCTCGAATACCAAATGGGGAATGACCAACTTGGAACCGCTGCCCATGATTTCCAACAATGCATCGATTTCTTCTTTGGGCGCGCGAATTTTATTCAATGACACCTTCTGCTTGATGACCAAGCGGCCCTTTGATGCGGTGTAGGATGCTTCGATCCGGCCGAACTTGTTCTCGAAATCCACTTTCTCAAAGGCGGTTCGCGGTTTCCAGGTTTCGGGGTAGTTCAGGGTAATGGACTTAACCACTGTCTCGTCGTATGGAATGCGAATCGGATTCACCCGGTCACTCGGATC
>JAKSAW010000216.1 GCA_022361455.1 Pseudomonadales bacterium | reverse complement strand
TAAAGATCTATTAGAAATAAAGATTACCGGGTCACAGGATTTTCATGAGCTTCTAGAGGAATTCTTCAATCAGGACAACGCTATAAAAACAGCTTTTCGTCCTGAAAACGAAGCAGATGCTGTATTACTTAGCATGGTAGCTCGAGCCAGCCAAGATTTTCTCACAAATCCTAAGTATGGTTTAGACTATTATCTTAGCAAGAGGATAAGGCATCAATCATTCATTGGTTTAATCAGAAGTCATTTAGAGTTCTCAAATCTTATAACAACTAGAGAATCAGAGAATAAAGATTTCGAATATAATCATTTTTGGGTTGATAAATTCAAGTCACTGACATCCTGTCAGAAAAATGAATTGAATGATTTGTTGGCTGTATTCGCAAAAGAATTTGATGACAAATTAATTGACGTTCGTGACAATGTTTTCCAGCTATACAGTGAAGAATGCCCTGCCGGCTTAATTAAAACAGAATTTACTCTGAAGCTAATGTCCTTTTTAAAACACGTAATTATTGAGACTAATGCGACTTTTCATCAGTTTGCTTATTACTTAACTCCTTTTATGTGGGCATTTTTGCAGCCTTCACTAGAGATAACTAAACAATACATAAGAGAGGATCTTAAACCGAGCATTATGCATAGCGCTGATAAGCTTAAGGCAAACGCCAGAAAACTAGCTGGGGAAGATGAGGCGTTCGCCGATTTTGAGTTGAAATTGGCGGAAAAGATAGCCGACGTACAGAGATCGTTAGAGGATGTAATGTCGTGGTTTACTCCGTTAGTAGGAGTATCCGCAGATAGTGTTAACCTAAAGGCTTCGAAAGTATTGAACTTATCGATTAATGCTGCTCTGGATATGCTTAAGCCATTTAATCCCGATATCGAAAAACAAATTGAGAACACCGGAGAAATCGAACTTCACCAAGAAGAACTGACTTTTATTAATGACACGATATTTATTTTGTTTGATAACATAAAGGCTCATTCTGGTATAAAGAAACCTAAGATTGTGCTCAAACTTTTGATCGATCATGAAGCGAGTACTATTACCATATCTTGCGAAAACGAAACCAAACAAAGTGACCGTAAAAAGCTACGTGATGAAATAACTAAAATAAAGAAAATGATTGATGAAGGGCAGCTTGGAGATAGAGCAAGATCTGAAGGAAGAAGTGGTTTTTTCAAACTAGCCGCCAGCATTGATAAAGCAACAAAAGGTAACTTAGAGATTGATCTTAACTCTGAAGGTGTTTTTAACTTAGTTATTTCGACTGATCTTAACACCTACGAAACACCGGTCGAGCAAGTAGAGGTGAACAGTGTATAACGTATTAATTGTCGAAGACGAAGAGCCCAAATTTGTTCATATTAGGCGTCATATTGAAAATCTTGTGGGCAATTGTACCATTCATCACATGAAATCCGTAAATAGTGCTATTCGCTATCTTGAAAATAAACTTCCCGATCTATTGATCTTAGATATGTCCCTACCTACATTCGATATTACAGAAGAAGAAAGTGGAGGGCGTCCACAAGGTTTTGGTGGAATAGAAGTATTAAGAGAAATGAAAATAGAAAATTGGGGATGTCCGACAATTGTTATTACCGGGTATTCTGCTTTCCAAAGAGATGACGCGAACCGCGTTAGTCTTGATGATTTGTCTAAGGAGTTACTGGAAGAATTTCCAGAGTTTCTAAGAGGAGTTCTTCATTTCAATTCATCATTTAGTGAATGGAAAACCGAACTACAAAGTATAATCAACCTAGAAGGGAAGAGCTAGGTATATGAAAATTCTAATTGTTGATGACCAAGCTAACAGGTATAGAAAACTTATTGATAGCCTTTATACATTAGGTGTTAGTAGAAATGATATTGATCTGTCAGTTTGTACTCATGAAGCAAGATTAAAACTGGAATTAAACTGCTATGAGCTTCTTATATTAGATTTGCTAATTCCGAGAATGCCAGAAGATGAACCTGATGAAATAAACTCTCAAGACTTATTAAACGACCTTAGTTTTTCAGATGAATACAAAAAACCAAAAAAGATCATTGGAATAACTGCCGATAAAGAAGGATTGAATGACACTGTATCTCAATTTGAGATGCTGACTTGGCAAGTGGTAAAGTACGAACAATCTTGCACTAGCTGGATCACCCAAATAGAGCATTGCATAAAATATCTCACTGGGCATCAATATAATCATCAGCCTGTGGAACATGACGTAGATGTCGCAATAATTTGTGCATTGGATAACCCTGAGCTGTCTGAGGTTCTAGCTTTAGATTGGGGTTGGTCTACACCGATACCTATAGACGACAACACTTTTATATATGAAGGTGTCGTGAAACTAAAGAATAAACAACTTAAAGTTTGTGCCGCACATTGCAGCAGAATGGGTATGGTTGCCACAGCGAATAAGGCCTCAAGCATCATCAATACACTACACCCTAAAGTTGTCGTCATGACAGGTATCTGTGGTGGAATAAAGAAACACACAAACTTTGGCGATGTTATTTTTGCCGAAAGCGTGTGGGATTATCAGTCGGGCAAACTCAAAAACGAAGAAGGAAAATCAGTATTTGAAATTTCTCCTCACCAGCTTACTGCATCGACAGACATTCGATCGAAGTTTGAGTTATTAAAAGCCGATAATAAAGCTATTGGACAAATTAGTTTGGATTATAATGAACACGTTAATGTAAATCCTCGTTTATTACTCGGTCCAATTGCAACAGGAGCAGCTGTGGTAGCTGATCCAAATTATGTGGATGATATCGTATCTCAAAACAGAAAAGTTCTCGGCATCGAGATGGAAATATATGGGCTTTACGCTGCCGTAGAGAATGCGAACCATCCTAAGCCTAAGGTTTTTGCTCTCAAATCGGTCTGCGATTTTGCTGATGCAGAAAAAGACGATGATTATCAAAGATATTGTTCATATATGAGTGCAAATGTTCTTCGAGTATTCTTAGAAAAGTTTGGCGAGAATTATATCTAGACGATATGTTATTTTTCTTAAGATTTAAAAAGATCTCCGCGATGTGTGTCTTTTTAGCAGTTGGTTTTAATATGGAAGTAAAATAATTTACTTTTCGTTGACGCGGAGCAAATACGAAACCTGAGTTCAAGTGCGAAGTAGGACTATAATTTTGGTACATTGAAAGTCTCATTGTGAGGACGCACTACGATTATCATCCAAGCTTCCAGAAAGGACTAGTTGCTATACGAATCCAAATGCAATGGAGTAGGGGCCTACTTTCTGAGTAATAAAAAGGCTTGTGGAAGGTTTTAGTTTTTCACCCTTGCTTATTCGCAAGTTAAGATAATTAGACAATGATTTTCTTAGGTCGAAGTCAACCAACGGCAAATC
>JAKSAW010000884.1 GCA_022361455.1 Pseudomonadales bacterium | reverse complement strand
CGTAGCTTCATGAAGTAATAGTTGGTTGGGTACATGTCCGACCAAGCTCTGACCGTTGTACAAGACATTCCTCTTTGAGTGTCATGCTCTTCCCAGTATGAGATTGGCTTTGGTCTCTCAAAGGTCTTGCCACAATATGGATCATACACTAGGTCAGGTGCGGGCAGTCCTGTGTTGCATCGGTCTTCGTCCATAGCAAACAGCTTAGGCTGAGATCCAATTTGGGGGTCCAGGGACCCCACCGTCTCGAGCGACTCTGTAGACCCACTCGACGTGGTCTGGGATCGCGCTTGGGACGAGTAGAGTCTGGACATGAGTCTCAAGCACTCCTTCAGGGCTGCGTCTGAGTTCCACATGCAAGATCACACGTCGATCTCCAGCATGAATGACACGATATCTCCTCGTAGGAAAAGAGACTGAGTTCACTTGAATGAATGCTGTCTCAGTATCTTTCACATAACCTCCTTGGAAGTGTGCCATTCTCACATGAGTCTTTGTGCTCTTCCGTCTTCACAGACACAGTCACAACTATGGCGAATTGAGATAATCACTATTGCCAAGACACCACAGAAGAACAAGAGTTTTCCTATGGTAGAGCACCACTGAACGTAACAGTTTTGTAGTTGCTCAATGCCACATCCGTCCTGACAAAGCCTGCACATATTATTGTCTCGTTCGTATGGCAGACTCATTTGGCGCCGCGCACGCGCACTAGCTTAGTCCGTTCTGCGCATGCGTAGGCTCTGAGCTGCACTGATAGTCCTGTTCTGCGCATGGGCGCCTTTGTACCTGTCGCTGGACACTTTGGCCGGTGTTAATTAGTCTCTTTCGGTCTCGCTTTCAGTCGGATCATTTGCGTCCGCTTAATCGTCGTGTTAATCTTGCACGTCGTTTTCACGGGCAGTCGAGATCAATAGATTTCCAGCCACTTTTAGAGTCCAGTCGGTCCTACTTCCGTGCATGTGACGCATTCAGCGCTCTACGACTGTGGTTCTAACCTAATTTTAGCTCGATTTTAAAGGTCGACGGCAACGTTAGCAAGAACAACCATTTGTTTCTTTGTCTAACATCATTAGTTGCCTTTTAGGTGCTTACCACTGTCGTGCTTCCGCGTTGGAGTCGCAACTTCCGGGTTGGAAGTCACCGTATCGATTTTCTCGACCTTCCAACAGTCGCCACAAATGCATGGATCGAGGCCGATTCGCCCATTGTCCTGATTGATGGTCAGGATGTAGTCGACTCCTGCATGGAACTCCTGCTTCCTGATGTAGGACACCAAAATGCTTCTTTGTGTCTTCCGGTAGAGTTCGTTGTTATTTTCGTCAACGGCTCTTCCGATCATTTCGTGCACTGTTGGGTATTTTGGCGCGTCCAGGGGCCAAGGTTCCCCTTGTATGAGGAGTCGGAATGGCTTTGGAAGCCCTTCCGTGCATCGATGATGCACTTTTCCTGGTAACACTTCCAGAACTGCCAAGCGCATGCCACAGTCAGCACAGTCAAGCTTGACATACTGTGACTCGTCGAATATTTCTATATTCGGCGCTCGGGCGTTTTGGACGTGTTTGATTATCCGCTCAATCTGTTCCTCTCTGTCCAGTCCTGACAACGTATGGGAGGTCCCACCAGCGAGGT
>JAKSAW010000635.1 GCA_022361455.1 Pseudomonadales bacterium | reverse complement strand
GCGATTCGCGTTGAGGCCGGCGATGGCGGCAACGGTTGCTTGAGCTTCCGCCGGGAGAAATATGTTGAATTTGGTGGTCCTGATGGCGGAAACGGTGGCGCTGGCGGCGATGTGATTGTTCAAGCCGACACAGGGCTTAATACGCTTGTTGATTACCGTTATGAGCGCATTTTCAAGTCAGTTCGAGGCGAAAATGGTCGCGGCCGCAATTGCACTGGCGCCAGTGGAGATGACGTGGTGCTAAAAGTCCCAGTGGGAACCACCATTATTGACGAAGATACTGATGAAGTGTTGGGTGATCTGGTTGAGCCTGAAAGCAAGTTGGTAGTGGCAAAAGGCGGCCGCGGAGGTTTGGGCAACACCTGCTTTAAATCCAGTACTAATCGTGCCCCGCGCCAAACCACGCAAGGCACGAAAGGCGAGATTCGAAATTTAAGATTTGAGTTAAAAGTTTTGGCAGATGTGGGTCTGCTAGGATTGCCCAATGCTGGTAAGTCCACCTTGATTAGAGCTGTTTCTGCGGCGAAGCCAAAGGTGGCGGACTATCCATTTACTACCTTGGTGCCCAACTTGGGTGTGGTAAAGGTGGATCGCTTGCGCAGTTTTGTGATGGCGGATATCCCAGGGCTTATTGAAGGTGCTGCAGATGGTGCGGGGCTCGGTATCCGTTTCTTAAAGCATTTAGCGCGCACTCGTTTGCTGCTTCATTTGGTTGATATAGCACCTTGGGATGGTTCTGATCCCGTTGATAATGTGGATGCTATTGCTGGTGAGCTTCAGTTATTCAGTCCAGCGCTAGCAGCGCGAGATCGTTGGTTAGTGTTAAACAAGCTGGATTTAATGCCTGCCGAAGAGGCTGAGCAGCGCTGCCAAGAAATAGTTGATGAGCTGCAGTGGGAAGGGCCTGTTTTTAGAATTTCTGCTGTATCGGGAGAAGGTACTGATGCATTGGTTCAGGCCATCATGAATCACATTGAGGAAGTGAACGAGCGTCTTGAAAGTGATACTGAATTTGCTGAGATAGAAGCCAAAGCTCAAGCGCAACTTGAAGAAGAGGCTCGTAACAAAGTCCAAGAAGTTAAGTCGCAGCGTAAGTCTAGAAAGTCTGACGACAGCGATGACGATGACGATGATCATGATGTAGAGG
>JAKSAW010000171.1 GCA_022361455.1 Pseudomonadales bacterium | reverse complement strand
CGAGATCGACGCCGGATTCCGCGATCGTTCGGCATTGACCGACAACAGAGGTTTGGAAGCCACGACACGGCGCACGTACAGGCTGACCGCGGACGTCGGGATCTTCAAACGTACGAGCTCGCGTTCCACCGGTTTCGGCAGACCCGAACCGAACACGAGCGCCGGCAGCCCCAGCGCTACAGCACCGATGAACAGGACTCGAAGCAGGTTTGATTTACCCTTCGCAACCGACTGCCGCAGCGTCGACTTAAAGACTCGATTAATCAAATGACGCGTTCCGATCGCCTCGGGAAGTCAGGTCGTAACCTTACCGAAGCTCAACGCAGTCGTCCTCAAATTGATCGAATTCAGTTCGGTCGTCCGTGCTTATCGGTACCATTGACATAGCCCCGCCAGGCTTCGAACCGAACAACGCCCAGTGCGCTGCTTGGCGGGCGAAACAACCGCCTTGCCGGGATTCGGGTCCCAGGGTTTCGATTCAGAGGTCATTGCAGATCCCACGCATGCCCGCCTTTTCGTCACATCTTGAGTCGACCTCCGACCATGAATTCAGTCGTGTGGCGAACTAACATCCGACAAATGCGACAAAATAATATTAATCGTTATTAGGGCACCCAAAACTCAAATGGATAATGGTGCTTTAAAAGGAGTTAATCGTTACCGAATAATGTTAATAATTTATTTATAAATCAGTAGGTTATAATGAAAACTAGGCTGTCGGCGGACACCAGCGAAACCACATCGAGTCAGGCTGTCAAGGAGGCGCCCTTACACAACCGACCCTTCCTTTAATCAAAGGCCGGCCAGATGGACACTGATCCCTATCGCCAAGGAGGCGAGCTTCGCACCATTCGGGTGATGATCGTCGACGATCATCCAGTGGTGCGTTATGGCTATCGTTTCCTGCTCGAGGACACCGGCTCGATCCAGGTGGTCGCCGAGGCCGAAACCGGCGAAGAAGGTTACGAGGCCTACAAACAGCATTTACCGGACGTGGTGATCATGGACCTGATCCTGCCGGGCGCCGGTGGCCTGACCGCGATTCGACGCATTCGACAACGCAATCCCGGCGCCCGGGTACTGGCGTTGTCCCGACAAGAAAACCCGCTGTATGTACGTAAATCGCGCGAGGCCGGCGCCATCGGCTTCATCAGCAAGAGCGCCTCGGCAGGGGACCTGATTGAGGCCGTGCGCCGCGCCTCATTGGGACAAGGCAGCTTTACGCTGTCGCAAGACTCCACTCTGCCCTACCTGTCCGACGAACAAGAAAAAATTCAGCAACTGACTTCCCGCGAGTTCGAAGTCTTTCAACTCCTGGCACAGGGGCTGCCGGTATTCGATATCGCCCAAGCCCTG
>JAKSAW010000266.1 GCA_022361455.1 Pseudomonadales bacterium | reverse complement strand
ATCGAGATTGAACCATCTGGCTGAAATGGTGGGGAATACATGAAAGGGTTTTTCCCTATCAATGCACGAGTATCATCTAAATTCAGCATATGGCAGGATGCAGGATTACAATCAATGGCTGTTTCTCCATTAATCACCAAATAGCCATCTGAGCTATTTTGGAACAGCGCTTCTACTAAAGTTTGTTTTTCGCGCCGCTCATCATTTAGGTCCTTAGCTTGTGTCTCTATAGCTTGTTCTAGCTGATGCTCTAGGGTCAAACGATGTTTTCGATATTCTTTGAAAAACCAAGCGATAATCGCACTTGCGACTAAAATACAAAGCAGAAAACCTAAGTTAATACTCTGAATGATACGCAGGGTTTTAAAGGCTTCTTGGCTATCGGCAACTACCGCCACACCAAGACTTAGATCCGGACTCCACCCCCAAATACCCACCATATCTTGACTAGAAAAAGGCTGCCAACCAGATAATTGCAACCAATATTGGGGGGATTCAGAATGAATATCTGCGGCTCTAAATTGAAAGGTTCGACCAAACTGTTGATAGGAAAGCTGAACCGCTTTTGCATCTTGCTGATATAAATAAACTCGATATTGAGCAGGCTGATTTTGAGTGACACCATACAGGTACTGAATTGGCAGGTTTTTCTCTAACACGGCGTAACCAAAAATCTCCCCATTACGGTATAAGCCTCTGACTAGAATTAGGTGTAGTTGATCTTTCAAGGATAGAAATACTCGAGTATCTTCTCGGGAAATCTTCAGTTTCTCAGCCTTCCCATGTGGCCAACTGGGGTACATTTGCCTCAACATTTCTAGATTGGAACTAACCAATACACGACCTTCGGTTGAAACGATACTCACTTCAGCCTGCACATCTGTGCGTACCTTGTTCAACAGGGTTCTACGAATTTTATTGATATTATTGATGTACTGGCGCTCCTCCGCTGTAGCATTTTCAGTAAACCAAAATAGGTCATCCAAGCTTTCGGGGGAGAAATACACGCTGTCTAAGGATTCTTTTTCACTTAGTACCCAGCTTTGGATATATTGTGTCTTAAAGGTGTGGATGGTTTCTAAAGCAGATTGCACCTCGGAACGCATCAACTTGCCCAAAGTGACGTGCACACTCACGCTCAAGCCGAGAATGCCAGCTATAAAGCAAAAAAAGACAAAGGCTAAAACCCGATATTGTATTTTTCCCATTTCGCACCAGTCTAAATCGTTACCCTAATTGTAGAAGCTCTAAGGCAAAAAGGGGGTTGCATGTTAGGTGTGATTGACTAATCTGAAAAAGAGTACTCAGGTGACGTAAGTATATGGATAATCAGCCTAAAAATACGGTTTTGATTGTAGACGATGAACCACTGAACATTCAGGTTCTGTCACAGGCGCTATCGCCTTGGTACCGCATCAAAGCTGCCACCAGTGGTGTCACTGCTTTAGAAGTCGCCTCTTCGGATGACCCGCCTGATCTTATTCTCCTGGATATCAAGATGCCAGAAATGGACGGCTATGCAGTTTGCCAAAAACTAAAACGCCGCCGCTCCACTAGTGATATTCCTGTAATATTTATTACCGGGAAGAATTCCACTGAAGATGAAACCAAAGGCCTTGAATTAGGCGCGGTAGACTACATCACCAAGCCCTTCAGTGTGCCGATCGTTATGGCCCGGGTTCGCAACCAAATCATGCTCAAAGTAAAAACCGATATGCTTGAAGAGCTGATTTCTACCGATTCCCTCACCGAAGTCGCCAACAGACGGCGTTTCGATATTGTTCTGAGCGAAGAATGGCGCCGCTGTATTCGCAGCAACGAACCCCTATCGTTATTGATGATCGATTTAGATTTTTTCAAAAATATTAACGACAGTTACGGCCACCCAGCAGGTGACGTTTGCCTTAAAGAGGTCGCCAGCATTTTGAATAAATCAATGCGGCGATCAGCTGATACCCTTGCCCGCTTTGGTGGTGAAGAGTTTGTTGCGATCGTACCCAATGCCGATTTTGAAGCAGCGATGCATTTAGCAGAACGCATGCGCAAAGATGTTGAGGATCTAAGAATTACGCTACCGAACACCCAAGAAGTGGTCACATTGACCACCAGCATCGGCGTAACCTCTGCCCTCCCCAAAAGAGGCTCATCTCAAAACGAACTGCTGGATGTTGCTGATGAACAACTCTACAAAGCAAAGCATGATGGTAGAAATTGTGTGAAAGGTGCGAACCTTGATGAATGAAGTGATTAATTAGCACTTCGAATATAAAAAAGCGCTTCAATTGAAGCGCTTTTTTATTGGGGGATAGTTTTAAATCTAAGCTTCTTCCAGTTCTTCTTCGGACTCAGCTACAGGTTCTACGCTTGCCAGCAATTCACCTCTAATTTGAGATTCAATTGTTTGAGCGATATCGGGGTTTTCTACTAAAAATCGAGATGCATTTGCCTTACCTTGGCCAATCTTGTCACCATTGTATGCATACCAAGCACCAGATTTATCCACGATTCCACACTGCACGCCCAAGTCGAGAATTTCACCATGACGGTAAATACCTTGACCATACAAAATCTGGAATTCTGCCTGACGGAATGGCGGCGCCACCTTGTTTTTCACCACTTTAACTCGAGTTTCATTACCTACTACTTCATCGCCCTGCTTCACAGCACCAGTTCGGCGAATATCTAAACGAACCGAGGAATAAAACTTAAGCGCATTACCGCCAGTGGTTGTTTCTGGATTACCAAACATCACACCAATTTTCATGCGGATTTGGTTAATGAACACAACTAAGCAGTTGGCAGTTTTAACGCTGCCGGTAATCTTACGAAGCGCTTGCGACATCAAGCGAGCTTGCAAACCAACATGACTGTCTCCCATCTCGCCCTCGATTTCTGCACGAGGAGTCAACGCCGCTACGGAGTCAACAATGATCACGTCAACAGCGTTAGAACGAACCAACATATCAGTGATTTCTAAAGCCTGCTCACCAGTGTCTGGCTGAGATACCAATAGATCATCGACATTTACACCAAGCTTGCCGGCATAGATAGGATCAAGTGCGTGCTCCGCATCTACGAAAGCACAGGTAGCGCCTTGCTTCTGCGCTTCTGCGACTACTTGCAATGTTAGGGTTGTTTTACCAGATGACTCAGGCCCATAAATTTCAACGATTCTGCCCTTTGGTAAACCGCCAATGCCTAAAGCTACATCTAAACCTAAGGAACCTGTTGAGATAGCTGGGATCTTTTGCTGTTGTTGATCCCCCATACGCATCACGGAGCCTTTACCAAACTGTCTTTCAATTTGACTTAACGCCGCGCTTAGCGCCTTCTTTTTATTGTCATCCATTAATAAATCCTCACTTACATCGCTTGATGTGCCACTGTATTTGAATTGCTCAAAATACAGACATAAATAACGTCAACAACATACAGAAAACGAGCAGAAACGCTGTTTAAAATTTTATACAGGGAAACACTGTATGTTTAAACAGTATTATTACACAAGGTTTTAGGATTCGCCAATGTCAGGTTGAGATTTTTTTTCATTTTTTAACCAATCGGGCAGACGCGACACCAATCCCTGTAAGGCAACGCAAGCAGCACCGAGCCTAACCTGCTCGCGATCACCAGGAAATTGCATAACGGAAGACTCAACATCAGTACCATTGGCCCAAGCAAACCACACGGTACCCACAGGTTTATCTTCGGTACCACCGCCTGGGCCAGCAATACCACTAATTGCTACAGAAAATTCAGCATTGGATTTTTTAACCGCACCCAAAGCCATTTCTTGGACAACTTTTTCACTCACTGCGCCAAACTTTCGTAACGAGTGCACTCGGACTCCCAACATCTCACGTTTAGCTTCATTGGAATAAGTAACAAAGCCACGATCGAACCATTTTGAGGAACCCGCGATGGCAGTAATAGCTTGCGAAACCCAACCTCCCGTGCAGGACTCAGCTGTAGCAACACTTGATTCACAGCCATCTAATGCCGCTCCAAGCGCGCTGGCCAAAGCGTCTAGAGCATCCGCACTTAAAATCAGCGGCTGCGGTTCTTCATTTGTATCGTCAGTCATGTAAATTAGAATTTTCCGAGATTGGGCATCCAGAGAGGCTGCCATTCTAACCAGATCGCAGCGCTTTAAAAACCATGTTCGCAACACAATAATTACGAGTCTTTTCTACCCTAAATCAAATTGGTTACTAAAAGATTTTGAACCTCATTTTTATTTAAAATACCAGTCTAGAAGGCATACAAATTTACGGTTAGTATGGCAAGTTTATATAGGGGCATAAGATGCCAATTATAAAAACTAATCACTGGATCTAATCCCTATCAGCGCATCACTCGAAATCATTTTGACCGTAACAAAATAAAAATTGCCTTATGACCATCTCGGAAGAACAGCTCAATAAACACACCCCAATGATGCAGCAATATATGCGTATGAAAGCTCAACATCCGAGTGAGTTGATGTTTTATCGCATGGGCGATTTT
>JAKSAW010000889.1 GCA_022361455.1 Pseudomonadales bacterium | reverse complement strand
GGCGCCTATTAGGCGCCTTTTTTATTATCTGATATCACTTCATTTCTAAAATATGACAAAAATTTCAGCCCCCCTGCATAAGTCCATATTTGTATTTTGCGATTTATCGATCCATTTTTCTAAATTTCAGGGGCTATATTAAAAATCTAATTTCCTAAGAGCCGTGATCAAATTTACGAGTTATCGATACCCAAATTGGTCCTCTGCTGTTAATTGCAATCTAATTATCCTGAACTTTTTATTAATTACGAACACGAATTCCATTAATTCCTGGGCTAAATTAGCCATTAAGTTAATGCCTGAAATTCAAAAATTAGGTCCTGTTTTTGAGATTTAGGGGATGATTTTTTTAATGAGGGAATTATTAATTTAATTCTCTATTTTTAAAAAATGTGTGGTGAAAATCCTAAATCTGAATCGAAAAAGTAAAAAAACTAAAAAAAAGTTATGAAAATGGCATTTTTTTTATAAAAAAAGCAGTTATCGGCTGGAAATAAATTGATTATTAAATATTATTTGCAGGTGTATGTATCGCTTGCATTTTTTTTGTGCTACTTTTTTTAAAGGTGCTACTTCTATTAGTACTTTTTGATGTCTGTACTTTTCGAATGAGTCCTTTCTTGAAAGTAGCCCATAGCTGAGGAGATAGAGAAAATGCCAAGAGCAAAGAAAAAAGCCGCACGCAAGGCACCTGCTAAACGTGCACCACGTAAAACCGCACCAGCTTCACCAGCTGTTGCAAAGGCGCAAGAAGCTGTAGATAAGCTTTCAGCAGAAGCTGCATCTCTTGCTAAAGATATTGCCGCTGCCAAGAAAACAGCTGCATCTGAAGCTGCAAAAGCGAAAAAAGCGGGCACCAAGGGTGCAGCGCGTACCGCTCAGAAAGCTAAAAATGCTGCTGCTAAATTGGCTGATAAAGCTAAGGCTAATCGTGAGAAGTTGCGCGCTGCTAAAGTGAAGCACGCAATTGCGATGGCTGAAGCGGCTGCTAAAGAAGTAGAAGAAGCAGCTATTCAGGCAACCAAAGACTATGCAGAACAGCTTGCATCTCGTGCAGAAGCAGATCTGAAGAAAGCACTTGCTGCTTTTGAAGCTCGCTGGCGCAAAGCTCGCTCTAAGGCCGACACTAAGAAAGCGAAGGCCAAAGAGAAGAGCTCAACTGCAAAAGCGAAAGCTGCTGCTAAGAAAGCTGCTGCTAAAGTTAAGTCTATTGAGAAAAAAGCGAGTGCTACTCCTAAGAAGCGTAAGAAGAAAGCAGCTAAGGCAGCTGCAGCTCCTGCCGCTTCTGCGAAGAAAGCACCAGCTAAGAAGAAAGCCGGTCGTCCAGCCGCTAAGAAAAAGGCCGCTACTAAGAAAGCAGCAGCCAAGCGCGGTCGTCCAGCAGCTAAAAAGGCAGCCGCTAAGCGTGGTCGTCCAGCCGCTAAGAAAGCCGCTGCTAAAAAGGCGCCAGCTAAGAAAGCAGCAGCTCGTCGCGGTCGTCCTAAGAAGTCTTAGTAGGGCAGCCGAGCAAAGGCAAAAAAAGCCGTTTGGAGTAATCCAAACGGCTTTTTTCTTTGGTCTTAAAAATACTCGCAATATTTAAGAGCTTTCGAGTTTTTTTAGCTCTTCCTGGGTGTTGATGTTAGAAAAATCCTCACTTGGACCTTGGTAATTCACAATTTTGGGGGAGTGAGATTCGCACCAGCGAATAAGCTTTCGTTCTCCGGCCTGATAATAATTGCGCAAATCTTCTAATAGCGATCCGCTAAACAGACCAAACAAGGGCTGAATTCTTCCCTCTACCTGGAAAAGCGTGATGGGGCTATCTTCAATATTGGCTTCTGTGATTAGCTGTTCTACCAGATTTAAGCTGAGCTTCGGGGCATCGCAAGGTACGATGACTGCGAAGGGGGTTTCGATCATTTCGAGACCCGCTAGGATACCGGCCACTGGGCCTTGGTATACCTTGTTGCTATC
>JAKSAW010000866.1 GCA_022361455.1 Pseudomonadales bacterium | reverse complement strand
GTGCGGGTGGTGAGTATGTGAGATTGGTCACCAATGTGCCTAGAGATCGTGCGATGTCGTAGGGATGTCTCGCTCGGAACCGCAGGCACTCGACCAAGTGATTGATTTTTAACGACAAAGGGCCAGCCCTGCGCGAACAGGGCCGGCCCCCGGCGCAACAGGCTCAGGGGAGCCTCCACGCTCGAACATCCCTTTGTAGCGCCCCCCTGACCCCCCGGCAAGGCTGGTGCTCGAACATAGCACCAGGCTACGAGGGCCATCGAAATGGGAGCAATTCGTCCGAAAGCTAAGGAAAGTCTCATCCGCCTAGCGGATGTCTCCGTGATCTCCAAAGAGACGTGCGCGGGACCGAGATGCGATGGGATAGTTACGATATGCGCACCCGAGTACCTGCGTACGCAAAACTTCGAGGTGAGCAGTCGCACGCTGTGCAGTCGCTGCGAAGCCAAGCAGTTTGGGGTTGACCTCGATCCCTGCCTTGAGGACTCGTTCCCTCTGTCGCGCAGACCGTGCGCGTACCCAGACTGTAAATGCGAGGTCACGATTACCGTCGCGGAGCAGGTCTTTAGTCGCAA
Organism: Pseudomonadales bacterium; assembly: GCA_022361455.1. Classification (GTDB taxonomy): domain Bacteria; phylum Pseudomonadota; class Gammaproteobacteria; order Pseudomonadales; family Ketobacteraceae. The sequence goes on along the minus strand of JAKSAW010000866.1, from coordinate 502 downwards.
GTACAAGTTCGAACCCCGCGACTTATGTGTCCGCTGCTGGGATCCCAAGGATGAGGTCTGTGCTGGCGGTGAACGGTAGGGTGGTGAAGTAGTGCGCAGATCGTCTGAGTCGAACCTGATCTAGCGCTTCGATCTTGACCAACGATTCGCGTGGCGGCGGTGTCGTTCGCCGAGCGCTCGCGCGGCCAAGGTCAGTCCATCCACACGATCCAAGCCCACGCGACCACATTGTCCGTCAACGGACAATTGGCGCCCCACGGTGCCACACGGTGCCCAACGGCAACTTCAGAAATCCAGCTATTTGCGCTTCTTGGTGGCTTTCAAGTCCCCCTCCTCGCACCACACTAACCTTTTCATCTTCAACACTTGTGGCCTCGTCGTCTTGGGCGAGGTCCAAATCGAGGTCCAAATTGCCAAGTTTGGCGAGCTGACTAGCCCCCTCGGACACCAGGAACTGCCCGTAGTGCCGCCTCATTGCGTATTCCGGCGATCTCGTACGCCG
>JAKSAW010000888.1 GCA_022361455.1 Pseudomonadales bacterium | reverse complement strand
ATTACTTCGATGCTAACCCCTTCTGGTGAAGCCTTTACTTGGATGGATGCATTCTTCGGTAACATGCAAGGTTCCATGGGGGAAGTATCTACTTTTGCTATCTTGCTCGGTGGCGCAATTCTGTTGATGACCAAGATTGCTTCGTGGCGCATTGTCGCCGGTGTAGTGATTGGCACTACAGCCATGGGCTTGCTCTTTAATGCTGCAGGTAGCGAAACCAATCCTATGTTTGGTATTCCATTCTATTGGCATTATGTCTTGGGTGGTTGGGCATTTGGTACCATTTTCATGGCAACCGATCCGGTTTCCTCATCAATGACTAACACTGGTAAGTGGTTCTTCGGAATCTTAATTGGTGTCATGGTCATGTTGATTCGCGTCATCAACCCTGCATTCCCTGAAGGTATGATGCTGGCCATTCTATTCGCTAACTTGTTCGCGCCGGTGATCGACCACTTTGTGGTATCGGCAAACATCAAACGTAGGGAGGCACGTGGCAATGTCTAACGACGGCACTAGCAAGACTCTTATCGTTGCGACGGTTCTGTGTATTGTTTGCTCGATTGTTGTATCCACAGCTGCGGTTGTATTGAAACCAACTCAACTCGCTAATAAATCGGCTGACAAAAAACGCAATATTTTGGCAGCAGCAGGTCTCATGCAAGATGGCGCTGACATTGATAAGTTGTTTGAAAGAATCGACGTTAAAATTGTCGATATCAAAACAGGTGAATATCTTACAGAAGCGACCGCTGATGAAGACTGGGAAAAAGCAATTATTGCTGATCCTGCAGGCTACGATCAGCAGAAAGCGGCTAAAACACCTGGCCAGCACTTTGTGTTAGACGGTGCAACTGACACCGCCAGCATTAAACGCCAAGCCAACTATGCGACCGTTTACTACGCGAAAAACGAAGCCGGCGAAATCGAAACCGTTATATTGCCTGTTCACGGCTATGGCCTTTGGTCAACTTTGTATGGATTCCTAGCATTAAAGACGGATCTGAACACTGTTGTAGGCTTCGGTTTCTATCAGCATGCAGAAACACCAGGCCTTGGTGGTGAAGTTGATAATCCTAAGTGGAAAGCTATGTGGCCAGGCAAGGAAGTATTTGATGCTAAAGGTGATGTAGCGATTGGTTTAGTGAAAGGGTCAGTTGATCCAAACTCACCAACTGTGAAGCACGAAATCGATGGTTTAGCGGGTGCTACTTTGACAAGCCGTGGTGTAACCAACTTGGTTCAGTACTGGTTAGGTCAGAATGGCTTCGGTGCTTACCTTGAAAAAGTTAAAGCAGACGGGGTGTAATCATGTCAGAAACTAAAAAAGTCTTATTTGGACCCATTTTCGACAACAACCCGATCGCACTTCAGATCCTTGGTATCTGTTCTGCGCTTGCGGTAACCAGTAACTTAAGCACTACCGTCACCATGTGTATTGCATTAACGATGGTTACAGCGTTTTCGAACTTGTTTATTTCTTTAATTCGAAACCAAATTCCAGGAAGTATTCGTATCATCGTTCAGATGACTATCATTGCTTCCTTGGTAATTGTGGTAGATCAGTTCTTACGAGCCTATGCATACGAAATCAGTAAACAGCTTTCTGTGTTTGTTGGTTTGATTATTACTAACTGTATCGTAATGGGTCGTGCAGAAGCCTATGCCATGAAAAATCCACCTTTACCGAGCTTCTTAGACGGTATTGGTAATGGTTTAGGTTATAGCGCCATACTCTTAGCCTTAGGTATCGTTCGTGAGTTGTTCGGTGCTGGCAAATTGTTTGGTATCGAGATCCTTCCGCTGGTGAACGATGGCGGTTGGTATCAACCCAACGGCTTGTTGTTGTTGCCACCAAGCGCATTCTTCTTGATCGGTTTGTTTATCTGGGGTCTACGTGCTTGGAAACCAGAACAAGTTGAGAAGAACGATTTCGAAATGGCACCTCAATCTAAAGCGATTGAAGCGCACTAGGAGATCCCACGATGGAACATTATTTAAGTCTACTTGTTAAGGCGATCTTTGTAGAAAACATGGCGCTGGCATTCTTTTTGGGAATGTGTACGTTTCTTGCTGTTTCTAAAAAGGTTGAGACCGCATTAGGTTTGGGTATCGCAGTAATCGTTGTTGAAACTATTACTGTTCCTGTAAACAATCTTATTCTCAATTACCTATTGAAAGAAGATGCACTGGCTTGGGCTGGTCTCACTGGTGTTGATCTGACTTTCTTAGGTTTGTTGAGTTACATTGGCGTTATCGCGGCATTGGTACAAATCCTAGAAATGTTCTTGGACAAGTACGTGCCTGCACTATACAACGCATTGGGTGTTTTCCTGCCACTTATAACTGTTAACTGCGCGATCCTAGGTGCGTCACTCTTCATGGTAGAGCGTGACTACAACTTTGGTGAATCTGTGGTGTACGGTTT
>JAKSAW010000382.1 GCA_022361455.1 Pseudomonadales bacterium | reverse complement strand
TTGATCTGGAAGGCGCCGTTGTATCCACCGGCCGAGCAGTTATCGTTCGGTGTATTGACAAAGTCGGCTCCATCGGTAGCAATAGAGATGGTTGGCTGCTCTTCAGTCAGGTTGAAGGTAGCATCCACAAAACAGGTATTGCTAGGGTTGGAAGTATCGATCACCCGGATGGTGTAATCTCCTCCGTCCACGCCGGTCAGGGCCGCGGTATAAGCACTGGTCTCGACAGCATCGACCACTCCGTCGAGGGTACCTGCATCTCCTGAAGTAGCGCCGGCCACTTCGTTGACCCCTACATTGACGGCAGCCCCTGCATACCACTGGTAGGAGTAGGTGGCCCCGTCGTCATTGGTGATAGAGAAGTTGATGGCCCCGTTACCGGTGTTGTCTGTAGTCTCACAACTGGTATCGATGGTATTGAGCGTGAGGCTTACGGTCGGTACCACTGTTACATCGAGGATCTCAAACTCGAACAGAGAAGTGGTACATCCGTCGTTAGGCGTACTGCCCACATGTTCGGCCTCCACATAGTAAGTACCGGCAGCCAAAGTGAGTAGTTCGTAATCATTACCTGCCGGAGTGATGGTGGTAGTGGCATCATCTTCATACCAGGTAAAGTCATAATCATCCCTGTCGCCTGAGGTGACATGCGCATCTTCAATGACAGCAGAACCTGTGGTGCTACAATCATCGACAGGATCGAGAGTGATACTGGTAATTTCATGGGTAGCCGGTACATTGTCGATGGTGAATGTAGTGGAAGAGAAACATCCGTCATTATCATCATCGGCATCGTTATCGGTCACCACTACGGTGTACTGTCCGGGTGAGAGGTCAGAGATGGTCTCATCATCTCCACCGGTGATCACGGCAGACCCCTGGTTGGTATTGGTAAAGGCGGTACCTGTGATCTGGCTATCTCCATCGGTCGTATCGGTACCTCTGTACCAGGTGAAGGTATAGTTACTCACGGCTGCTCCACCGACGATCTGTACGGTGAGGTCACCGTTACCGATGTTGGTGCCTGGCGATACGCAATTGGTATCGGGGTTAGAGGCATTGAGCTCAGCGATAGGATCGACAGAGTTATCATCGATAGTAAAGTCTACCAGTCCACTGGAACATCCGGTGGCATCGGTAATTTCTACCTGGTAATTCCCCGGTTCAAGGTCCTGGATGAGCGGGTTGGTGCCCACCTGAGTACCCCCGTGTGCTGCTCCGCCGGCTTTGGTGAAGGCGAAGTCGAATCCGGTGGTATTGCCTTGCGGTACGCCATTGATGGCAATATCATTG
>JAKSAW010000651.1 GCA_022361455.1 Pseudomonadales bacterium | reverse complement strand
GGACATTGTCGGTCTGATCCGGAACCTGCGGGCGGCCCGAACCGGCCGCGCAGATGGATATGCCAGGGCCACCCGGTGCACCGGCGCGTCCGCCATCGAAGCGATTGAGCCCGTGCTCCGCGGATATCGGGGCCGGCGGGTATTGCACCGACTGTCCGAAGAAGCACCAAATCCTGAGTCTGAACGTGCCCTCCGAGGGGCCCGGCGAACACAGCCCAACGGAAGAGCCGCGATTAGGTGTCGTATCCGGAACGCGGCGCGAACTTGACCAGCCGGCAAATGGCAACTTAGATTTGTGACAAGTTGTGGTTGAGGTCATTGCTGTGAGCTTTTTCTACGGTCTTCTGGTGGCCGCCTTCGGTGGCACGGTAGGTGCCCTCTCCGCTCTCACCATATCTTCTACGACCAACACGATCATCGAAGTCGCAGCCGGAATTCTAATCGGCGGAGGTGGGGTCCTTGCGCTTGTTGGTATCAAGAACGCCCAGGCCGTACGGTTGGTGGAGGTTGGCAAACTCGGGTGCCTGTTCCTGCTTTTCTTCTGGATGAGCTGGGCAGGAACAAAGATCTTTCTCGAGCGCGCGTCGAACCCGTGGGCGGATACCACAGATCCGGAGATCGCGGCGATGATCTGGGAGACCGAGGCACTGGCCAAGTCCCTCGGCGTCGGGTTCCGGACCTATCGGCCATCAATCGACAGCGCACTCGCGAATGTCTCGGGCTCCCGGCCTCATTGGTGCGGCATGGAACCGGCGTTATGGATCAGAAGAATGGACGGCTTTCTGGAATATGCCAAGACCTGTGCAACGGGAGAGGACAGAACGCATTTGGAATCTCTTGCTCTTGACATGAGGTTAGCGAAGGGTGACTTGCCAAGCGGCAAATTATCGAAAGAGGATGCCAGCGAACTTTATCGCTTGTTCTGGACGCGGTTCAGCGAAAGCGCCGGCATGACGAGCGCAGCAGATGGAAGCTGCACCGAGCCGGGCGACCTCTCCTCCCACCAGAAGATCT
>JAKSAW010000323.1 GCA_022361455.1 Pseudomonadales bacterium | reverse complement strand
TGTGTAAACCACGCCGGTTATCATTAAGTTATTAACCGTTGGGATTTCTCTATTTTCTTCCGTTACTTCCTGTGTTGTTTCTTTGGGCTGATCTTGATCATGTGCCAAGATTTCTTCTTTGTAGGCTTTTCTAATCGCGAGTGATTGCTTAATAAATTCAAAGAATGTTGGCTTAGTTGGCAGGGGTGGATCGGGTTCTGCTTCCAATTGCGGTGGTTGGTGTGCCAAGCCTTCGGCAGAGAATGCAATAGCTTGGCTATCGATAACGGTGCCAGTAAATGGAATGTGCCGATCGTTGGTAACCGGTTCCCAGCCGCCTGCGGCGAAAACGCTGCTGTACTTATTCCAGGTTGCTGAAGGAATCGCACAGCAGGGGTATGAATCTCCCATTAATGCTTTTATTTGTTTCGCTGTTTCTTCGCTGGTACTAATTACGCCCGTTATTTGCGAAAACACATATTGCCAGTTGTGCTTTGGATCATTGTCCCACGCTTCAAGGGGCATGGTGTCGAATTCCCAAGCAAATACACAGTAGGTGGGGCACTTAAGGCCAAGTGGCGTTTGGTAGGGTGGGCTAAAGCTTAAAAAAACGACTTGCTCGCCATTGGCGCTGTGGGATTCGAACAGCGAGTCGATCTCGGTCTTGGAGGCTGCTTCAACAACTGTGCCTAATTCATTCAGTGCTGGCAGGAACTCTTGAAGCAAGAAATAGTAGCTGTACTCTGGTTTTCCCAAAGATGCTTCAATTTCATCAGCTCCTATCTTTGAACTAACAATTATTATCATTTATTGATTGAACCTACCCAACATCAACGCTGTGTTCTGAGGCTGCAAGAATACTGCAGCCCGGCTCAGAGCTCAATTTGTAAACGAGCTGTTTCTTGTAGACTGTTGATAAAATAGAAGCGGAGGTCAAAAAACAACCTGCTAAATGACTAGTAGATTTGCGCTGGTTGCTATTGAGCATCCACTAATGGTACAGAGCAACAGGTATTTTAAGTGTGCTTCTTTTTGGTGGTTTCGCAGCAAGTCATCGAACCACATGCCCGCTAAAATCCCCAGGGTTAAGTAAACGCTAAAGAACAAGTCGATATCTTGAACTGGGCCCAGTTTGGGAATCATGAAAACAAAGTAGAAGATCTGCCAGGCTGCTAGGGAGCTTAATGTTGGGTTTGATCTCAGTGCGGATGGGAGTTTGTTTATAAATTGGGCTCGATATTTTATGAGTGCGCCAAAGAGTAGCAACGGAATGATCCAGCCACCTCCCCAAAATAGCATAAAGGCCAGGTGCTTAAAGTGCTCCCAACTCAACGCGTATTGGGGTGAAAACCAAGGCGATAGCGCTGAGGCGGAATGTTCTTTATAGGCCGGATATATTGTGTTTTGCTCCCCAAGATTTAAGTCGTGCTTGAGTGCTCTGGCATATTCCATAACGCCTTCGGGCCAAAATAAATAAACACCCAAGATATAAATAAAACATGCTATTGGAATGGATGCGAGTGCAAGTTTTCTGCTGTGTAACGCTAGTGCCAAGATCACCAGAAACGCTATGGGCGCGTAAGCAATGTAACTGAGTGTCAGCAGGCTAGCGAACGCACTGTATATAAGCCATTGTTGGTTTAAAGGGCGATGCTCAATCAATAGTAGAGCGATTAAAAATAAAGGCGCTATAAAAGGGTAGTATTCATCATAGCCGCTGATAAAGGTGAGCCAGATAGGGCAGAATAAGGGAATCAGTAGAGCAAGTCTGTTGTTAGCTTTGCGAATAACATAGATGGTTGTGACGGTGATTAGCAGAGCACCGCACACTTTTATGAAAGTAAGAGCAGCAATATCAATTGCCAGAGATTTAAGAATAGAGAACGCCCAGCCAAGTGTTGCTGTTCCAGCTAACCATCGCGAGAAAGGGGTTTGAGTATCCACAAAATAGGCTAACCAGCCTGAGTCACCGAAGCTCCTAATGCTTACCAGATCATAGGTAGCGTTCAAGCTGGACGCCGTGAACAAAAGAATGAATAAACAGATCAGGAGGTAGGCTTTTTGCTTTATGATCCCAAACCAGAGCATGGCTGGTATTAGCAGCGCGAGCGTCATTCCCAATAATAAAACGGGTAGGTCAGTATTCTCTTTTTGTGGAAGACTTGAATCCGAGAGGATGTAGCTCAAGGGACTGAGAATATGGCTTGATATTCCGCTAATTAGAAAAAGCAGCACGCCAACAAAGTAAAGAAGTGATCCGCTGTGGTAAATTTCTGGTGGAAACAGCCGAGAGTTTTTGGGAATATTCTTGCTTATCATGTTATATGCCCAAAGGCCTCTCTGATGCCGTGTATTTCTTGTGCTTGAGTTAACGAATCAGCACGGTTGGTCAATGTGATAAAAATAACAAGAATATCAGATCTTTTACTGGAGAAGTAAGTTTGTGAGTGGTTTGTTCTCTAATCTGGCTGTTCGCCTTCGGAAAGACCTTGTTTCTCCACCTTCTGGTCAGTTTGATTCCTTAAACGGTATCAGGGCTCTCGCTTGTTTCTTGGTGGTGGCTTATCACGTGGCTTCGTTTAGTGGGAGCTTATATTCTGGCCTGGAATCGGAAAAAAATAGTGTGTTTTATGGTGTGGTTAGTGCGTTATGGAGTGGGCTAGATTTCTTTTTCGTACTCAGTGGGTTTCTAATCTCTCGAATTCTTCTTAATAGCTTGGATAAGAAAAACAGTATCGAGTTTAAGAGCTTTTTTGTTAGGCGTTCTATGCGTGTGTTTCCCGCTTATTATTTGATACTTACATTGGCCGTATTTTGGTACACCACATTAGATATCCCTTATTCTAGATTTTTACTGGTAGGCTCCGAAGGTTGGGAGGCTATGAGGGATGCTAGCTGGCAAAACTACGTATACATCATGAATTACACCTTTAGTTCTGGCGATGCGAACCCTATGTCCTGGGCATGGTCGCTTTGTGTAGAAGAGCACTTTTATTTGGCTCTGCCTTTGTTCCTTGTTCTGCTCCATAAAACAGGTAGCCGAAAGTTCGAGTTAGGTTTTATTTTAGCGGTAACGTTTCTACCTATTTTCCTCAGGGCTTATCAGTACTACTTAGATCCGATGTTGGATATGCAGGAAGGGTTTTATTTTCGTACTCATAATCGTATGGATGAGATTATGGTCGGAGTCGTTATTGGTTACTTATATGTACACCACTTAGATAGTCTTAAGGGATTTGTCGAAAGGTTAGGGGCTCTAACTTGGGTGCTAGGTGTAGGCTGTATCCTAACGGTGTGGATTTGGGGAGGCATCCATAAGACCGGTATGTACCCGGTAGTATTCCAGTTCTTAGTTTTAGCATTGGGCACTGGATTGTTGATGATAAATTGTTTGTTTTTAAGCAATGTGGCCACCAGAGTGCTTTCTTGGAAGGCTTGGTTTCCATGGGCCCGGGTATCTTATGGAATTTATTTGACTCACCCCTTTGTCTTGTTCGCATTGCTGACTTGGACCGAGGTATTTGCTAATCCAGGGCAATTGGAGCCAGGTAGATTTTTGCTGTTATACGCGCTTACCATGGTTCTTTCTGCGTTCGTGGCCTGTGTTATGTTCGTTGTGATGGAGCGGCCACTGATAGATTTGGGCGTAAAGTGGAGTAAAAAGTTTTAAGCTTGGGGAAATGGCTTTTAGGTCATTCAGATTCCATTAAGCCAGCCTCCCCCAAAATGATCTCATCGTTAACAAACAATCTTCCCAATCAGGAGCAATACGATGAATCAAAAATCTATCTTCTCAGCCCTAATCGTTTTCGCGTTTAGCCTGTTCAGCACCGCGAGCTGGTCCCTAACCCGCGAAATATCCTTAGATCTCGACGACGCCCATATCAAAGGCCAAAACGTGATTTTGCTAAAACGAGCCTTAAGGGATCAATACCCAGGCTTAGATCTCGAGGGCCAGTCGCTTAGCCAGGTGCTTGTGATGGCTAAATCTCGACACGGTCATGGAAAAGCGGCCTTGAGAGTCGCGAACTGGCGATCGTCCTCGCAAACCGTTGGTGGTGTGCCGCGAGATTTTCGAGACCCAAGTAATGACACCTACTATGTGCATGCCTTTGATAATGTGAGTGCTGATTCCTGGGGGCGTTGGCAGCTTGAGTTGCATGGCAACTTTAAGGTCAAAAAAGTGATCTTGGTGTTGGATGATGGCATGGCCATGGACCGCATTTGGTGGCGTCCAATCGCTGCCAAGCATAACAAGCATCATAAAAAGCGTAACAAACACTATAAAAGCTATTCGCGACAAGAGCGTCACGATTACCGCGTGGCGAATCACAACAGCCAATATAGCTACCGTCAAAGCACCAGTATTGGTTCCTGGTAGTTCATGCTAGTTGAGCTTTTCTAATCTAAAGTACCGTGCCTTGATGCTACATGAGCAGCAAGGCACGGTTTTTTCTTCCTGCTTTCTCTACATTTGTCCGTTTCTTTTGCTATGTCTCAAGTTTGCTGTTGATTTTGGCTTACCCAGCTTGTCATCTTGCTTTTAGTCCTCGTAAACTCATCGAAAAACAATAATTAGAATTTGCTGGTGGCCACAATAAATACAACTCAAATTAGGCGTTTTAGAGCATATCTTAGTGAAGAAGTTGATGCAGCGTCACTAGCTGTGTTCCGAATGGGCTTTGGCTTTATTCTGTTTGTTGATTGCTTTCGCTATATCCTGCAAATGTGTTTGGAGTGTCGTTACGCTCAGAATTATTTCCTGTTCAAATATTTTGGCTTTGAGTGGGTGGTGCCCCCGCCAGGCAATGGTATTAATTGGGTCTATGGCGTTTTAGGGATCTTAGCGCTCGGGATTTACTTGGGCTTTTTCTATCGCTTCTGCATCATTCTTTTCACCATTGGATTCACCTATACCTTTCTTTTAGATCAGGCGTATTACTTAAACCATTTCTATATGGTGATACTGTTTGCTGTGCTTTTGGCGGTAGTGCCGGCGCATCGCTATTGGTCCTTGGATGCCTATCGAAATCCCGAATGGAGTAAGCCCACCACGCCGCGTTGGTCTATCTGGTTGTTGGCAGCACAGCTGGAAATTATTTTGCTCTATGCGGGCATCGTAAAAATTAACTGGGATTGGCTCAATCTAGAACCTTTAAGGTTATGGTTGGGAGAAGAGGCCGACTTTCCGGTATTGGGGGAACTGTTCACTCAAACTTGGAGTGTTGCCTTTGCTAGCTATGGTGTGATCGCCTTGCATCTCATTGGCGCTCCTTTGCTTATGGTGGCAAAGGCAAGAATTTGGGTGATGGTTGTGTACGCATCCTTTCATACATTGAATCACTTTGTCTTCAATATCGGCATCTTCCCATGGATGACTCTTTTTGCGAGCTTGCTTTTCTTTTCACCCGGCTGGCCTCGGCATGTGGTTGCGAGATTGATGAGTACTATGAGTAAGTATTCTTTACCCAATCTAGTCCCGGCCAAGCTTAGCAAAATCCCGAATAATCAGCCTGGAAAACTGATCTCAGTGCCTCTCGCGATATTTTTGGTTGTTTGGCTGATGTTCCATTCATTGGTTCCTTTAAGGCATTGGTTGTATCCAGGGGATGTGGCATGGAATGAAGAGGGACATCGCTTTAGTTGGCGCATGAAGCTCCGCACCAAGCGAGGCAAGGCGATTTATACGGTGAGAACAGAAGACGGCTACGCCAAGGTTGATCCGTTGCTATATATTAGCCCCAAGCAATATCGCAAGATGTCGTGCATTCCAGATATGTTGTTGCAGTTTGGCCACCATTTGGGGGAGGTCTATAAAGGCCATGGCTACAAACAAGTGCAGGTTATGGTGGATGCCAAGTGCTCACTCAATGGTAGACCTCAGCAGGTTTTAATCGACCCCAACGTAGATTTGACTAAGATTGAGCGCAACCTGGGGCATGCTACTTGGATTACTGAGCTGGAAACACCTCTTCCAAATCCAATTTTACCTTGGTCTAAATAAATTCATGTTAGGCGTGGAGTAAACATCCTGACGATGTCTTTAGTTATGGCCAGGTCTACAATTGGATGAATTTAAGCCTAATCCCATCTAAAATGCTCAACAGGATGTGGGGTTGATTTTGGTTGTTATCATCCCTATTTATAATTGAGTAACCGCTGTAAAACTAAGGAAGACGAATGGCGAAACTATTAATTAGCAATATTGAATTGGTGCCTGGCAAACGAGTCGTTAAGCATTTGGGATTGGTGCAGGGTAGTACTGTGCGGGCCAAGCACGCCGGTAAGGATATTATGGCGGGCTTTAAGAATATTTTTGGTGGTGAACTCAATAGCTACACCGAGCTTTTGCAAGAGTCCCGCCAGGAAGCGATTGATCGTATGTGTGAGCAAGCCGAAGCCATCGGCGCTAACGCGGTAGTTAATGTTCGCTTCGCTACTTCGGCCATTGCAGCGGGCGCATCTGAAATTCTCTCTTACGGAACGGCTGTATTGCTAGAGGATCAATAGCGATGGAGTCACTGTTTCAAATTGGCGTCTTTTTAGTGCTGCTTGCCCTTGGTTTTTTCTTTGGCAGGCGCGCAGAAAGTCAGCATTATAAAAGTATTTTAAAGCGCGAAGATGAGCTTCGCCATATTGTGATCACGACTGATCGATTGCCGCCTCCTGAATTTGTTCGCCACGGAAGTACATTGGTCTCTGGTAGTGTCGTTATTTCGGTGGACTATTTTAAAGTGGTTACTGCGGGCTTACGTAATTTAGTGGGTGGCAGAATCCGAGGTTATGAATCTTTGCTAGATCGTGCCCGACGCGAAGCTTTGTTACGTATGCAAGCAAAAGCCGATGACCTTGGTGCAGAGGCGATTATAAATACGAAATTCGAAACCAGTCGAATTTCCGGCAATGCAGGAAATGGCATTGGTTCCATGGAAGTGCTGGCTTATGGTACTGCCATGATTCCTCCGGTTGCGGCGCATGCGGCCTAGCGAAAATCCAAAAATCCCTGAAGGTATTAATGCCTCCTCTGAGCACCCTCTAAAAGAATTTTCGCTCTTAATCGTTGCAATAGGCGGAATTGTTATTGTCTTAGTGGTGACGTTGAGTTTAATGGCAGAGATATTTGCCGGTTACGTTCCGTTTAGCTGGG
>JAKSAW010000371.1 GCA_022361455.1 Pseudomonadales bacterium | reverse complement strand
GCACGACCGTTTTCGAGGTCTCCCGGGGAGCTGGCTCAAGACCGTGACCGGGATCGAATCCTGCCGGCGACACGATATGCCGTTCCAGCTTCATTTCTCCGTCACCGGCGCCAACGCCCACGAGTTGCCGGACATGATCGCCTTCGCCCGGTCCGTAGGGGCACGGGTATTGAACGTCTTCTTTCTCGTGTGCACGGGTCGCGGCGAATCCATGTCCGACATCTCGCCGCAACGCTACGAGGCCGTGCTGGGAGAGATCATCGAGGCGCAGGAACGGGTCACGGATCTCATCATCCGCGCCCGCTGCGCGCCCCATTTCAAACGCGTTGCCCACCAGCGCCGTCCCGGCTCCCTGCTCAACCGCATCAGCGGCCGCGAGGGCGACGGCTGCATCGCGGGCACCCGTTACGCCCGCATAACGCCTCAAGGCGGCGTCACCGCCTGCCCGTACATCTCCGACGAAGCGGGCAATATTCGTGAGCGGCCGTTTCTCGAACTTTGGGATCGTGGTTTTCAGCGTCTCCGCGCCCCGGTCCTGCACGGCAAGTGCGGCGCCTGCGAATACCGCCTGGTGTGCGGCGGTTGCCGCGCCCGCCCGTTGGCCCTGGGTGGGGATCTGATGGGCGCGGATCCGGTGTGCGGTTACCAGCCCGCCGGCGGTGCGCCCGTCATGCCGCTGCGCGACGCCGATGCCGGCGCCGTCCCATGGAGCCCGGAGGCGCAACGGCGCCTGTCGCGGGTACCCGGTTTCGTGCGCCGACTGGTACGCTGCCGGGCGGAAGCTTACGTCGCGGAGATCGGAGCATCGCTGGTAACGCCGGAACACTTGACGGCGCTCTCGGCCCGGCGCTTCGGCTCCCGCGGTCCCGGCCGCCCGGGACCGCGCAAGCGCGATGAATGATCGCGACGTGCTGGTGGTGGGGGGCGGGATCTCGGGGCTCGCGTCGGCCTGGTCTCTGGCCCGGGCCGGGCTGTCAGTGGAAGTCTGGGAACGCAAGGAACGTCCCGGAGGCAAGATTGCCACCGATCGCACCGGTGGTT
>JAKSAW010000745.1 GCA_022361455.1 Pseudomonadales bacterium | reverse complement strand
ATATTAGAATAATTTCATTTACTTGTTCACCGCTGTACGCACCGAATGCGTCATCAAAATTGCCAAACTCAGCCCCACACCTGGGTAAAAAGATTTCAGACATTATTGGTGTCATCGATGAAATAGCTTTCCAAACAAACCTACTTGCACTGAATGCTGCGGTGGAAGCGGCTAGAGCTGGTGAGCAAGGTCGCGGTTTTGCTGTGGTGGCCGGTGAAGTAAGAAACTTAGCGCAACGATCTGCTGGTGCTGCGAAGGAAATCAAAGATTTGATTCGCGACAGCGTTAGCAAAGTGGAAGATGGTACCGACCTTGTTAATGAATCTGGTGAAACTCTGAATGAAATTGTTGGTGCGGTGCAAGCCGTGACAACCATGATCAAAGACATCGCTCAAGCATCCAATGAGCAAAGTTCCGGTATTGAACAGGTCAACACTGCAGTGACTCAAATGGATGAAATGACACAACAGAATGCTGCCTTAGTAGAAGAAGCATCTGCTGCGGGTGAGTCTCTGTCTGAACAGGCTCGTCAACTCATGAATTTGATGAGCTTCTTCACAGTGGATGAAAAAGCATTGGTGAATGCACAATATGGTGAGCAAATTCAATCACCGGTACATGCGCGCAGCCGTCCTGTAGCTTCGACAAATACACCGCCTATCATGGCTCAGCCCATGGTAGACGATAGTGATGATTGGGATGAGTTTTAATAGATGCAAACAATGAAGGCGATTCAGGCAGCAGGAGAAAAGCCAGGATTTGATAAACGTGAATTTCCTATGACCGACTCGGATTTCACGTTTATTCGCCGACTTGCTAAGGAAAAGACAGGGATTGAGTTAGGCGACCATAAAAAGGAAATGATATACAGCCGAATTGTGCGTCGTATACGCAGTCTAGGGTTGCCTTCGTTTCGTAATTATTGTGAGTATTTAGAAACCCATACTGATGCTGAACTGACCAATTTCGTTAATGCCATTACTACCAATTTAACGGCATTCTTTCGTGAACCCCATCATTTCGAGTTCTTGGAAAAAACGGTTATTCCAGAACTGAAAGTGAATCATAAAGCTGATAAGCGTATACGCATTTGGTCAGCTGGTTGTTCTACTGGTGAAGAACCGTATTCTTTAGCTATGACGCTACATAAAACATTTGGCAGTGTCACGGGCTGGAACACCAAGGTGTTAGCCACTGACTTGGATAGTAATGTAGTGGCACATGGTAAAGCAGGTGTTTATTCTTCAGATCGCTTTAATGGATTAGACAGTAGAATTCTTAAAAAATACTTTACCAGTTATGGTGGCGATCAATCTAATAGCGGTAGCTATGTGGCTAATGACGAAATTAAAAAGTTCATTACCTTTAATCGCCTTAATCTACTCAGTGAGTGGCCCATGAAGGGCAAGTTTGATGTGATTTT
>JAKSAW010000886.1 GCA_022361455.1 Pseudomonadales bacterium | reverse complement strand
TGACTCGATCACCGATATCCACTGCTTTTTTATCTGCCACCAAGGCTTTAAAACGCTCAGGCTCATATAGGCTTTCAGCCACGACTGAGCCGCTTAAAAACATCCCTAGTAAAATGGCAACTAACACTTTCATTGGTTTACTCCCTCGGCAATAGATACCCAGTTTTCTTTTTCTACCGTTCCGTAGACCACGCCATCGGTACCTAGTGGTGTCACCGCTACGCGTTGGCCAATCTTGCTATCATGCATTGCAACGGCAGTCGTCATAATAGACACAGCACCCACACGTGAAACGAGTGTCACCGTACTATTTTTTGCGACAGCCTGTTTAGGGCGAATAGCATTGACAAACAAAGGCTGATCTTTGGCTATTCGTTTGTCCGCTAAATAGCGTCCGGTTAACTGATCAAGTCTCACTGGCACTTGCGCCAACGCCGCTACATCCATTTTCTTAAGTACTAGATCCGCTGCTAGAAGTGGCTCGCTATCTTCAAGCGTTCGCAAAGCAACAGGTACTGGCATCCAGGCTTTCAATCTCAAACACTCGCGAATTCGCTGCTGCTCCACACTCAACCACACACAATGTTGCTGATAGGGCTTGTCTTTTCTAATCAACTGAATATTCAAGCCGTCAAACATTTCCATCTCAGCACTGCTTCGATCAAAGCCCTCAATTTCTAGACTGGGATAATCTTCCTGAAAAAAGCGATATAAATAGCCCGCTGCAGCCTTTCTCAATTTACTTCGTTCGACTTGTTCAATCGAAGGCTTCGCTATCCGGATACGCTTGGGACCAACAATGTCATAGTGATCGACATTCGCAATCGCCAGCGCGTTTTCAATGACCAGCTCTAATTGCTCTGCCTCTATCACTCGCCCTTCATCAGCCATCTTGATTGAGGCAACACTTAAGCCGCTTAAGTTTTCTCGCAATTGACGATCACCATAAATTTTCGCCAACTGCTCTAATTTCCAACCTTGCTGGCTTTCACTAATCACCGGTTGCAATTCAATAACCAATAGCGGCTTATCTGAAGCAAACACTTGTCCAGATAAGCAAAGCACACATAGCAATTGAATGAATGGGATTAGCCTGATCACCGATTTATCCGTTAGCTTCTTAAGTTATTGTTGATTTTAAGGATCTCGTCCGACGCGCGAATGATTTGTGAATTCACTTCGTAAGCACGCTGCGCAATAACCAAGTTGAGCATTTCCTCAACCAGATCAACATTCGAAGATTCTAAATAACCCTGCGCTAATTCACCCAAACCGTTCGAACCTGGCTCGCTATAAAGCGGTAAACCAGATGCTTCCGTTGATGCGTACAAGCCGTTACCCAAAGGTTCCAGTGACTCTGGTGTGGCAAAGTTGGCAAGATCTAGCTGACCGAGCTCCATCAGTTCTTCGCGATCACTGACTTGTGCTGCGACAGTCCCGTCTGGGCGAATTAATATTTGAGAGGCATCGCTAGGAATACGTACACCAGCACTTAGCACACGGCCGTCGATGGTGGAGAGCATGCCATCGCTATCGATTTTAAGTGCTCCGCTTCGTGTATAAGCCTTTTCCCCATTGGGTAGATCTACTTCAAAAAAGCCAGCGCCCTGGATGGCTAAATCCAATTGGTTTTGAGTCGCTTTTAGATCCCCGGCAGAAAAATCTTTGCTAATACCAGAAACAGAAGTACCTAAACCCGATAACATCATTTGCTGTGCAGAATCGATGGGAAATTGCACGTTGTTAACTTGCTGATATACCAAGTCTTCAAACGACACTTTCGATTTTTTATAACCAGTGGTATTAATATTTGCCAGGTTATTGGAAATCGCATCGATTTGTGTTTGTTCTGCTTGCATCCCTGTGGCTGCAATATAAATTGCATCTAACATAACGGCCTCCTAAAAGTCGCCTAATACATTAATGGCTGAATCCATCATGCTGTCGTAGCCTTTCAAAACCTGACTAGACGACTCAAAATGACGGGTGGTATTAATCAACTCAACCATTTCTCGAAGGCTTTCTACATTAGAAGCCTCCAAATA
>JAKSAW010000426.1 GCA_022361455.1 Pseudomonadales bacterium | reverse complement strand
TCGATCATCGCCAAGCATTTTCTGCTAACAGTGCGGAAGAGGCCATTAGCTATTTAAAAGATAGCAGCCACGAAAGAGTAGCGCGCTATCATGCACCTGAACGCCAGCGTGAAGTTGCTTTTATGATGGCAGGAGGTGGTGCTCAATTCCCAAATATGGGATTGGATTTATATGAGCAAGAGCCGGTTTACCGCGAAGCAATCGATGAAAGCTTAGATTTGATAAAACAGTTTATCGACTTCGATCTGCGTGCAGCGATGTTCCCTGAAACAGGTAAAGAAGATTGGGCTGCGGAAGAACTGCAAAAACCATCCCGTTCTGTTACTTCAATTTTTATTACACAATATGCTCAAGCCAAATTGTGGGAATCCTGGGGTGTTAAACCTTCAGCATTTATTGGTCATAGTTTGGGTGAAAATACGGCGGCTTGTTTAGCGGGTGTGTTTTCATTAAAAGATGCTTTGGGTTTAGTGGCACTTCGCGGTCAGCTTTTCGAGAAAGTAGAAGCAGGCGGTATGCTAAGTGTGCAACTCCCAGAGCAAGAGTTGCGAGCAAAACTACCAAGTGCACTCGATATTGCTGCCGTCAATGCACCAGAGTTGTCTGTGGTCTCAGGTCCCATAGGTGAGTTAGAAAGCTTCCAACAACAACTCGAAGCTGACGAAGTTGATTGCCAGCGTGTACGCATCAATATCGCGGCGCATTCACGTATGTTGGAATCGATTCTTGAAGAGTTCCGCAGTTACTTAAAATCGATCACATTGAATCAACCTGAGATTCGAATTGTTTCAAACTATACCGGTGATTGGTTATGTCCTATCAAAGCAAGTACTGCAGATTATTGGGTTGACCATTTAAGAAATACGGTACGTTTTGGTGAAGGCGTTGCCAAACTATTAACGGATAATCAGTTTATTTTATTGGAAGTTGGACCGGGTCGTACCCTCAGCAGTTTGGCAAGAATGTCTGATGCTTCTAGTATTGATCACCATTCTTTACAGTCAATGCGTACTCATAGTGACGAACGCGATGACTTAAGCTTTATGCTTGAATCATTTGGTCGTTTATGGGCACTGAATCTTAATGTTGATTGGAAAGAATACTACGGTGAAGAATTTAGGCACAGAGTACCACTGCCAACTTATCCTTTTGAGCATAAGAAATACTGGCTAGAGCCCGGTGATTCTGTTGCGGGTAGCAGTGATGGTAATCGACATGATGATTTTCATCGTTGGGGTTATCAGCCGGTCTGGGAGCCCACCGCAACTTCAAAAGCCCCCATTAGCGCTAACGAATCGGTGGTGTTAGTAGGTTCCAACGAGTTTGCAATGACGTTGTCAGAGCAACTAAGTCAGTTACAGGTAAATGTAACGCTGGTTTCAAGCAGCAACGAATATAGCCACTCAGGCTCAGCAGCGGAACTTGATTTCACCAGTGAAGATCAATGGTCGCAGTTGCTTTCAGACTTGAAAGCACAGCAAGGAGCGTTGCCAAAACACATCGTATTTGCTGAATCATTACAGGTAGGTTCTGATTATGACGCTGCCATAGCTTCTGGCTTCGCGCCGCTATTAATGCTTTCAAAAGCGTTAGCAGCTGAAGAGGTGCAAGAAGGTGACAGCATCAACTTGCTTGCGTTAACAGCCAAGTCGTTGGCACTACACAGCGATATGGATTGCAATCCTTTAGGGGTGTTGATTGATGGCCCCTTAAGTGTGTTGCCCTCAGAGGCTCCGTTTGTTGTTACTAAGCATGTTGACATTGAGTCTAGCGAAGCGAGCGCTAAGTTAGCGACTTTGGTTGCCAAGGAAATTTTTACAGATAGACCGGCAGCAGCAGTGATTGCTCTACGTGGTAATCGAAGTTATGTGAAGAAAATTCGTCCTTATGATGCTTCACAGGCTAACGATGGCACCTTGGTAGAAACTAGCGACACGATATTGATTACTGGCGGGTTGGGTGGTCTCGGTCAAGAAATGTGTCGTGCACTTAACTTACTAGGCAAGCAACTCAATTTAGTGCTGATTAATCGCCGAAGCTTTGCTGATCCTAGCGATTGGCAGCAACTTGCCCTTCAATCTGGTCCAGGCGCTGATAAAGCCAAGCTACTTTTATCCTTGCAAGAAGCTGGTCACAAGGTAGTGGTAAAAAGCGCTGATATTACTGATTTAGATGCATTAGCAATTTTAAAAGATGAAGTTGCCGCAACTTTTGGTGCCGTTAATGTCGTTGTTCATACCGCTGGTGTGATCGAAGACAGTCTCATAGCTATGAAGGAAATGGAAACCGTTCATCGTGTGTTAGCGCCAAAAGTTAAAGGTACCATGGCATTAATGGAAACCTTTGAAAGCGATGCGTTGAAGCGGGTGGTGTTATTTTCTTCATCTTCAAGCTTTAATGGCTTGGCGGGGCAGGTTGACTATGCAGCGGCAAATGCATTCTTAGATGCCGTTGGCCAAGCTCAGTTTGCCAGCGGTAGCGATAAGGTGATCGCCGTTAACTGGCCTGCATGGAAAGAATCAGGTATGGCGGCTCGAATTGCCTCGCAGCAGTTCGATGCTATCGGAGGTAAACCGGCAGTTCATCCATGGATGGGATCGAGCAATGAAGAGCAAAAAGAAACAGATTATCTGCGCAGTTTTAGTGTGGATAAAGATTGGGTTCTAAGTGAACACCGCATTAAAGATGCGGGATGCTTATTACCAGGTACCAGTTATATTGAATTAGGCCGTGCAGCTTTTTGCGAAAAGCATGGTCAGCAACCCGTTCAAATTAGCGATGTGATTTTCTTATCACCCTGCTTTGTGGGTGATAAAGAGGAAGTTACCGTTAAGACTTCATTGATTGAAGATAGTGGTTCAATTGAATTTGTCGTCAGTAGCTACCGAGCAGGTGAGTGGGTTGAACATGCCAAAGGTAAGGTTGCTGCTGGTCAGACGCCTTCTGTTCCGTCTTACGATATGGCTTCAATCAAAAGTCGTTGCACTGTCAATAAACCGGTGCCAGTGAATGGCAACGATCAGCCTTCTTTGATTTTTGGTAAACGCTGGCATTGTGCTCAATCAATTGTAAAGGGTGACAAAGAAGCCGTTATCGATTTGAAATTGGCAGATGAGTTTCAAGCGGATTTAGAGTGGGCTAGATTACACCCAGCTCTTTTAGATATAGCCACTGCAGGTGTACAGGATATTATTCCTGGTTATGATCCTCAGCAACACTTTATGATTCCGCTGGGCTACAACGCAGTAAATTACTTTAAGCCTTTTACACAGTCCATTGTTAGCCATGTGAGCTTAGCTGAACCAGTTAGCTTTGAGACTAGCGCTGATCATCATAATGATACTGTTAGCTTTAATGTGAACATAACGGATAGCCAAGGCAATCTATTGGCTGAAATTAAAGAATTTAACATGAAGCGAGTTCAACCTGAATTTGATAGTGATGGCGGAGCAATTGAGGACAGTTTAGATCCGTTGTTAGAAACCACATTGAGCTTTGGTATTACCAACGAAGAAGGGCAGCAGGCATTCCTATGGGCTCTTGATAGCTTAAGCTTGCCGCAAATAATTGTATCGCCTTTCGATGCCAATTTTGTGATGGCTACGCTTAAAGCAGCGGCCAACGACAGTAACGATGCCTCTGGACCAGCCATTAGTGTTGATCGTGAAACTCTTAGTGAAGATTTTGTCGAACCGGCATCTGATTTGGAAAAGCAAATTGCGGCTATTTGGCGTGAGACTTTAGGGGTTGATCAGGTTGGCACTAAGGATAATTTCTTTGAGCTGGGTGGCCACTCACTATTGTTGACCAGAGTAGGTACCAAACTGAAGAAGCAGCTTAAGAAAGAACTTCCCATGTCTATGATGTTTAAGGACCCTACTATCGAAAAATGGTCTAAGGCATTAGAAGGTGGTGGAGACGCTGCACCTGCGAAACCAAAAACATCGATAAAACGTGCTTCGCGTGATGCCTTGCGTAAAAAGCGAAGTTAGATATAACCCTCGCTAAATCAAACGAAGAAGCGCCAAGAAAGCTAAGACATTGAATAGAGATTACTAGTAACTTTATGGAAAATTTTTTAATTAACCAAGAAGCAACGGATGAGGTAATTGCCTTTCCTTGTTCTGCAACACAAAAACAGTTTTGGCTGATTAACCAGTTGATGCCGAAAAACTCGGCATACAATATTCCTTTGGCGTTTGTTGCCTCTAGTAATTTGAATGTCGATGCATTGGAAAAATCGGTAGCATTATTGGTGGAACGTCACGAAGTGCTTCGAATGACTTATCATTGGGAAGGTGACGAGCTCGAACAGCATTTGCTAGAAGACTATCAGTTTCAATTAATCAAGAGTGAACTTGGTGATAAAAGCATAGAGGAGTGCGCTGCTACGCTTTGTAGACGCCATTTTGATTTAGCTACGCAACCGGCTTTTTTTGCAGAATGTGTTGCTCTGCCAGATGGAAAGTTTTTAGTGTTCTTTGGCTTTCATCATGTGATTGTTGATCATAGAGCAGTTCTTATCTTTCAAGAAGAGTTCAAGACCGCTTATGCGGCCTACAGCCAAAACAATGAACCTGCTTTTGAAGAGCTGGAGATTCAATTTGGCGATTATGTACTTTGGCGGGAAGAAAACTTCACTGAAGATGACTTAAAGCCTGTTTATGAATTCTGGGTAGAACATTTAAAGGGCCAGTCTGGAAAGCTTAACTTGCCATTAGATCATGAGCGTTCACAGAATATCGATGGCAGTGGTAAAGAGATTAACTTTGAATTCGCCTCCGATGTCAGTCATCAAATCATTGAATTTGCCAAAGCCAGTTCCTTAAGCCCGTACATTGTAGGCTTGGGAGCTCTCAAGGTACTGCTACATCGTTATACTAGCCAAAATGATATTATTGTTGGCTCACCTTTTACTGAGCGTGGTTTATTGGATGAATTGCAGGATGTAATGGGCTGCTTTATGAATATGCTGCCTCTTGCTTCCACGATCTCAGGTAATGACTCTTTTGAAAGCATTTTAAAGAAACAGTCCATCGATTTTCTTGATGTGCTCGATAACCTTACGGTCTCAATGGATGAGATTGTTAATCGATTAAATCTATCTCGCGAACCTGGCATGAATCCTCTTTTTCAAGTGGGTTATACGTTCCAAGAAGCGCCCGCAGGTATCACTGTACCCGGTTTAGATATTGAGAATCTTCCATTGCACAGTGGAGGAGCGATGTATGATTTGCATATTTGGCTTTGGGATGACGCTGGGACTATTAAAGGCAGCGTTTGGTACGCAGATGAGTATTTTGAAGCAGACACTGTTAACAAGCTAATTGCTGATTTCGAATTGATCTATTCGCAACTAGTAGAAGCACCTGCACAGCCAATTGCTAACCTTTTACCTTGTGTGGAATTTGCGAGCGTTGAAGAAACCGAATCGCTAGGAGAGCAGAATACCCTAAGCACTACGCAGCAGCTGTATTGGTTTTCCGAACAGTTTGCTCATTTGGGGGCGCTGCAAAACATATCCAGTATTTGGCATGCAGAGGTTGCAGCAAACATTGATTGGGCGTCGCGGGTTAATGATGCTGTTGATGCCAATCCTTATTTGAAGTCCACGTTACAGTTAACTTCGGATCAACAAATACCAACCTTGGTGATTAATGAGTCTTCAGAGGTTTCTTTATCCATAGAGCAGGCCGCTAACGCTGATGAAGCTAAGGCGCTTTTAAAACAGAAAGCAGCAACACCTTTTTCTCTCCTAGAGGAATCCTTGGTTCGCATATATGTGGTTAATACACCTAGTGAAGGAAACTTGATCGGTGTAGTAGCTCATAACCTTTTATTGGATCAAGAATCCCTAGATCGATTGGCTCTTGAAATACTCACCGGTGAAGCATCCACTGTACCGCAACGTCAACCCGTTTTGGCTGCCCACCCATATCATCTAAAGCGCTTTTGGAAAGACTACCTAAATAAAGACTGGGGTATTCTTGAGCTTACTGAACAATACCCACGGGCAGAGACTTTTGATCACCAAGGTGACTACGTGTCTCTCAGCATTGGTGATGATCTAGCAACAAAAATTAATCAATTTGCTTCACAGAATGGCTTAGTACTCGAAGCTGTTTGGATTACTTTAATACAATCATTGGTTTACCGGCATACCCAGCAGGAACAGGTGGGCTTTGGCTTAGCAATTCCTGCTAAGAACGTTCAAGATTTAGGCAGTTATACTGATATTATTCCTTATTTAGCCGATGTGTCTGGATTAGAGGCTTTTACAGCCGCTTGTGAAAGGACCCAGGTTGAAATCGATAAACTAAATGGTTTCAGGGGGGTCGGCTACCAGGAAATTCTGTCGTATGCCATTGGTGAAAAAGATACGACAAGAACGCCGCTGACGCAATGTTTCATCAGTGTGAATAGGGCGGTTCAATCGACAAAAGTAAATGACTCTGTGTTCAATAAGTTCCATATTGGCACTACCGGGGCGCGCACGGATATCGCGTTCTTAGTCGAAGCAGATGAAACAAAAACTCATGTGGGCTTGGAATTTGCGTCAAGCATCTATTCCAAGGCTAGTATAGAAAATATGCTTCTCAGATTAGAGAGCATGCTAAACTTTATGCTAGTCAATCCAAACGAGAAAATTGACGATGTTCCTATTTTAAGAAATGAGGAAATTGATCTGCTGGAAGCAAACTCTAAGGGACCTGAGGCACCGTTAAGTAATCGTGACTTAGTTGCATTATTCGCAGAAAGTGTGAAGCAACACGGCGATAAAACAGCCTTAAACGATCAGCAAACATCGCTCTCCTATGAAGAGCTTTGGACTCTATCTGGCATAGTCGCTAGTGAATTGGTTGATAAAGGTTTACAAGGTTCTATCGTGGCATTGTATATGGATCGTACAGTCGATATGGTTGTTGCGATTCTCGGTGTGCTTCGCGCTGGTGCTACTTACCTTCCCCTTGATCCAGATAATCCACTAGATCGTATCAAAATAGTTCTTGAAGATAGTAAAGCCAAAATCTGTATTAGCGATAGTTCGCAAATCGGCGCATTAGCTGATCTTGATTTAGGTATTGAGCGTCTTCAAATAGAAGATCTAAAAGCAAGTACGGCGAGTGCTTCTCTCGATAATGTCACTATCGATCCGCAACAAATGGCTTACGTTATTTTCACTTCTGGTTCCACCGGCCGTCCTAAAGGCGTGATGGTGCAACATGAAGCAGTGGTGAATTTCTTGCTTTCGATGGCGAAAGAGCCTGGCATGTCTACAGAAGACACGCTACTAGCCACAACCACTATTTCTTTCGACATCGCGGTCCTAGAATTAATGATGCCGTTAGCAATTGGTGCGCAAGTTGTGATTGCTTCAAGAAAACAGGCAATGGATGGAGCTGAGTTACAACGCCTGATAGACGCACACAACATTAATTATCTACAAGCAACACCTACCTCTTGGCGTATCTTGATGGCGACAGGTTGGCAAGGTCAGCCAACTATGAAAGCGTTAGTGGGTGGTGAGGCATTGACTGAAGATCTTCGCGATCAGCTCACTGGTAAGGTCGCTGAATTATGGAATATGTATGGGCCGACAGAAACAACAGTGTGGTCGACCTGTAAGCGCGTCACTCAGGATTCCCCCTTCAACTGTGTTGGTAAACCAATCGATAACACGACAGTCTACGTGTTAAATGCATCGCTAAAACAGCAGCCTTTAAATGTTCCTGGTGAATTATGTATTGGCGGTCTTGGCGTAACCTTAGGTTATTTTGAAAGAGAAGAACTGACTCAGGATCGCTTTGTTACATTACCGAGCGGTGAACGAGTTTATCGAACCGGTGATTTGGTTCACCTTGGTGAAGACGGTAACGTTTTCTATCATCGCCGTTTAGATGACCAGGTTAAAATCCGCGGTTATCGAATTGAGCTTGGTGAAATTGAATCGAAAATTCGCGAGATCGATGCAGTTAAAAATGCCGCGGTTATTGTCGCTGGCTCAAATCCTTCCGAGCATAAGTTAGTGGCATATATTCAATATGAAAATGAAGCTGTTATCACTAGCGAAGCTTATCGAACTAAGCTGTCTGACTCGTTGCCCGGCTACATGATCCCGCAGCATTTTATCAAGATTGATGATTTGCCCCGTACAAGTAGTGGGAAGGTAGACAAGAAAACCTTAACTGCATTGCCAATTGAAATTCAGCAAGAGAGTAACTTTACGCTAGACGCTGCTACCTCAGAATTGTTTACAGCGCTTCCTGAGATTAAAGATGCCTATGTGGTCAATGATCTCCTAGGAGCAGAGAAGATTTGTCATTATCAGGTCTTAGAAGACGAGTATGTTACTATAGGTGCTCTGCGAAAGTTGGCGCGACAAGAGCTTCCTGAGGATGCCGTGCTGCGTCAATTTATCGAGGTCCAAGAGTGGCCTGTGAATGATGATGGCACTGTAAACTGGCTTGCTTTACATGAAGACGATGGAGCTTCTGATCAACCGAAAACTGATATGGAAGTAGCAATCTTTAATATTTGGTCTGAAATAATTGGCTCTAAAGCCATCCGTCGTAGCGATAATTTCTTCGATGTTGGCGGCCACTCCTTATTAGCTGTGCAAGTGTTGATGAGAGTGAAAAAGGAGCTTGGAGTTGATATCACTCAAGATCGGTTATTGCTAAGTACTCTGGAGGGTTTCGCAGCAGAGTGTGAGTCGATTCAGTCGCAAACGCAATCCAATGCGCAAGCTGAAGATGCGCAGCCGAAAGAATCTGATCAGGGTGAGGCCGAGATTAGTCCGCAACAGCCACAGGATAGCCCTTCAGCAAAGGCTGAAGAGCAGGATGAGAAATCATCGAAAGGCATTTTTTCTCGAATTTTTAGGCGTTAATAATGAATCCGTTTTTCTTTGGCGAGAAGGGCGCACAGCTCTTCGGTATGCTTCATCCTGCTGACGGCAGTGATTTTAAAGATGAGTGCGTTGTGCTTTGTTACCCTTTTGGGCAGGAATATGAGCGTGCGCATCGAGCTTTCAAGATCATAGCAAACAACTTAAGCCGCCTCGGTTATGAAGTGCTTCGCTTTGATTACAGTGGCACAGGCGATTCTTCTGGGATCTCTGAAGACATACTTATATCCACCTGGAAACACGATATAGCAACTGCTATTCAAGAAGCTAAAGATTGTTCGGGTAGCGATATAGTTAGCTTGGTGGGTTTAAGACTAGGTGCAACCTTAGCATTGCAATTATCGAAAGATGTAGAGGGGCTAAAGCGCTGCATTTGTTGGGATCCAATCTTGAGTGGCGATCAGTATTTCAAGGAAATCCCCAATTACATCGAGCCTGAATATGTTGCCGCGTTAAGCGATGTTAGTGGTAATAAGGAAATATATCTTAACGGTTATCCTTTACCAGTGGCTTATCGCAAGGAACTCTTAGAGTTGGATATGGCCAACTTTGTACTTGGAGCCGCAGAATATCAATTCATAACATCGCAACAAGATCCAGAATTAGCTCAGGTAGTAGATAAGTTCTCTGCTCAAGGCTCAAACGCTAAATTAAATACCGTTATTTGCGAAAGTGACTGGAACCATGTAGACGAGTTTGGCGGTATTCTTATTCCCCAACCCGTGATTGCTGCAATTACAGATCTGTTCAAGTAGGGTTATTACAATGGAAGAAAGCGCCGTTAAATTTGGTAAGTCGGTTAAGCTTGTTGGTGTTGTTACCAAACCAGACAATGTTAGCGACGGCACCACAGCCATGATTTTATTTAACTCAGGTGTTCGTCATCATGTAGGCTGCTGTCGCATGTCCGTAAGAATGGCTCGAGCGGTGGCAGAACAGGGGATTCCTTCTTTACGCTTCGATTTATCTGGGGTAGGGGATAGCCCTTTGCGAAACGACGGTATGCAGTATCAAGAGAGTAGTATTGAAGAAGCGAAACAGGCCATGGATTATTTGTCGCGGACCATGGGGATTGAAAAATTCGTCCTCTATGGTTTGTGTTCTGGGGCACACCTAGGCTTCAAATTAGCCCAGCAGGATCCAAGAATTGTAGGATTGATTCAAGTAGATGGTTACCTGTATCGAACCACCAAATTTTATATTCGTCATTATTTGCCAAGGCTTTTTGATTTAGGTGTGTGGACTAGAATTCTGTTTAATCGAATTCCGCAAAAGCTTGGCTTGAAAAAAGCTGAAACAAAGGGCGCGGATTTAGTAGAAGGCTCCGAGGTTGAAGTTCAAGAATGGCCCGATACTCCTCCGAGACAAGAAGTTCAAAGTGGCTATGAGGTATTGATTAATCGAGGTGTTAAGCAATTCTCATATGTGACTGGCGACCGAGCTCACGATTACAACTATGAAAAGCAGTTCTTTGATATGTTCCCAGGTTTGGATTTTAAAGGAACCATGGGCTTAAGCTTTATGCCAGAGGCGAGCCATATACTCACCGAGAAACAGAGTCAATTAAGCGTTTTAAAGAACACGACTGAGTGGTTAAAAGCAAACTTCTAAGAGCTTGGTCACTTTCTTTGGCGCTTATAGGTCAGTAGAGTAGGGATAAAATTAATCCCTTCTTTGTAAAGTAAGACTGCCACCTAATTCCACTAACAGAAGGTTGAGGCGTTTTGCCGCGAGGGAGCAGTCTTTAGTTTGGCACTTAGTGGCGAGTGTCCATATTGCAGCACCTTCATGACGTTTAACAAAAGATTTCAAACGTTGAATTTTTACCTTGAGTTTACTGGTCGTTATCAGTTCATTTATTTGATACCAGGACCAGACCAAAACTTTCACACCTCCAGCGTTGTTGACTACTGTTTCTATTACTTGATCTGGTGCAGCATTGGTTTCAAGACCTGTTGCAGACCAATATTCGTTTTCAATGGTCCTAGAATAATCAAGGAAGTTTGCGCTTACAGGTAGAAAGTCATAAGTCTTTGCTTCGAGATTGATAGTGCTAGCACCATAGCCGAATGATGCTTTTAGACTATCTTTTTCATCTTTGTATTCAGTGAGTGACCAGCCAATTAAAGATGTGGCTGGTCTAGGACTGAGTTGATCTAGTGAAGGCAATGCATAGCTGCTGCGTGCTGGAGCTTGGCTAATCATAGTCACCAGGATTAGCGGTAGCAAAATGGCTAGAATAGCGATGAAGTTAAGCTTTAGAGCGACTTTGGCTGGTGTCTCAGCAATCCATTGGGTTTTTGATTTGCCATCGCTAATGTGACCTGCGATGACAAAGTAAATCATAATGGCGATACCAAAGAGCACCCAACCAAAGGAATCATGATCTTCAACCATAGGGTGTTCCATGCCCCAGTAGTACCCCATGAGCATCACGCCAACGATTCTGATCCAATTAGTTATCGCAGCTATTAGTACCGCAACAATGATTAGTAGCACCTGACGGGTAGAATTTTGGCAAAAGAGATATGCGTATAGCGTGGCAATCGATATCGCAGTAATGAAATACTTAAAGCCTGAACAGCCAGCTGCGACATGAAAGCTGCCAGAGGGTAATGAAATATAGTTACCCTGTACCAACGCGGGGATGCCAGTAATTGAGAAAATATGCCCTGCCATGAAGGTCGATATTTCGCGGAGGTATTCATTAAGAGGATTCCAGATCGGCGTCGCAAATAAAAGAAAAATAGCGGGTGCGATAAAAACCTTTACGTTTTTAAATCCCCATAGTGCTAAGCCCACTAAAACGAAAACAAATGGAACTAATATTGACTGAATGGTGGATATGTCAGCGACAACAGCAATCCATGTAGTGGCGATACCTCCGAAGGCTGCCAGATAGCGAAGCAAGGCAAATCGAGGATCGGTTTGCTGTAATTTTGTATTGTTGATGCTCAGCACATAAAGCGCTATAGCAAAGACTAACCATCCGTGGGCATAACGGTCTCCCGGCGTATTCCATGCTTCCGTTGTTACCAATACCGCCGGGTAAATTGCTATGGATGCCAATAAGACCGCCACCAATCCATGCGGCCTGTTCTTAAAGGAATGAAATACTTCTTGTAACATCTTCATTGCTGTAGCTTAGTGTCCGTTGCGATGTTTCTGATAAATCCCTTTAGGTGTCTTAATTGTTTGCTTCCTGGTAGTGAGACTTTATTTCTTCATTGTCTGGTGCCAGCTCATGGGCTTTCTTCAGGATTTCTTGAGCTTTTTGCTTGTCACCATTTTTGTAAAGAATCCAGCCATAGGTATCTAACATCGCTGCATTGTTTGGGTAAAGCTTAGCCCCTTTTTCAGCTAGTACAATGGCGTCAGATTCATCATTTTCAAACTTCAGCCAAGCTAGATTATTTAATGCAGCAAGTGAACGTTCATCAATGGTGAGGATTTGGTTATAAAGCTTGCTAGCGAGTCTAACGTTGTTGGCTTTTTGAGCCTCGATAGCTTTAGTAGTGAGAGCGCGAGTGCTCTTTGGTAATGCCACAATCCACTCGTCGAGGAAAGTGTTTGTGTTCTTATTAAGACGTTGTCTTACTTTTAATAACTTGACCGCAATAGCGTCATTCTTGTTTCGATTCCAGGCTTTCTGAAACTGTTGCTCTGAATCTTCAAGTTTGTCCTGTGCAAGCAGCAAATCGCCTCGTAGCTCAAGGCTAATAGTTGAGTCCGGAAATGTTGTTTCCAATTGAGCAATTAGCTTCTCTGCTTCGCGATGTTGTCCACTTCGAATTTCCAGAGCCGTTAGAGCGGACAAGTAGCGGATGTCTTCAGGCTTCAGTTGCAGACCTTTTATCAGTAGCTCTCGCGCTTGGTTGTACTGTTGTTTAGCCATGAATTGGTTGGCACTTTGGAAATAAACAAGCAATGCGACACGCTGTGAATAGGCAACTAGCGCATTTCTTGATAGAGCCTCATCGGCGTACTCGACCGCCTTTTTGGAATCACCGTTGCGAAGATAATATTCAGCTAGCACAGTTGCGGGTGCCCATGCTTGTATATCTTGATCATTTTTAGAAACCATAAGATCAATCGCTTGGTCTTTTCTATCGCTGAGCTCGCTAGCGGTAATTAGAATCTTATATACCTGCGGTATGTTGGGGGCTTTATCAATTAAAAGCTTGGATCTTTGGATTGCTGCATCGAAATCTTTCTGATTGATGTGCGCATTTGCTAAGCCAAAATGACTGGGTAAGTCTTCGTCATCAATTCTTAGCGCTTGTTGGTAATGACCTATTGCAGCAGGGAAGTCCTTAACAGCAAAAGCGATCGACCCGGCGAAACTATGACTGAATAGATCTTTTGGGGCGCGTTTTAATTGGTCTTTGCTTAAAGCTAGTGCAGCTTTAGGATTATCCATTCGCAGGTAAAGTTTACCCAATGCCACAATTGCATTCTCATTCGCTTTATCTTGCTCATAGACGTTTGTTAACAGCTTTAATGCCTCATCCTTTTTACCCTGGCGTTGGTAAATATCCGCTAGTCTTACTTTAAGTTTTTGCTTAGACGGATCAAGGGAGATTGCCTTTTCAATATGCTTAACGGCCTGGTCAACTTGCCCAGTTGTTAGAAGCGCTAAACCATAAATAGAGAGTATCTCTACATCTTCGGGGCTTCGCTGTAATTTGGTCTCAAGGATTTTTAACACTTCTTCGTTCTGGTTTAATCTTAACTTGGTTTCAACCAGCACTCTTAGCGCTTTACTCGAAGCAGTTTCAGGATCGATATTATCGGTTAGGAAACTATCCGCTTCATAGAAATCCCCTTGGAGCGCGTTGATAAGACCTAATAGGCGCCCACTAAGCTCATTGCCTCCGGATTGCGAATGCATATCGGAAAGTAGCTGCTCTGCTTCTTCTAATTTACCTTCTTGGTAAAGCTTCATTGCTTCGGTAAATTTATTTTGATTGTCTTCAGCATTAGGTGTGGCTTCTGCTAAGAGCTTGGAGTAAATCAAAGCTTCACTTGAACGACCAGATCTTGTTAGGGTTTTAATTAACCCTTGTAAAACCTTTGCTCTCATTGGGGTGAGGATATCAGTGGTTTTTAGCTCTAACAGCGAATTTGAAAGTAGGTCTTCTGCTTTTTCAAAGTTCTCATTTTGAAATTCATAGGAAGCTTTCGCGATGAGTGCTTCAGGGTGGTTGCCTAGAGCAATGGCTTGATCTAAATAGGTAGCCACTTCTTTGCCACCAGTACGCTGAGATAGACTGGCGGCATCAATTAAGATTCGTTGCTTATTTTCAACATCGTCGCCGGCATACTGTTGTGCCTTGTTCAGCTGTTCTTTCGCGGCTTTGAATTCGCCAAGCCCCGACTTAACTTTTGATAGGTGAATATGGTATTTGAATTTATCTTCGTTAGTAGTGAATTGATGTTGCTCAAGAATTTCAGCAGCAGAGTAGTACTTATGTCGTGAAATGTAGGCTTCGGCTAGCGTTAAATAGTATATCGCTGGTTTCGATTCTGCCGGCGATAACTGCTCTAACTGGATAATCGCAGATTTCCCCTGTCCTACGTCCATCAGGATTCTAGAAAGAAGGATATGAGCTTCTACGTTCGAGCCGTCTTCTTGTAAAGCTTTTCGAGCTTCAATCGATGCTGCTCGATATTGCCCTTGATCAAGATAAGACTGTGCGCGATCTAAGGCGCCGCTACCCTGAGCGTTCTTGGGTGTATCGAGTTGGTCACAGCCCGATAGTGCCAGCACTACGCTTAATATCAATACCTTTGCGCTTTGCGAATTAAATGCGCCTGCTAGCGACTTTTTAACTGACTCCATTAAAGCCATTGATTACTCCTAAATCTAACCAGCCTATACCAGTTCAATATTATACTTCTTGACCAAATCGTAGAGCGTTGGGCGTGTTACACCGAGCAATTTTGCAGCAGCAGAAATATTACCATCACACATATTGATCGCGCGGATAATCGCACTGCGTTCTGCTTCTTGACGGATTTGGCGTAGATTAATTGAAAGGTCTTCGTGTTGAGGGAGCGCCATATCTTCCAAGGTGATCTGCTTAGACTCACACATGATGACAGCTCGTTTTAACTTGTTCTCCATTTCTCTAATGTTACCAGGCCAGTCGTATGACTCTATGGCTGCCGCGGCCTCTGCGGTAAAGCCTTTAATGTTTCGGCCTTGGTTATCAGCGAACTTCTTCAATAAATGACGGGCTAAGAGAATTTTGTCACCTTCACGATCACGCAATGGTGGTAGGTCAATGACCATTTCACTAATACGGTAATATAAATCTTCTCGGAAGGTGTTTTCTCGCACCATTTCTTCTAAGTTTTTATTGGTCGCGCAAACGACTCGAACATCAACCGCTATTTCTTCTCGTCCTCCAAGTCGTTCAACTACGCGCTCTTGTAAAAATCGCAACAGCTTCGCCTGAAGCGCTAATGGCATATCACCGATTTCGTCTAGAAATAGGGTGCCTTGATTCGCAACTTCAACCTTTCCAAGTGTGCGTTTAGCCGCTCCGGTAAATGCGCCTTTCTCATAGCCGAATAACTCACTTTCCATTAGTGTTTCTGGTACGGCGGCACAGTTTATGGCAACAAACTTATTTTCTTTTCTAGGACCAAGTTCATGTATGGCTCTAGCTATGACTTCTTTACCTGTTCCCGATTCGCCAAGAATTAAGCAAGTAACATCGGTGGGAGCAACTTTCTCTACAGTACGGCAGATTCTTAACATCTTCTCATCAGAAGCGATAATGCCATTTAAGGGTGACTGCTGAGTGGTTTGCAAGCGACGGTTTTCGCTTTCTAGATTATGGATTTGATAGGCCCGTTGAACGATTAGATCCAGGGTTTCGGTATTAACGGGCTTTTGATAAAAATCGTATGCGCCTAAAGCAACTGCTCGCAGAGCGTTTTCATAGTCATGGTAGCCAGTAACCACAATAATCTTGGCGGAAGGAACCAGATTGATAGTTTCCTGAATCGTCTTGAAACCTTCTTCAACACCTTCTTCATCAGGCGGCAAACCCAAGTCCTGAAGCACTACCGATGGTTCATATTTTCTAACAGCCGCAATGGCTTCTTGGCGGTTTCCAGCTACAACGACTTCGTATTGGTCGAAATGCCATCTAAGTTGGCTCTGTATACCTGCATCGTCTTCTACAATGAGTAGCACTGGTTTGTTGGTTTCTTTTCGGCTCATTCTATTTTTATGCTGTCTCTGGAATCTTAATTGTAAACGTGGATCCTTCACCCAGTTCACTTTGAACTGTGATATCGCCACCTAATGACCTTATCAACTCACGAGCCTGGTAAACACCAATACCCATTCCTTTTCCGGATTTGGTGGTATCAAAGGGCTTAAATAGTCGCTCTTTGATAAAGGCCTGGTCCATTCCCATCCCATTATCCTCAACTTCAATAACAATCAAGGAGTCTTCCCGCCTTAATGTTACATCAACATAGCCATCTGAATCAGTGGCTTCTTGGGCGTTTTTAATCAGGTGAATCATCACCATTTCAAAGTGATCTTTATCAGCCTCAATGGATGATTCGTGATCATCTAAGTGTAAGGAAGGAATTGGGTATCGATCATGGCATTTCTGCGTTGCCTCAATCAATACTTTGTGCAAATCCATGCGGCTAACAATAACATTAGTTGACTCTTTTTGTTGCAGCTTTTGTAGCAGGTTGTTCATGCGGTTAACAGAGTTGTCGATGGTGTTTATCATGTCATCGATAAAAGCAGGGTTTTCCTTGTGCTTAGCAGCGTTCTTTACCACTAGGGCTTGCTGAGCGATAAGGTTTTTCAGGTCGTGCATAATGAAAGCAGTGAGCTTGTTGTATGCTTCAAACTGTTTTGATTGCG